>JBIOWB010000079.1:0-7892 GCA_044868125.1 Solirubrobacterales bacterium
GGGATCTCGTTGCGCAGCGGGTGGAAGTTCAGCTTCAGCGGCTTGCCCTCTCCCCCCGGCAGCGGCAGCGTGTAGTGCTCGCCCTGGTGGTCGACCGGGCCCTCGCGGGCGATGATCTCCCGCACGACTTCGATGTACTCGCGGGTGCGGCCCCACGGCTTCGCGTAGGGGACGCCGTACCAGCCCTCGGAGACCTGCGGGCCGGAGGGCCCGAAGCCGAAGAGGAAGCGGCCGCCGGAGAGCTTGTCGAGCGTCGCTCCCGCCATCGCCGCGGCGGCGGGCGGGCGCGCCGGCACCTGCATGATCGCGGCGCCGAGGTTGATCTTCTCGGTCCGCGCCGCCAGCCAGGCGAGCACGCTGACCACGTCGGAGCCGTAGGACTCGGCCGCCCAGACCGACTCGTAGCCCATCCCCTCGGCCGCGAGCACCAGCTCCGCGGCGTCCTCGCCGGCGGGACCGATCCCCCAGTAACCGAGGTTGAGTCCGAGCTTCAGCCCCATCGCTCCCGCACCCTATTGAATAGGGACCGAATGGGTAACGGCCGTCCCAGCATGGAGCAAGGGCTTTCCGACAAGGAGGCGCAGGCGCGGCTGCGCAAGCTCGGGCCGCCGCCAGAGACCTCGTCGCGCTCGACCGCGAGCATCGTCGCCGGCAACGTCTTCACGCTCTTCAACGCGATCATCGGCGCTTTCTTCGTCCTCGATCTCGGGCTCGGGCTGTACGCGGACTCGATCTTCGGCCTGATCGCGGTCGTCAACTCCTACATCGGCATCCGCCAGGAGCTGAAGGCGAAGGCGACGCTGGACGAACTGGCGGTGCTGGTGGCGCCGCACGCGAAGGTCGTGCGCGAAGGCGCCGTGGTCGAGCTGATCTCCACCGAAGTCGTGCCCGGCGACGTGGTCCAGGTCGGATCGGGCGACCAGCTGGTCGCCGACGGCGAGGTGATCGCCTCGCGCGGGATGACGATGGACGAGTCGCTGCTGACCGGCGAGAGCGACGGGATCAAGAAGGGCGAGGGCGACCGCGTCCTCTCCGGCTCCTTCTGCGTCTCCGGCTCCGGCCATTACGTCGTCGACGCGGTGCGCGAGGAGAGCTATGCCGGTCGAATTTCCGGCGAGGCGAAGACCTTCCGCCACCCGCCCTCGCCGCTGCAGGAGGAGGTCAACCGGGTGATCATCGCCTCCACCTACGTGATGCTGCCGCTGGCGGTGCTGCTGATCATCAGCCTGAAGGTCCGCAGCGTCGGGCTGGAAAGCGCGGCGCAGACGGCGACCGCGGGCCTGGTGACGCTGATTCCGGAGGGGCTGGTGCTGCTGATGAGCGTCACCTTCGCGGTCGCGGCGGTGCGGCTGGCGCGCCGCGACACGCTGGTCCAGCAGATGAGCGCGACCGAGAGCCTCGCCGCCGTCGACACGATCTGCGTCGACAAGACGGGGACGCTGACGGCGGGCGAGCTGCGGCTGGCGGGGGTCGAGTACGCCGACGGGGTCGATCCGGAGGCCGGGGCGAGAGCGCTCGGCCGCTTCGCCGCCAGCGCCGGCGACCGCAACAAGACCCTGGAGACGATCGCGCGGAAGTTCCCCGGGCAGGCGGGGAAGGTGAGCGGCGAGGTGCCGTTCTCCTCGGAGTGGAAGTGGAGCGGGGTCTCGCTCGACGGCGGCGCGAGCAGTGCCACCTACGTGATGGGAGCCCCGGACGTCCTCTCCGAGTCGGGGGCGCTGACGCTGACGCCGCGGCTGGCCGGCAAGCTCGAAGAGGAGACCGCGTCCGGGCGCCGGGTCATCGCCTTCGGGCAGACGAGCGAGGCGCTGCCGAGCGACCCCGCCGCCAACGGCGCGCCCCGGATCACCCCGCTGGCGCTGGTGGTGCTCGAGGAGACGCTGCGCCCCGACGCGGCGGAGACGATCGCGTTCATGCGCGAGCAGGAAGTCGACCTGAAGCTGATCTCCGGCGACGCGGCGGCGACCGTCACCGCGGTCGCCTATGCGGTCGGGGTGCCGCGCGACGCGGGCGTGGTCGAGGGCCCGGACCTGCCAGACGACGAGGAGGGACTGGAGAAGATGGCGTTGGAGAACACGATCTTCTGCCGGATCAAGCCCGAGCAGAAGAAAGCGCTGGTCGGGGCGCTGGTCGCCGCCGGCCGCTACGTGGCGATGATCGGCGACGGCGTCAACGACGTGCCGGCGCTGAAGCGGGCGCGGATGGCGGTCTCGATGGGGTCGGGAGCGCAGGTGACCAAAGGCGTGGCCGACGTGGTCCTGCTCAAAGACCAGTTCTCGCGGTTGCCGGAGGCGGTCGGCGAAGGGCGCCGGATCGCCCGCAACATCCACCGGCTCGGCCGCCTCTACCTGACCAAGACCGTCTACGCGGCGGCGCTGATCCTGCTCGTCGCCGTGCCCGGCTTCACCTTCCCCTTCCTGCCTCGCCACCTCACCGTGGCGGCGTTCCTGACGATCGGCATCCCCTCCTTCGTGCTGGCGCTGATGCCCTCCGACGGGCCGCTCTACCGCGGCCGACTGCTGCGGGCACTCGCCGCCTTCGCGGTTCCCGCCGGCCTGGCGACGGCGATCGGCTCGATCCTCTCCTTCTTCCTCGTCGACACGATCGCCGGGGCGAGTCTCGAGGCCGGGCGCACCGCGGCGACGACGACGCTGATCGTGCTCGGGCTCTGCTTCATCCTCCTGCTCGAGCGCGGCCCGGGTCGCGAGCACATCGCGATCCAGAGCAACATGCTGGCGATGGTCGCCGCCCTCGGCGCCGTCTTCGCCGGCATCCTCGCGATCGCCCCCCTGCGTGACTTCTTCGACATGGTCCTGCTGAGCGCACCGGAATGGTTCCTCGCCCTCTTCTCGGCGGCGGTGGGGCTGACGATCGCCAGCCTGCTGTGGAAACTGCCTCAAATCGAAGCGTTAGAAATGCCCGAGGAGCGGGTCACCTCCGAGCGAACCTGAAGCTCGTCAACCACCCGCGGGCGGCAGCACGAACTGAGAGACGATGAGATTGGCCGCCAGGCGCGGCTCCTTGCCCTCGCGGCGGCGCTCGATCCTGACCTCGATCACGACCGTGCTTTTGCCGACGTGCAGGGGCTCGGCTTTGGCCTCTATCTCGTCGCCGAGGATCCCGGCGGCGAAGACGTTGAGCTTGAGCTCGATCGTGGTGAAGTTGTGGCCGGGCGGGATGCAGCGGAAGGTCGACCAGGCGGCGACGGTGTCGCCGAGCGCGGTCCAGACGCCGCCGTGGACGAAGCCGCCCGGGTGCAGGTGGCGCTTGTCGACGACGATCAGCCCGCGGGCGTGGGTGTCCTCGACCTCGAGCGGGTCGATCCCGAGGTCGCCGGGGAAGCTGCCGGGGAGGAAAGCCCGGACGGACTCCGGGGTGATCGTCGAGCTCGGGTGCGGGGCGTTGCTCATCGGCGCGCCAGCCTATTCATAAAGAACAAGACCTACGAGTCGAGGCCGAAGCCCTCGAGCCCGTGGTCGCCGTAGGGCTCGTCGCGCTCGCGCACCGCCTCGCGGAATCCGGATTCGGCGGCGCGGCGGACGAAGCCGTGCCCCTCCTCGGTGTGGCGGGCGATGCCGTCGAAGAAGGTGCCGAGGACCTGGGTCTGGGCGAGGCCCTGCGCGTGCACCGTCTGGTTGACCAGCAGCTTCATCATCACCAGCTGGTTGATCGGCATCCGCGCCACCCGCTCCAGCAGGCGCTCGAAGCGCTCGTCGAGCCGCTCGGGCGGGGCGGCCTCGGTCGCCAGCCCCCACTCCGCCGCCTCGGCGCCGGTCAGCGAGTCGCCGGTCAGCAGCAGGCGCTTAACCCGCATCGGGCCGAGGCGGCTCGCCCACATCGCGGTCGTCGGCGAGCCCCAGACCCGGGCCGGCGGGTAGCCGATCTTGGCGTCCTCGGCGATCACCAGCAGGTCCGAGCAGAGCGCCATGTCGGTGCCGCCGGCGACGCAGTAGCCGTGGACCTTGCAGAGGACCGGCTTCTCGGAGTGGAAGAGGCTCATGAAGCCGCGCACGTTGCGCGACATGAACTGGTAGTCGGTGACCGGGTCCCAGTTGGTGTTCGGGGCGTGGTTGGCGGCGATCGTCACCGGGTCGAGCGGCGAGCCGGAGGGCGCCTCGCCCTCGTCGCCGAGCTCGCTCATGTCGCCCTCGGCGGAGGCG
Organism: Solirubrobacterales bacterium; assembly: GCA_044868125.1. GTDB lineage: Bacteria > Actinomycetota > Thermoleophilia > Solirubrobacterales > 70-9 > VAYN01. The sequence continues at coordinate 4,161 of JBIOWB010000079.1, forward strand.
ACCAGGTCGTAGCCGCCGCAGAACCCCGTGCCGTTGCCGGCGAGGGCGATCGCGTGCACCTCGGGGTCGAGGTTGGCCCGCTCGACACACTCGGCCAGCTCGACCGGCATCCGCGCCGTGATCCCGTTCCCCCGCTCGGGTCGGTTGAGCGTTATGCGCGCAACCCGCCCCTCGGCCTCGTAGATCAGCGTCTCCACGAGCCGACCTTAATCAATGATTGGCGAGTTGACCTGCCTATAGCAAGGTCAACTCGCCAGTCGCTGCTTAGTTCAGGCGTTCCACCAACATGGCCTTGCCCTGACCACCGGCGACGCACATCGTCTCCAGGCCGACCTGCTTGTCGTCGGTCTCGAGCACGTTCAGCAGGGTGCCCATGATCCGGGCGCCGGTCATCCCGAACGGGTGGCCGAGGGCGATCGCGCCGCCGTGGGTGTTGAGCTTGTCTTCGTCGATCCCGCATTCGGCCATGATCGGGATCACCTGGGCGGCGAAGGCCTCGTTGAGCTCGACCCGGTCGACGTCGTCGATCGTCATCCCGGCGCGGTCGAGCACCTTCTTGATCGCGCCGATCGGGGCGACGCCCATCAGCTCCGGCTCGTTGCCGTGGGTGGCGGCGGTGACGATGCGGGCGCGCGGGGTCAGGCCCAGCTCCTTGGCCTTGGTGTCGCTCATCAGCAGCACCGCGGCGGCGCCGTCGTTGAGCGGGCAGGAGTTGCCGGCGGTGACGCCGCCGCCGCCGAAGGCCTCCGGCAGTTCGGAGAGCTTCTCCAGGGTCGAGGAGGCGCGCGGGCCGTCGTCCTTGGCGACCTCGTTGCCGTCGGGCAGCTTCACCGGGACGATCTCACGGTCGAAGAAGCCGTCTTCCTGCGAGCGGACGGCGAGTTCCTGCGAGCGCTGTGCGAACTTGTCCATGTCGGCGCGGCTGACCTCGTACTTCTTGGCGACGTTGACGGCGGTCTCGCCCATCGCGATGTAGGCGTTGGGCTGGCCGTTGTTGCCTTTGAGGTTGTCGTTCTGGTCGGCCTCGCCGGCGGGCTCGGTGCGCTCGTTGTAACGGCTCACCCACTCGACGCCGACGGCGAGGTAGGCATCGCCCTCGCCGGCCTTGATCGCGTTGCCGGCGTGGCGGATCGCGTCGAGGCTGGAGGAGCAGTAGCGGGAGACCGTGACGCCGTTGACCTCCTGCGGCAGCTTCTCGCTGAGCAGGGAGACGATGCGGGCGAGGTTGAAGGCCTGCAGGCCCTGCGGCATGCCGACGCCGCAGAAGACGTCTTCGATCAGCGCCGGGTCGACCTCGGGGTTGCGCTCGAGCAGCCGGTCGACCACGTAAGCGCCCATCTCGTCGGGGCGCAGTTGGGCCAGCGACCCCTTGAAGGCACGGCCGATCGGCGTGCGGATGGTGTCGACGATGACTGCTTCGGGCATTCCTTATCTCCTTGAAGGCTTGGGAAGGGCTTGCGACTGCGGCAGGAGGGTAGTTGACGGCGACCGCGGGCGCCTCGTGTGTTTTGTCACGAAGTTTTGCGGCAGCGTCATGGACCTGCGTTACATTCGCCTCAATCCACCTCGCGGGTATTCGCGAGATCTGCCGTTCGCGGCAACGAAAGGAGGGTTCCTAGATGCCTGAGGGTTACTGCGTCAAGGAGCGCAAGAAGGTCGAGATCAAAGACGCCAAACAGGTGACGATGAAAAACGGTCGTCCAGCCATCCAGGGCGTCTGCCCGGACTGCGGGACGAAGATCTTCAAGATCGGGAAACTCGAATAGGGCCCTCCCTGAGAGGCATTTGAACCCGGCTCCGCCGGGGAGCGTATGCCGGGTCGGATGATCCAACTTGGAACTTCGACCCGGGGCGCGCTCAGCCGCGAAGGCGATGTCCGCGAGGCCTACGCCGCCCATTCCGGCGAGCTGTACGGCTTCGCGGTCCGCTCGCTCGGCGACGCTGGGCTCGCCGAAGAGGCGGTGCAGGAGACCTTCGTCCGCGCCTGGCGGGCGGGCGATCGGTTCGACCCGAAGATCGGGTCGCTGCGGACGTGGCTGTTCGCGATCCTCCGCAACGTGGTGATCGACCTCGGGCGGGCGCGGTCGGTGCGGCCCGGCGTCGCCGAGGGCGGGATCGAGCCGAGCGTCGAGCCCCTGGAGGAGGCGCTGCTCTCCTGGCAGGTGGAGGAGGCGATGCGGCGGATCGGCGAGGACCACCGGCGAGTGATCGTCGAGACCTATTACCGAGGGCGCCCGTATTCGGAGGTCGCGGAGGAGCTCGGCGTTCCGGAGGGGACGATCAAGAGCCGCGTCTACTACGGGCTGCGAGCGCTGCGGGTCGTGCTCGAGGAGATGGGCTATGAAGATTAGGAACGACTGCCGGGAATGGCGCGAGCTGCTCGGCGCTCATGCACTGGGGCACCTGCAGGGCGCCGAGCGGGTAGGGCTGGAGGCGCACCTGGACGGCTGCGCGCAGTGCCGCGCGGAGCTGGCGCTGCTGGCGCCGGTGGCGCAGATGCTCCCCCGTGCCGACCCGGCGCATTTCAGGTCGGCGCCGCAGCCGCCGCCCGAGCTGGGGGCGCGAATCGCGGCGACGATCGCGGCGGAACGGCAGAAGGCCGAGAAGCGGCGGCGGCGGGTGTTCGGCGGCTTCGCGCTCGGGGGCGCAACCGCCGCGCTCGCCGCTGCCGTCCTGGCGATCCTCGTCCTCGGCGGCGGAGGCGGTGGGCAGCCCGAGCAGCACGTCAGGTTCGCCGCGGTGCCGAAGGGGATCAACATCTACGCCACGCTCGAGCCGCACGCCTACGGCACCGAGATCCGCATGTACGTCCACGGGGTCGCCTCCGGCACGCTCTGCACGGTTTCGCTGCGCGGCCCGCACGGCGTCTCCTATCCGGCCGGGACCTTCCGCTACCGCTGGGGCGAGGACTCCGAAGCGGTGCTGAGCTCGGCCCTCGACCTGTCCCGCACGCGGGCGATCAGCGTCCGCGCCGGGAACCGAACTTTCGTCGCGCCGGTGGGGAGGGCGTCGATTGCGGCAGCAGACACCCGAATCCAGGAGGAACCGACGTGAACAGGAAGACCCATGCTCTTGCGCTGTTGGCGGTGTTGGCCGTGGCGGCGATCGTCGTCGCCGGCTGCGGCGGTGGCGGCTACAGCTCCGGCGAAAGCAGCTCGGGAAGCTCGAACGAAAACGCCTCAAGCGAAAGCTCGAGCGGCCCCGGCAGCCGCTACGGGGGCAGCGACGAAAGCGAAAACAAGAGCGCGAGCAGCGAAGCCGCGCCGGGCGCGGAAAGCGGTGCCGGCGTGGTCTCGCTGGGCAACGTGCCGAAGCTGGGCATGGTCCTCGTCGATTCCAACGGGATGACCCTCTACGACTTCCACAAAGACAAGGGGACGACGTCCTCCTGCTACGGGCCGTGCGCGGAAGGCTGGCCGCCGATGCTGACCGAAGGCGAACCGACCGTCGGCAACGGCGCCTCAGCCTCCCAGCTCGGCACGACCGAACGCAAAGACGGGACGATGCAGGTGACCTACGCCGGCCATCCCCTCTACACCTTTGTCGAGGACAAGAAACCCGGCGAAGCCAACGGCAACGACATCACCGCCTTCGGCGGCGAGTGGTACGCGCTGCAGGGCAACGGCGAGGAGCCCTAGGACCAAGCCTTTCGGCCAGGCACCCCGGGCCGTCCGAGCGATGCCGGCCCGAACCAGAGGAGCGACTCAAAGTTCCGTGGTTCCTTTCGGACCC
>JBIOWB010000080.1:0-26508 GCA_044868125.1 Solirubrobacterales bacterium
ACAAAAGCCCCGCAAATGCGGGGCTTTTGTTTGTCCTGTCGGACAGACAATAGGGTGCAAAATCGGCCGTGGGGCAACGCCTGGGGCAACATGAGCTTCGAGAGAGGTCGATTTAGGCCTGGCCCGGCCTCTGCTTCTGCCGGCACATCTCAGATCGATGCTCCGCCCGAGGGCGCAGCTTCACCGTTGAAGATCTTCGGGCACAGCGAGCGAGATCCCGCCGGTCTCCGAGCCCGCTTCGATCCGCCAGCAGAAGACCAGCTTGGCGAAGACCTTTTCCTGCAGCGTTCTCAGTGCCTCCTCGGGTCCTTCGTCTGCTCCTTGGATCTCGGGGTGCTCGGCCAGCATCTCGGCAGCACTTTGTGGATCGAAGTCCCGCAGTTCAAGCAGGAAACCGCTGTCGCGCTCGGATGGCCATTCCTCGAAGAGTGCGACAGCTGGCAGATTGACAAGCCAGAGACGCTCGTCCGGCACGCCGCTCAGTTCGAGAGTCGGCACTCCCTCGAAGAGCCCGGCGAACGCCCTGCTGTTCCCAAGTGGCACGAGCTCTGAGTCAATTGCTTCGGGTGGGCCCCAAGGCGCGAGGCCGAGCGCTTCGCGCAGACGCCAACTTCTCGGGATCAATAGAAGGCTGCGGGATGCTCGCCTTCGCCCATCTCGTCGATCGCCCTGCGTAGGCGAGAGGCGAGTCATCCTCGAAAGGCTCCGCCTTAATCTCCTCCAGCGCCCGGGCTAGCGCCTCGGACTCGCTTCGGCGAGCCTGCCGGCCGAACATCCGCGCGGTACTGGTCAGACCGAGGACGCGGGGTGGGGAGGTGAAGACGCCCTTGGAAATGAACTCGGGAATGATCGTCCTTTCTCCTTCTGGCTGCTCGGTGCGCCCCCGCAGTGCGCCCTGGTGAGCAAAGAGGTCGCGCACCACTCGACTCTCGCTCACCTCTTCCAGCACCGCGTTACGGAACTCCTCGACCCGCGCAGGGTCGAGCGGCGCAGCGCGGATCTCCGCCCGCCTCTCATCTTCGGCCGCCGAGGCGGCTGCTTCCGCCCTCGGGGGCCCCGGCCTCCGCCTCGGTCGGAACCTCGAAGACTGCACTCCAACGATCGGCCTCCTCGCGCAGTCGCTTCAGTGCAGCCTTGGTCTCCTGTACGGAGTGACGCTGCCACGTCCGTGGGCGGAGCTCCAGGTCCGCGAGGTCGAAATCCGAGCGCCCGACCAGAATCAGAAGTGCGGTGAAGAGGAGTTCGCGTTCGGTGGGGATCCCGTGAACCCCCCTCACCGAACTCGCCCAGGAACCAGTTGGTCCAGGGCACCCCGCGCTCATCTGCCTGCTCTCGATCGACCGCGTCCTCGTGGGCATCGAGAAGGGCCTCGGGATCGGCGAACCGGCCCGCAAGGATGCGCAGGCACTCGACTCGCGAGTCTTCGCTCGCTGGCGCCGAGGGATCACTTTTTGCATAGAGCCGCGCCGCCCACATCGCCAGTCCAAGAACCAAAACCAAGCGGTAGCTCCTCAGAGCCGCAGGCGTCGTCGCACTTTCGCGGCCGGGACCATAGACGTAGCCCGCTTCGTCCTCGAAGAGCCCTGCCCATTTCGCCTCCAGATGGCGGAAGGTCTCGATGTCGCCGTCCTCGAGGGCCAGCTTCAGGATCGCGTTTATCTGTAGGTAGAGAGATCGGCCGAGTCCCATCGCCAGTGCCCGCTCTTCTGTGCTGCTTCCTGCCTCGCGGAACGGCTCCTCCTCGGTGCGCTGCGAGGAGGAACGGGGCGATCTCTAGCGCGAGGTGGTGGCGCTCGCCGAGGTCACGGGCGATCCGGGCCCAGCGCAGACGGGGGTGATTGCCCAGGGGGCGTCACGTGCCATGGCCCGCAGCGAAATCCTCCTCGTCACGGGGGCAGGCTCGAGATAGAGAGTCAACGCCACCCAGAGGAAGGCGGTTACGTCGGCGAAGACCAATGCCGCGAAGATCAGATCTCCGACCACCCCTGGCCTCATTTCACAGAATTTATGGGCTGGCGCAGCCCACAACCGACCTTTGCCCTACAACATCGTGTAGGTGAGAGACAGGCTATGCTGGTCTCTCACCTATTCGAAAGTGCAGACATGCCGATTCTTCAAATCAAGCTGAATATCCCCGAGGGAACGACCGTCGAGATCAACGGATTGGAGGCGTTCGTTTCGTCGGGCCCCGACTCGGTTGAAGATTCTGTGCGGCGATATTTCACGAAGTACTTGAGCAATAACGGCCGCAAGGTCTTTGGTGCGGCGGCGCGGATCGAAGACTTCCAAGGTCGTCCCGGCTTCACGTTTGAAGATCTAGCCTCAAACCTCAGCGTGACCTACGAGACGGTCAAGAGCTGGCATCGGACCAGTGGACGGTCGGCGAAACGGTGGAAGCGAGAGACTGGCACGCAGGAGCCCATTCGCTTCGACTGGATCGCCTATGACGATGTTGCGCCTGGGGGAGGGGAGCGCACGATGTACCGGCTGCCCGAGGACGTTGCCGAGGTGATCCGTGATCTACCCGTGTTCCAGGGCTGACGCGGGAAATCCGGCAGGGTCGGGAGCTACGATCTGATGCATGACGAAAGCCGAGTTGCGAGCGCAGATCGATGCAATGACCGAGGAGGAAGCGGCGGAGGTGAAGCTGATCTTCGCTCCGGATTGGCCCTCCAAGGCAACCTCGATCGAGGAGATCCGGAAGCGGACGGGGACCACCCCGATGAGCCAGGAGGACTTCGACCGGCACTTCGGCTCTCTGCCCACCGACGGCGAGGGGTAGCCGTGGCGAGCCCGGGCGCGGGTCCGCGCTTCGAGGTTCGTGTAGTCGATGAGGTGGTGACCGAGGATCTCGCTCGCTGTACGGCAGCCGCGCGAGGGTCAATCGAGCCGATAGTCGCGACTCTGCAAGAGGAGGGCGCGCCGCTCAGCTGGTTGCGTCGCTGCGAAGAGGAAGGCCAGGACGGAACCCGGCTCGGCGGTTGCGTCAAGCTCTACATTCCGCGGCCGGCCGGCCAGTGGGGCGCGGTTCTCACCGGCGACGAAGAGGCCGGCAAGCCGGCCTTGGTGCTGATCGCGGTGGGCGAGCGACATCCTGCCCAGCCTTGGAAGCCGAGCGTCTACGAGATCGCCCACCGCCGCCTTCATCGGTAGTCGTCTTGGGGCAACAAATGGGGCCACACGCCCCACAGATTCCAGCCGATCTCCACGTAGCTCGATCGCGCAAAAACCGCTTGAAACCGTGCTCCACGTAGTCCAGCCGATCTCGCCGATCAGTCTCATAAGCGGACTGTCCGTGTAGGAACCCGAGGGTCACTAACTCCTCTGGTTCCGGTTTGATTTAGGGGAACTGCTAGGGCACGAAAAACGGGGTCGCGCTCGACAGGGCCACGCCAGTGATCTCTAGCGGCACAGGATTGGAAGCGGCGAGCGGCGCTGCAATATGAGTGTAGAACCCTCTCAGCTCATGCGCCCGGGATTCGATCGATGAAACGTTTTTCGCCCCTGCGACCAATAAGAAGTATGGACACGCAGTCGACCGTGCCTGAGCCTCAGAGCGCTCTCAGTCGCAGGCTCAGCGTCGTCGCGGCCCGCGAACGAGGTGTCGGTCCCGAGCAGTTGCCCCTGATCGGCCTCGACGCCGACATCTTCGAGGTCTTCTACCGCGAGCACGTCGATGGAATCGAGCGCTTTGTCTCGCGCCGCGTCGGCGATCGCGAGAGCGTGGCTGACCTCACGGCGGAGATCTTCCTCGCTGCGATCGACTCGGCTCATCGCTATCGGGCGAGGCTCGGGACACCGAAGGCGTGGTTGCTCGGCATCGCCCGTGTTCACGTTGCCGGCGACGCCCGCCGACGCGATCGCCAGCGAGCGGGGGAGGAGCGGCTGCGCGGGTGCGCTCTGCTTGACGAGGACGATGCGGCACGATTGGACGCCCGGATCGATGCCGCAGCCCAGTCGCGCCGTCTCTACGAGGCGATGGACGCGTTGCCGGAGACGGAGCGGGCCGTCTTGGAGCTGGTCGCCCTCGACGAGCTCGGCCTCACGGAGGCAGCCGCCGCTGCCGGTGTGCGCCCAGTGACCGCCCGCGTGCGCTTGCACCGCGCCCGCCGCAAGCTTCGCGCCGAGCTCGACGCGGCAGGCGCATCGTCCCCGACCGCAGAGGAGCAATCGTGACTGGACAGCAGACTCCAGGCGGCGGTTTCGAGGAGCGGCTTCTCGCTGAGCTGAAGGCGGTTGTCGCCGACCGGGCCGCGGCCGCTGCGCGTACGGAAGCCGAGGATCGCACCGCAGCCAAGCCGGCCTGGCGCCGGCTTGGCCCACGCCTCGCGCTCGGCGCCGGTATCGCCCTGGCTGCTGTTGCCGCCGCACTGGTCGTCAGCGCCGGAGGCGATAACCCCTCCAAGGCCTTCGCGGTCGTGCCGCGGGAGGCCGGAGGCGTCACGATCGAGATCTACAGCCTCGAAGAAGCCGCCGGTCTTGAACAGGCGCTGGCCGACGCCGGGATTCCCTCTCAGGTCAGCTGGCTGCCGGCTGGGACGGTCTGTCGCGAACCGCACTACACGCATTCTGAGGTGAAAACTGCCCTGGGCGGAAAAATCGGCGGGGTCGGCGGGAGCGGCCCGGAAGCGTGGACGATCGGAGTGATGACCACCGAGCAGTACCGCAACCAGCGCCAGAAGTACGCGCGCGGGGAGATCTCCGCCGAGGAATTTCACAACTCGACCGGCAACATCACTCTCGACCCGGCGGAGTTTCGCCCCGATCAGAGCGTGGTCCTCTCCGGGACGCCAGTTCCCTATAACGGTGACCCGGAAGGGGGGAGCATCGAGACGTTGGGAATCGCGGAAGGCCCGGTCGAACCCTGTGAGCCAGTGCCGGCGCTGCCCAGCGGCAGCGGCGGGCCTTTTGGCCTCAGTCCTGGGGGAGGAACCGGCTACACCCCGCGCGGCGACGAGGCCCTGAGCCACGCCACCGTCGCCACCGAACTGCGCCGGGCCGCCGCAGTCGCCGGTGCGTCCCACAGCCAGCTCAAAGCGCCGCCTGGTTCCAGTCAGTTCCTCTACACGAAGATGCTGGAGGTCCACCTCGAAGCCTGGGACCCATCCAACCCCGCCGGGTTTAAGACGAAGCCGAGATACTTCACCGACAGGCAGCTCGGCGAGGGCAATGCGATGCCCGCCCTGGTACCGGTTGCTAAGCAGGTCTGGACGGCTCCGGACGGGAAGACCCGCGAGCGCGAAACCCTCGGCGGGATCAGGTTCCTCGCGGCGGGCGACCAGGCCCGCTGGGAAGCGGCGGGTTCGCCGCCACCCTGGGCGTTCGAGCCCGGCGAACACGACGTGGTGCGCGACCGCTCCGGGCGACTGGTGAAGGACTTCGCGTCCAGGGCCTTCAGGGGCCGCCGCGAATTCGCCTACATGTCCAGGCTCTCTAGGCTCCCCACTGAGCCCGAAGCCCTGCGCCTCGCCGTCGAAAACCGCGGCGCTTCAAGCTCGGCGCTCGCCCCGTCGCCGGCCAGCTCCCAGAGAGGGGGTGCGACGGTCGAAAGCCTCTTCGAGATTCTCAGCGAACCGCTCGCCGACCCGGCGCTGCGCGCGGCGGCCTTCGGCGCCCTCGCCGAAATCCCCGGCATCGGGTTCCAGCGCAAGGTGGCCGACGCCGTCGGGCGCCGCGGCGACGCGATCGCCTGGGTCCGGGAACGCGGGTTCGGCCGCCGCTGGATCTTCGACCCCCGCACCTCCAGGATTCTCGCCCAGGCCGAAATGATCTTCGGTCCGCCCTCCACTGCCGAGAACGGTGTTCCGCCGGATACCGTCTTCCGCGAATCCGCCTACCTGCAGTCGAGGATCGTCGATTCAACGCACGAGGGACCTTGAATGAGATCGAGACGCTCCCTCATCGCCTTCTGCTGCGCAATCGCTGTCCTCGGGGTCGAGCTCGCCGCGCCGGCCGGCGCGGCCTCGAGCTGGACGTTGCGCCAGTTGCCGGCGAAACAGCTCGAAGGCGGCTACGCCGACCAGGTACCGCTCAACGTCTCCTGCCCGAGCGAAACGCTCTGTGTCGCGGTCGGTGCGCTCGACACCGTGGCCGTCTCGCAGTCGCCGACCGGCGGCAGGGATAGCTGGCGCGTCCGCTATCCGACCTACGCCGAGCCAAAGCAGAGCTGCCTCGAAGAAGAAGGGGTAGATCCAGCCTCATGCTCCTTCCCGCGCGGCTCGCTCGACGCCGTCTCGTGCGCCACCGAAAGCCTCTGTGTCGCGGTCGGCTACGAAGGCTCGGTGTATGTGTCTGCCGACCCATCCGCCGGTAACTGGTCGATCGGCAGCCCATACAGAGGCCCCGGCGCACCGCACCTGACCGGCGTGTCGTGTCCCTCCGCTTCTCTTTGCATAGCGGTGTCCGGCGGCAACGGCTCCGCGGTCGGCAGGGTCTTCACCACGACCTCGCCGACCGCGGGGCAGTGGCGGTCGGACCAGCTTGGTGGCTCGCCTGACCTTCGCGCCGTTTCCTGCGCCACGATCTCCGTGTGCGTCGCTGTCGCCAAAGGCGGGCGGATCTTCGTTTCGGCCGACCCGACCGGCGGGGCTGGGTCCTGGCGTGAGGTCGGCTCGCCGACGCAGCGGGACATCGAAGGGGTCTCCTGTGTGACGGCGTTCCTCTGCGCGGCCGGGGATGGCGGTGGGAACATTCTCACCTCGACCAACCCGGCCGGCTCTAACTTCACCGAGACGAATGCCGGAGGCTCGGTGCAGATCACCGGCGTCACTTGCCCGACAACGACCAACTGCGCCGCGGTTGATAACAACGGCGATGTCTTGACCTCGACCAACCCCGACGGCGGCCCCACGGCCTGGACCTTCGAGAACCTTGTTCCCTTCGAAGCCGAATCGGCCGACCACGGACAGTTCGTGAAAAACGCGCTCTGGGGCGCCTCCTGCCCGTCGACCTCGCTCTGCGTCCTGGTCGGCGCCAACAGCCGAGTCTTCACCTCCACCGATCCCTTCGCCTCGCCAGGCGGTAACGCGCCGGGCAAGCCGACCCGGAAGCGTCCCCGGACGCACCTGGTGTTCGCGGAGGGCTTCTGGAAATCGGCCATCACCCGTCATCGCCGCGTCAGGGCCCGCTTCCGCTTCTACTCCCGCGACGGCGCCAGGGGCTTCGAATGTAAGCGCGACCGCGGAGCTTGGCGCCGCTGCCACTCGCCTTTGCGCTACTGGGTGGCGGTCGGCCGCCACACGCTGCGTGTCCGCGCAATCGGCTTCACCGGCTTGCGCGGTCCGGTCGCGATGCTGCGGTTCAAAGTGGAGCACCGGCGTCCACGCTGACGGCGGGGCCGCCCTCATGGACCTGCTGCGCATTTCCGCTAACGCGCCTGCAACGCAAATCCTGCGTCCGGACATTTATCGGTAGTGGTCTCCTCGTTGCCCCCTGATAACTCACTCTCCAACCAACTTGCCGAAGTCCGCTTTCGCAAGCTCTACGCCGAGCACCGTGGCGAGATCCTCGCCTTCGAGCTTCGTCGGGTTACCGATCCCGAGGATGCCGCCGACGTTCTCGCCGAGACATTCCTCGTTGCATGGCGCCGCCTTCACGATCTTCCTCCGCGGAGCCAAGCGCGCTTTTGGTTGATCGGCGTCGCCCGCCGCGCACTTGCGAACCAGAGACGCGGTGAGAATCGTCGCTCGAAGCTGAGCTCGGCCCCCGGCTATTCGCGGGACAGCCGGATTTCAGTCCGCCGACGGGAGAGTGGATCGTGATGACGGTGGCGGATGCCTACGGCTCGGTGCTTGGACGGGTCAAGTCCGCTGGGCGAGAAAACAACGTGGGCGATTTGGGACGCCTGCGTGGCATGTCGCCGGCATGGGGTCCGAGTACACAATGAGCCGGACGCTGATTGCGCCGGCTGCGCGCTCGACCCTGCTCGAGAAGATCCAATCAATGACGGGAAACTAGGACAGCGCTGCGGCCAGCGGCGCCAGCCGCTCGGGATACATCGTGCCGCTGCCCCAGTCGCCACCGAGACGGCGGACCCGCAAGCGGGCGCAATTGCTCGGCCAGTATTGGCGGGTCGCGCCGTACGGTGTCGCCGTGTCCCTCGGCATCGCCGTATGCGAAGCGCAACATGTCCTTTTCCGACTCCCAGATGCTGATCGTGCAGTTCCCGCTGGGCGGCCAGCCCGCGGAGACGGCGCTGACCATCCCTTGCGCGTCTCGGGTGAACGAACCCAGCCGGCACGCCCTCGCGAAGGAAGCGCGGCAGCGATAAGAGCTGGACCCGTCCCAGGGTCAGGGCAGCTAACGGCCCGTCGACAGCCATCTCGCAGCTCGACAGAGGGGCAGACCCGTAGTGCGTGCCGCGTGTCGAGACGACATCGAACAATGACCACCAGGAATTCCTCGCCTCGGTGGCGGGACGGTGCACCAGCGGCTGATCGAGAAAACGCTCAAAGTCGGTTGCTTCCCGCCACGCGGTCAGCAGAACCTGGCGCCGCAGGGCGGGTAGGCCGCCCCCAAAGCCGGCGCTCGCACCGGAGCCGATGAACGGCATCGCCTTAGCGAAGACGAGGCCCGTAGTGGTCGGCAGGCGGCGCCGAGCAGAACGACGCCACCGCCACGCCGACTGCATCGACGCGAACTCGGTGATGTGAGCGGCAACGAGCTTCCCGCCGCCTTTGACGTCCCGATGGAGGAGCATGAACCTCGGTTCTTACCGAACGGGAGTGGCTGGAGGCTGCCTCAGCGTGGTCAGGCCGAACACGAGCATCGCCGTCCCGGTTAGGAAGTCCGTGAAGATGGTCACGAAGAAGAAAGCCGGGACCTCCGGGCTGGGACCGAGGAAGTGACCGATGGTCGAGATCCCCAGGACCGAGTAGGCGATGAAGGCCCATCCGGCAGAACGGGTCTGTCCGGCGACGTAGCGGGTGTAGCCCCAGAGGGCGAGCCCCGTTAGGAGCGGCCAGGCAATCGCAATGCCGATGCGAAAGGCGAGCGCGTTAGGAAACATGGGAGGCAGCGGCGGATACATGCTCGCCATCACGAAGTTGTGCGTGTAGTGGATCGCCGAGGAGGCGATCGCGGCTGCCAGGAGGACACGCAGCAGAGCTACATGCGGTGGTGGCGCGGGCCTCTCGGCCATGGGTGCCGCGGGTTCGCCGGCCAAGCGGCCGTCAGTGACTTGATTGTGCAATTCGAACTCCCATCTCATTCAGCGGCGAGACAAAATCGCCCAGGTCGAATAGGTCCTCCGGGTTGAAGCACCCGGGTCGGGGGTTTGCGACCAGCGTCTCGCCGAACAGGCGAGCCGCCAGAGCCGTCACTCGGTAATCGCCTTTGCACTCCGCAGTGGATGCGCCGAGCAGTTTCCGTCCCATTTTCACCCCGATCCAGATCGCCGTCGGCTCCTGCGATGGCGACCCCGATCCGCCGCTGCCCGCCGTGAAGGCGACTTTCGGGAGTAGTCGCATCAGCCCTAGGGCGTTGGCGGTCTGCAGCGCCCAGCCCGCGGGGCGGTCGCCGAAGCCGAGGTAATTCCTGACCCGCCGGCCCTCGGCAACCCCCGCAAAGCCGCAGTCCTCGCTCTCGTGGATCTCGATGCACCGCAGCTCTCCGAAGGGGGCCGGTATCGGCAGCTCAACCATCTGGTGGCGGCATCGGGCGGCCAGACCCGAGTGGACGAACTCACCACCGCCCCTGCCCGCTGTCCCCTCCCTGAGAACGGTGAAGGCGACCTCGAGCGTGTCGGCCTCGGGGTTCCGGTCGAGCAGATCAGCGGCGATCAGGTTGGCGACGCCGGGGACCAGCCCACCGTTGAGCAACACGGTTCCCTTGCACCCGTCGCCGATCTCGGCTGTGAGATCGGCTGCTGCCGCGCCCGGAGCGTGGCTGCAGTTGACGAGCAGCCCCCCGTGCTCCAAGACCCAACGCTCGGCGACGAAACCGGGGTCGGGAACGGTGCTGAGGACCAAATCGACGTCTTCCAGCGCCGGGTCGAGGGTGCCCGGCTGCTGAAGATCGATGAGGCGAAAGTCGTCGCGTGCGTCGGGCCGGCGCCCCGCCGGATGGACGGACCAGCCGGCCGAGCGAAGTGCATCCACCGCCATCCGGCCAAGTGCCCCCTGCCCACCGATCACGCATGCTCGTCGCCGGCCGTTCATCGCGAGCGGACCCTACCATACAGATGTATAGCTTTCGCTATATCTGTATTGCGCGGTCAGGTTTTCACGAAGCCCTGGCGCAGGAGCTCGGTGCAGGCCTTCCTCCAACGCTCCAGCTGGTCGGGCTCCAGCATGGGTTTCGGAAGGTGGCGGTCGATCGCCGGCTCCAGTAGGACCGTCCCGAGGTCGAGGATCACGACCTGCAGGCCGAGCCACAGCCGGTCGACGCCCTCCCGCAGTGTTCCTTCCTCGGCAAGCCGATCGACGTGGCGGTTCACGAGGGCGAGGAAGGCGTCGAAGATGTCGAGGCCGGCCTTTTCCCCGTTCGCCGCCGAGCGGATCACATAGAGCAGGGCGGAGCGGTGGTCGCGCACGAACTCGGCGATCCGCTCTCCCATCGTCTGGAACAGCTCCTCGGTGTCCGCTTCGGCCGTCTCCTCCTCCACCCCCTCGGAGGCTTCGACCGCGATCTGGAGGACGTGCTCGTTGACCGCCCGCTCGAGGTCGGCCTTGGTCTTGAAGTGATGCTGGACGAGACCGGGGGAGACGCCTGCCGCCTTGGCCACGTCGCGGATCGTCGTCGCCGCGACGCCGTCGCGCGCGAACCCCTCAAGCGCTGCGTTGCGGATGCGCGCCGATGCAGTCAGGTCTGAGTCGGCCACTCGCATCGAGGGCCAGCGTAGCCGACCAGATCAGCGGCGAGCGCGGACCACGATCCGGGCCCCGCGCCGGGGAATCATCGTCACGTTCCGGTGCAGCGCGGGCTCGGGGGCGGGGTCGTCGCAGGTGATGTCGAGGCGCCGCGCCATCGTGCCCAGGACCACCCGCTGCTCGGCCATCGCCAGGCTCGCGCCGAGACAGCGGCGGATGCCGCCGCCGAACGGCAGCCACTCGTAGGTGCCGGGCTTTCGATCGACCCAGCGCTCGGGCCGGAACTCGAAGGGTTCGGGATAGAGGTCCTCCCGGTGGTGGACCAGCAGGATGCTGATCAGGACGCCGCTCCCGGCGGGCACCGCGTAGGGGCCGAATTGCCACGGCAACGTCACCCGCCTTCCGGTCAGCGGGACGACCGGGCGAGAGCGCATCGTCTCGATGATCGTCTGCTCGATCACGGCGTCGGCGTCGGTGTCGGTGCGGACCGCGTCCAGCAGGCGCTCGTGGGCGAGCGGCGTGCGGGTCAACCGCTCCCAGGCCCAGGCAAGGGAATTGGCGGTGGTCTCGTGCCCGGCCAAGACCAAGGTGAGCAGCTCGGCCCGAACTTCGTCGGAGGACAGCGCCTCGCCGTCCTCAGTCCGGGTTTGCAGCAGCATCGAAAGGATGTCGCGGCGGTCCGCCAAGTCCTCGGCGTGGCGTCGCTGCTCGATCAGCAGGTCGATCGGCCTCTCGAGCATCCTCAGCAGCGGCCGTGCAGGCGCGATCGGCTCCTCGCGGCGGGCGTTCAGCAGTTCGATCAGCTGACCGGCGGGCCTGGTCGTGAGGTCGACCATCCGCTTGGTCATCGCGCGGAGGCGATGCTCCGGGGTTCCGGAGGCCGGGGGGCCCTCGATGCCGAAGATGCCGGCCATGATCACGTCGAGCGTGATCGCCTGCATCCGCGGAGCAACCGCGAAGGCCGTTTTGAGGGGCCAGGTATCGATCTCGCGTTCCACCGCGTCTTCGATTGCTTCCGCATAGCGCTCGATCGTCTCGCCGTGGAAGTGGGGGAGCAGGAGCTTGCGCTGTCGCATGTGGCGGTCGCCGATTGCGGTCAGGACCGAATCCGGACCGAGGATCGGTCGCAGCGGCGATTCGCCGGCGGTGGAAGGCGCCAGATCGGGTTTGGCGCTGAACAGCGAGCGCACGTCATCGGGGTGCCCGGTCATGATCTGGGCCACCGGTTCCCCGGTTCGCAGCGCAAAGACGTCGCCGTGTTCCCGACGCGCACGGAACACGAACTCGATCTGACGCTGGCGGAAGTGCAGCAACTGCATCAAGGATGGCTGCGCGATCGTCGGCGGCGTCGCCAGCTCGTTCACCTTCCCGGCGTCGATCGGCCCCGACCTGCGGGTCGCCGGCTCGCTCGGGACGGTCGCCAAACTCATCGCCCATACGCTACTACAGCAACCAATACATCTGTATTATCGCGGCGGATGGGCTGACGGACGGGTGCTCGATCTCGGCACGGGAACCGGCGCGAACCTGGAGCTTTTCCCGCCCACAGTGGACGAGCTGGTGCTCAGCGAGCCGAGTTCGAACATGGCAAGAGCACTCGCTCGAAGACTGGGCCAGCAAGGGAAAGGCGATCTCGAGGTCGTGCAGGCACCAGCTGAAGCCCTCCCATTCGACGCCGGCAGTTTCGACTACGTCACCTGCACGATGGTGATGTGCACGATGCCCGACCCGAAAGCTGGATTGCGCGAAGTGGCTCGGGTGCTCAGGCCCGGGGGAAGCTGCTCTTCGAGCACGTCCGCTCAGAGGACCCGCGCGTTGCGCGTACCCAGGATCGGCTGGAACGGCCGTGGCGCTTCCTCGCCGCCGGTTGTCACTGCAATCGCGACAGCCTGCGCATGATCGAAGCGTCACCACTGATCCTGCGCAGTGTGAAGCGCGACCTTTTGCCCCTGGCCCCACGATTCATGAGCCTTTGGTCCTCGGCAGCGCTGTCCGGTAGGGGCGCTCCGTCGCGAAAGAGGTACACCTAGAGCGGGACAGGGTCTTTCGCCGACGGTTGTAACGCGCGCACTTCCGCTGTCCCCACATCTTCACCCTGAACTCCTCGTGTTCGGACCGCGCGTGTCCGTATCCACTCGTTGACGGATCGCATCGAGCCTGGCAGCGGCAGGAGTCGCTGACGGCCGCTTTCGCGGCCGCGGTTCACCCTGCCCCCGCCGAACAGTTTCCGCGCCTCCTGTCCGCCGCCGGATGGCTCCGCGACATCCGTCAACGAGCTCAGGAGGACACGTTGGACGCTTTCATTCGACCACCACAGCCCCTACGCCTTCGCGGTGAAGCGCGGTTGGGCGCCGGGCAACGCGGTCGCCGAAGCCGAACGACCGCGAGCCGACGGCGCCGATCCCGACATTCGCTTCATCGACCTGGAGCAACTCGAGGCGCTTCTGCAGGAGGTACCCGACGACGTTCTCGGCCCGGTCGAGCGACCGCTCTACCTGACCGCCGCCATGACCGGCTTGCGCCAGGGCGAGCTGATCGCGCTGCGCTGGAAGGACGTCGACTGGAAGGCGGGCTTGATCCGCGTCCGCCGCAACTACACCCGCGGTCGGTTCGGCACCCCGAAGACGAAGCGCTCCAGCCGATCGGTCCCGATGCCGGGGCGGGTGGCGGCAGCGCTCAAAGAGCACTTCAAGCGCTCGGAATACACCGGCGCCGACGATCTCGTCTTCTGCCACCCCGAGACCGGCGGCCCGCTCGACGCCTCGAAGATGAGGAAGCGCTTCAAGGCCGCGCTCAAGGCTGCGGGCGTCCGCTCGATCCGCTTCCACGATCTCCGCCACACCTTCGGCACGAGGATGGCCGCCGCCGGGGCGCCGCTGCGGACCATTCAGGAGTGGATGGGACACCGCGACTACAAGACGACCGAAATCTACGCCGACTACGCGCCCGATCCGGTTCAGGGTGCCCGTTGGGCTGAGGCCGCCTTCGCCGAGGAGGACGAGGAAGAGGACGACGATGCAATCCGACGTTCGTGCACTTGACGAGGAACCTATCGCCGCCGATCGGCGCCTAGCGCCTTCGATGCCCGCGCGCCGTCCTTCGCGAGCTCGTCGGCAACTCCGTTCTGCTCCCTGGGAATCCGAGCGAACGTGACCCGCCCAGGTAGATACCGGGCCTTCTGCGCTTCGACCTCCTTCTTGAGCTGGATCAGGTGCTCGGCCCGCGCACGTGATGCCCCCGTGAGGTGGCCGAAGACCACCGGCGAGTCCATCCGCACGTGAGCCGACGTCGCGCCCGCGTCGGCCGCGGCCCGCAGCGCGTTCCGAACCGCCGTGTACTCGGCAACGTTGTTCGTCGCGTCGCCGAGCGCATCCGAGCCGAGCAAGCGCACGCCGCCCACGACGACGTACCCTGCCCCGGCGGGACCGCCGTTCGGCATGGCAGCGCCGTCGCACCAGATGTAGACCTTCATCTCTGTCTCCAGTCGATCGTCACGCGATCTGGAAACTAACGGGAGGGCTTGGGAGACATTCGCGAACGCTGGCCAACCGACGATGAAAACGACGCCAGCTAGGCCAGCAGTCCCGCAAGCTGGCGTAAGCTAGAGAGGAGCGGCTATGGCAGATGCACGAGAAATCGAGCTGGTCTTCGAGCCCCAGGACGAGGGCGGCTACCACGTCTATGCGCCCGATCTTCCGCCGCTCGATTCCCCTGCCGGCGTGAGCCCGCGCCAGCTCTGAGATTGGTTTCGAGGAGCACACTGGCAATCAGGTGTCCCGTTCCATTGGTCGCGGACGAGGCGGTAGAGCTCTCAGCTTCGGTCTCTTCGGCCCGCATCTCCCCGGCCCGATCAAACGCGGTGCCATCGTCTCGGATCAGATCACGATTACCAACGGACGATCGTCATTCGCCCAGAGCGGCCACCGGACTTACCCCAGACTGGTCACCACATCCGTGTTGCTCTAGAGGGGCTGAATCTTCCGATGCCGCTAACGGCCCCAGGGGCAGGTGCCCTGATTGAAAACGCCTACCCCTCGCGTGAGGGTGTAACGATCGAGACCAACGCTTGGATCGGCCAGTGGATATCTCAACCTGGAGATTCCGGAGGCTGACGCGGCGCTGACTCATTGGGCGAGTGCGACTGGCGAATCGGTAGGGCTTTCTCCAGCGGGTCGCTATGGCCAAGCTCTCCTTGATCGCCTTGGGGACCTTGAGGGTCTCAACGTCCTTGCAGACGAGAAAGCGGTGGCAGTGCTCACGGCGCTGGCTCCGACGTCTCGCAAGAAGCTTGCTCAACGAGTTGTCGCGGAGGCAAGGAAGCAAACGGGCCAAGAGCTCGACGAGGGGGTCTTGGCTGAGCTTCTTGGTGATCGCGCTGAGTACCTTGAGCTACAGGCTCGGCCGGCCAGTGAGATTGCAAGTGAGGCTGGCACTTCGAAGAAGGAGGTCCTGCCAGTCCTTTCAGCTTTGGTTGAAGCGGGATTTGTCGTTCGAGGATCGGGCGTGCCCTGTCCGACGTGCGGCTACCGACAAGTCGTTCTTCTTGAGGCACAACTTGGCCCGGTCTCGAGTTCCAAGGCGGGGAGAAACCAAGCGAGCAGGATCTCCTCGTCTCGAACGGGGAGGGCGTTTGGGTGGCCGAGTGCAAGCTGAGAGGGGAGGGCTTGCCTGACGGCCAGCTGCAAGGTCTCCTGCGATTTGCTGATGCACATGAGGCGACTCCGGTTGTTGCGGCGCTGACCGGGAACTTCTCTAGAGCGCAGACGGCCAAAGTGCTGGAGATGGAGGGTCTAGTTCTCCAGCGCGACGCCCTGCTTGCCTAGACCAGCCTCTCGCAAGGCACGGGTACTAAGTGGGTACTAAGTTGAGCGAAACTAGGACCAACTGGAACCGCTTGAACAAGCCAAAAACCAGCCTGGTCAACCAGCGCCAGAGAACTCATAACCCGAAGGTGCCGGTTCGAATCCCACCCGCGCTATAGGACGAAAGGCCCGCAAATACGAGCCTTTTAGTTTTGTTGTCTTACAGACAACAGGGTGCAAAATTGGCCTTGGGGCAAGCTGTGGGGCAAGGTGAGGTCGAAGCGTTTGGGCCTTGCCCAGCGAGCGCTGACCGCAGCCCCCGCTACGATCGAGAGCAGCGGAAACTGGAGTTCCCAAGGAAGGCTCTAATCAAGACTCACGCGAGAAAGAAGGCTCATCTCGGGGCAGACGATCCCCGGCTCGCCCGTGCGATCTTCACGCTGCGCGAGACCGCTGGATATCTCGACGTGCCCAAGTCGAACATCCAGCGCTGGGCTCGGCCGCCGGAAGCCAAGCATCCGCTGATCACCTGCTTTCCACCACACGGCCGGGAGGCGACGGTGCCCTTCATCGGCTTCGCTGAGGCCTTCGTGCTGTCGAGCTTCAGGCGAGCCGGGGTGCCGTTGCAGCGGATTCGGCCCGCCGTAGAGGTATTGGAAAAGGAGATCGGCGTCGATCATGCACTGGCCTCCAAGCGCCTATACACCGACGGGGCCGAGGTTCTCTTCGACTACGCGAACAAGCGTGGCGAGCGCGAGGTGATGGATCTGGTCGTCGTCCGGACCCAGCAGCGGCAGTTCTCCGGTGTCGTCAAGGACTACCTGAAGCGCATCCATTACGGAGGCGACGGCTGGGCGGACTCGGTGCGGCTGCCGACTTACGGCAACGCGAAAGTGATCGTCGACCCGAAGGTCGCATTTGGTCTGCCGATCGTCTCCCACGGCGGCGCTCGCGTTGAGGATCTCGTCGACCGCTTCCAGGCGGGCGACTCCGTGGCCGAGATCGCAACGGATTTCAGCGTTCCTCCCGATGAGGTCGAGGACGTGATCCGGCTCGCAACCCGGACGGCCGCCTGAATCGTGGGGCCAGGGCGCCGCGCCGGATAGCTCGCGGCGATGTCTCGTCCCAAGGAGAAGTCGGCCGAGTTCTTCGTTGATCGCAGTCTCGGCAAGAGCATCGTTGAGGGCCTTCGTGAAGCCGGCCTCTCTGTCCGGTCGATGGCCGAGGTCTACGGCGAGAAACCCGGCCAGCTACTCGCCGACGAGGTCTGGCTCCGCGATGCCGGTGAATACGACTGGATCGTCCTTACCAAGGACGACGCGATCCGCCGTCGACCTGCCGAGCGCGACGCGCTGACCGAAGCTGCCGTTCGCGTCTTCTGTCTTACCAACCGCAACATGCGTGGTGCGGAACAGACTGAGAGATTCGTGTCGAACCGCCACAGAATCCTCCGCCAAGCCCGCAGGCCAGGACCGTATATCTACGGCGTCTATGCGGAGGGCCTCAGGCGTCTCTGGCCTTAATTCCGCGGCGATCCCGATCAACTCGCGCCTTTGGCCGCGCAAAATACCGTAGCCCGCAATCAGATTGGGAAAGTAAGGCTCATAGACCAAGCGATACCTTTATGGCACCGTATACAGGGCGAAGACGATCGACGACACTACTGTCCACTCACGCCTCGACCTCAGCCATGAGTCTCGTTACCTCATAACCCGAAGGTGCCGGTTCGAATCCCACCCGCGCTTCAGGACGGACCCCGCTGGTCCTTCCGAGCCCGGCTTCTACTGCCTCTAGGCGGTCTCGGCGATGGGAAGGCGAGCTTCGATCTCGGTTCCCCGGCCACGATGGCTGGAGATGCGAAAGCTCTCGCTGAGAGCGCCGATGATCGACAGCCCTGCGTGCAGGCTCGAGGGAGCCGCGTCGGTGCGGGCGCCGATTCCCGAGCCGAAATCCCTGACGACAAGCAACAGCGCTCCGTCCTGCGCGTTGGCCCTGATCTCCAATGGCCCTGGTCCCGAATCGCCATAGGCATGCTTGATCGAGTTGGCGCAAGCCTCGGTGATCACGGTCCGGGCGTCCTCGATGCCCGCCTCCGTCATGCCGCTGGCCCGGGCGTATTCGGAAACCTCTGACCTGAGCCGAGCCAGCTGCTCGGCCTGCGCAGGAACTCGAATCCTCAGTGCGGCAGCCGGCATCGGGCAGACCCCCAGACCTTTCTCGTGAGGAGTCCAGCTACCCCCGCCCCTGACCGTGGAAACGGTGAAAGCGTCACACCCGCGCCTACCGAGAGGGCGTCTTCAGACCAGATCGGTCGGCGCCAGCACAAACACCTCGCACATCAGATCGGGCTCCTGCTGGTTGCCGCTCATGAAGCCGATCACCTTGCGACCGGTCGCTTTTTCGACGACCTCCTCGAAGCGGTCGCGCATCAGCTCCTGGAAGGCCATCCTCTGTTCGATCACGGCCGAGCCGCGACCGCCGTCGAGAAGGGTCTGCTCGACCTGGCTATAGCCACCGCGCAGGACGCAGACGACGAGATCGTCCTGGTAGTAGGACTTCGCCTGGGTCGGGCCGCGGCCGTAGAACTCCTTGAGCAGCGTCACCAGCCCGTCGGAGATCGCGGTGAGCTCGTCACCGTGGCGGCGCCTCGCATCCGCTGCCGCCTGGCTCTGCGGGGGATCGAAGTCGGGTTGACCGATACGGCGATGGTAGACCAGCGCGCTACGCTGGCCTAACCGCTCGTTGGGTCTACACCCTCTGCCTCGCGCGCGATTCGCTCAGAGGGATCAGGAAGAAGGTTCAACCCAATGTCTGCTGCCTCTCCACTCGCCGGCAAGGAGCTGCTCGATGCGGTCACCGAGGCGATGGTCTCCCTGCACGAGCGCTACCACCACCGGGCGCCGGTCACGGCGAGGTCGCAGATGCTCGGCACCGACCTGCTCGCCTGCGTCATGGGCGGCGTCTACACCGAGGTCGAGAAGACGATGATCGAGCTGCAACGTGGGACCGTGGTCCAGGAAACCCGCAGCGCGTTCCAGCAGGCGATGCAGCAGCGCTTCATCGACGAGGTCGAGCGTCTCTCCGGCCGTGAGGTCCTCGCCTTCATCTCCAACCAGCACGTCGGGCCCGACATCGAGGTCGAGATCTTCGTCTTCAGGAATTTCTGAGCCGAAGGGGTCGACGGCGGCGACGGACTCGGCTACCCTGGTTGGAGGAGGGCAACACTGAGGTCGGCTTCGGTCGGCAGCACGCTCTGACTTCCAGACCGCAAGTTCGAGTCAGGAGCCTCCAATGCCCCACCTTCCCACTTCCCCACGTTCGTCCGCCGTTGCTTCTCCACCGGTGGCGCCGCCGCAACTGTTCTCCTGCAGTCGCAGGGCTGAGAGCGGTAACCGGGTCCGCCTCGTCCTCGCGGGAGAGCTCGATCTCGCCTCCCGCGCGCACTTCAAGGAGGCGCTTCGCGATGCCGTGTCTGAGGCGGTACGGGTCATTCTTGACCTGCGAGCGCTGACGCTGATCGATTGCGCCTCTTTATCGGTCATCTTCGATGCCGCCGTGGAAGTCCGCCGCACGGACGCCGTGCTCGTCCTGCTCGAGCCCCGAGGTCAGGTCCGACGCGTTCTCGACCTCACCGGCGCCCCGGACGGCGTCGCGGTGCTGGAGCGGGCTGACATCGAACAGGTGGCCGGCGAAGCCCTCGTGTGAGCCTGGCAGCGGCTGCTGGGGTTCAGCGGCCCCGCTCCATCGTCTCCAAGCCCCGGTTGAGCGCAGCGACGGTCGTCGCGCCGACCGGGACAGGAACCGCTCGGAAAGTGGATGCCGCCAACTCCAGGCGGAACGCGGTCCGTCCGCTGGCGTCAAAGGCGGTCACCAGCGGGTTGGCGCCCCAGCTCACGAGCCAGCCGCCCCCGGGGAGTGGCCGCGCCGAACCGCAGCAATGGCTCCTCGTGATTTCCGGTTCGTTCAACTGCCCTAGATAGGTGGCCGCACCCTGGTCGAGGTCGAGGCGATAGAAGACGACCCTGGGTCGCCGTGGTCGATCCTTGCCGTTGTCGTAGATGCTGAGGACTCCATTTGGGCCGATGCGGGCATCGTGCTGGCCCCCGAAGTCTTTGACGGCCGGGTCGCCGACGATCCGCAGGGAATCGGGCGTCTCGGTGCCGCCCAGCTTCCACCGTATGTCGCCGGTCGAGCGCTCGATCCCGTAGACCGCATCGGTGTGGCGAGCCGAGATCACAACTTCGTCGGGACCGCGCGAATCGATCGAGTTGATGTGAACGGGATCGAAGGTTCTGACTCCGCGGGCGCTGGTCCGGCCGTTGCTCAAGATGTCTCGCCACCAGCGCCCCGACTCGGCCAGGCCGATCTTCCCGCGTGAGTTCCAGCGCCAGACAACCCGTCCTTCGGGATTCAGTTCCTGGATTTCCGCGAAGACCGCCGAAGCGCTGCTGGGACCGCCGAAGCGTTTCAGGTTCACCTTGTTGCCGGGGGCATAGGTGTCGACGAGGACGTTGCCGTTGCCGAGTTCGCGGAACTCGTGGCCGTCGATGATCTCCCCCTTCGTCTTCACCACCCGGATCAGCTTGCCGGAGACCGAGCGGACCTCGTGGGCCATGCGCGGGTCGAGGCCGTAGCCGTCGCCGAACGACCGCGCCCAGGCGACGTTGCCGTCGCGGAGGATCTGCGCCCAGAGCGCACTCGTAGGGGGGCTGTACCACCAGCGCGGAACCCCTTCGTGATCGAAGACGATGATCCACGGACGGATCTTCGGCGAGGCCCTGAAGCTGACCACGAAGAGGCCCGGCCGGATCGGGCGCAGCTTCTGGAAGCTCCACTGGGGGAAGTCCGCCGGCAGGCACCGCACCTGGAAGGTGTCCCGCCTGGCGCCGTGGATGGCCGTGATCTTGAAGTCGTCGCCGGCCGGGACGGGGTGGTCGATCATGAACGTGCCCGCTGCAGGCGCCGAGGAGCCGACCGCGACCTCCGTCCCGTTTCCGGCGACGACTTGGATCGGATGGCCGTCGCGGCCGCACCGCGAGACGTAGCGACCTTCAGCGGGGTTGAAGTCCGGATAGAGGCCGGTGATCGAGACAGACGGTTGCGAGGCGGAAACGTTGCTGGTGGACGATCCGCAACCCCAAATCGGGAAGACGAGTGCGGCCCCCGCGCCCAAGAGCACCGCGATCGTTGCTCTTCGACCCATGCCGCGAGTCTAGAGTCGTAGGACGCTGCGACCCAGGGGCTTGAGGAAGTCGCACCGAACCTGGCGCGGCAGGCGGCGCTACCGGGGTTGGCGCCCCACGGTGGAGGGAGTATGCCGAGCATTTCCGCAGGACCCCCGAGGAGGCCAAGGCCGATTTCGATGAGTTCGTTGACGCGGTTGGCGTCAAGCCCCTCGTTATTTGGGAGATAAAGGAAGAGGCACTGGCTAACGGACCACGACGGAAGCCCGACCGCCTGCCTCACGCTCGCCGCCTCCCGCCGAAGCCCACGCCAGAACAGATCGCCAGCGGCGAGGCGCCCGACGCTGACGCTGCCTGACGGCCGGTGGGCGACACCGTCCTTCCACCTACGCTGCTCGGCTAGCTTGGCGGCCTAGAGGAGCACAGACAATGACCTTCTTCATGTCCGCCATTATGGCCACGGGTCAAACGAGAGGGCCCCGGCACTGAGTGTCGTGCCGAACTGAATCTGCCTCAGGCGCTGCGCAGGAGCTCGGAGACAATGGCGCTGACGGTCAGCTAGGTGGTGACGGCGGTTCTCTTAAGCGCGATCTGCTGGGGCAACGCATGGGGCAACATGTCCCACAGATTCCAGCCGATCTCCACGTAGCTCGATTCCGCAGAAACCGCGTGAAACCGTGCCCCACGTAGTGCATCGGGCCTCCAGCGCGGGCTCATAGCCCGAAGGTTGCGGGTTCGAATCCCCCCGCTATTTCACGAAAGTCCCGCAAATGCGGGGTTTTCGCGTTTTTGCGACCGTAGACAAGTACGTCAGTCTGTTTGGATGCGGGCTGCGTGCAAGCGGGAATCTGAAGGTCGCCAAGCGGAGCCGCGCCGCGCGCCGCTACAGTGCCCGATCAGTTCTGGGATCGAGTTTTGGACCTGGAAGATTGATATGCAGCTCACTCAGGAAATGCTGTTGCCCTATCAGGGATTTCGCGGTACCTACGGCGTCTGCCATGTTCGCGTGTATGAGGAGCCCGGTCGGTTGCCCATCGTGATCGCCGGCGCGCTTGACGATGGGCCCGGTACCAGCGTCACCAACGCGATCGAGATGGTGGCCGCCGCGATCCAGACGGCCATCTTCCCCAACGGCCGCGAGTTTGAGTTGATCGAGCACTGTTCCAGCTCACTTAGCGATGACCAACCCGACTTCTCACGCGTGCGCTTCGAGCACCGCAGCGTCGACGAGAACCCCGAGGACCCGAGCAACTACGCCGGCAGCATCGTCGTGATCGACGGCGACGATGTGCACGAGGCGCGTGGACGCCCGATCGAGGGAGATTTCCGCGATCCCAGTTGGACGAAGATCGCCGATATCGAGCAGATCCTCGGCTGCGAGGTCAGGATCTGGCCCGCTGGCGAGTACACCGCTCGCGCCGTAGCTGGTGAGCAAGGCCAACAGCTACGCGACGAAATTGCTGCTCACGGGACCGCGGCAACCCAGCGACTCATTGACGCGATCGAACCCGACGAGTGAGACTCGTGTGACCGATCCAAACGTCAGGCTGATGCGAGAGAGACTCGGTTCCTCGAAGCCATATCGATGATCGGAGGGGATCTGATTGGAATCGGTGCCTCGAGGCTAGCAGTGGCGGCTCGCAGCGCCGCCCGGCGGAGTCTTCAGTCCTGATCGTCGCTGAGTCTGAGGCTGACCACCTGGTCCGGGTTCACCCCGATCTGCTGGCCGGTGCTCTTATCGGTGAGCCAGGCGAACCTGGACCTGCCTGACCTCGCTGCGTCCGAGAGCTCCTTCTCGACCTCGTTCAACGACCCTTCCACCGTGATGACATCGCGGTTCACCATCTTGATCTCCGCATCTTTCACTGCTCCATCATCGCACCCGGAGCGTCAGGGAGGTGACCGTGAGGCCTTGCACCACCGCGCTCTGGCGGATTTGCGCATTTGCTTCAGATAGCCCCTGGTGCGGGCCTCGGCCCGCCGCAGCCGCCGTCGTTTGGTCTGATCGGAGGTCTCGTGGGGCGCGGCACCGGTGACAACGCGCGCGTCGAGGGCCGCCTCGATCCCGCGCTCTCCTGCCGGGTCCCTCATGCTCGCTGGGCGGTGAGGTCGGAGGCGGACCGTTCCAGCCCGGCGCGGACGGCCGCGACCGCGGGGCCCGAGGTGCGGCAGGCCTCGGCGATGGTGCGGTTCGGCGCCTCCGGCGCTCGGCCGATCTCGAACTCGATCAGGGCCGTGCGCCGGAGGCGGACCAGCTCCGCGCGCGAGCTCGCGGCGGGGGCTGAGTCGATCGCCGCCTCTCCGGCCAGCGCCCTGCTGCATGCCAGGCAGAAAGTCTGGCCGCTCGATCGCAACCAGCTCGCCGGCAGCAGCGTCGGCTTGCCGTCGATCCGCCCCACCGAGACCTCGCAGCGGGCGCAGCTCCACCTGACGGCGTCGGCGGGCATCGCCTCAGGCCGTGGCCTTGCTTCGCCGGCGGCGATTGCGATTGCCGTTGCGACGACTCGGCGCGCCAGCGACCGTCGGTCGCTGCGGCCTGCCGAGGCCATCCTCCAGCCCGAGGCTCGCGGTGATCCGGCGCATCTCCTCGGCCTGGTCGGCGAGGACGAAGCTGGTGCCGGTGCCGGTGCGCCCGGCACGGCCGGTGCGCCCGACCCGGTGCACGTAGGCCTCGCGGTCCTCGGGGGCGTCGTAGTTGATCACGTGGGCGACGTCGGGGATGTCGATGCCGCGGGCGGCGACGTCGGTCGCGACCAGGGTCATCACCTCGCCGCGCTCGAAGCGCGCCAGCGCCCGCTCGCGCTGACCCTGGCTCTTGTCGCCGTGCATGGCGACCGCCTCTACCTTGCGACCGCGCAGGCGCTTGACCAGCCGGTCGGCGCTGCGCTTGGTGCGGACGAAGACGAGCGAGCGGCCGCCACCCTCGGCCGCGAGGTGGGAGACGAGGTGGTCGAGCTTGGCACCCTGCGAGTCGACCGACAGGAAGCGGTGCTCGATGCTGGCCTCCTCGTGCTCGGGCTCGGCTTGGGTGTGGGAACGGGCATCGTGGGTGTAGGAGGCCGCGACCTTTCCGGCCGCGCCCTCGAGGGTCGCCGAGAAGAACAGCGTCTGACGGTCGGCGGGGGTCTGGGCGACGATCCGGTCGACCGCGGGGCGAAAGCCCATGTCGAGCATGCGGTCGGCCTCGTCGAGGACGAGCACGCGAATTCGCCGCAGCGACACGGCGTTCCGCCCGAGCAGGTCCTCGAGGCGACCGGGGGTGGCGACGAGGATGTCGGCTTTTCGCGCCGCCTTGATCTGCGGCCCCATCCCGACGCCGCCGTAGACGGCGGCGATCTTCAGGCGGCGTGCTTGGGCGAGCTCGGCGAGCTCGGCGACGATCTGGCTCGCCAGCTCTCGAGTCGGAGCCAGGACGAGGGCGCTCGCCCCCCTGTCCCGGGGTTGGATCAGGTCGACCAGCGGGACGCCGAAGGCGAGCGTCTTGCCCGACCCGGTGGGCGATTGGACGAGAAGGTCGCGACCGTCGAGCGCATCGCGGATGACCATCTCCTGGACGGGGAACGGCCGGGCGATCGAGCGCGCCATGAGGGCGTCGACCACCGGCGTGGAAGTGCCGAGATCGGCGAAGGTGGTGATGTTGTGAACTCCTGACTTGAACGTCTTGGGGAGATCCGGCGACCCCAAGGCGCCAAGCGGGCACACGGAGGAAACGGAACCTCTCGGGCGGCAAATAGGCCAACCCGACCTACCCACCGTAGCAGTAGGCTGCTGGGACCGACGATTTGCGCTCCCTAAGCTCAGACGCCTTGCAAGAACGTCCTCGCCATCGTCGGGTCGTAGGCGCGGTCGGCACGCTGCTCCCGGTAATTCTCCTCTTGCTGGTTCTCCTCAACGGCTGCGGAGGCGCCGCCGGCAAGCACCTCACCCCAGGGCCTCCTGACCGGGGAGCGCCCCTCGCGCCCACCCCGCCGCGGGACTTCCCGCCGACGCGGTTCGAATCGATCCGCCCGGTCCCGTACGGCCTCTTCGTCGTCACGTACTCGGGCCCGCGGGACGGCCGCCCCTGGGTGATCGTCTTCGACACCAAAGGCGTGCCCCGCTGGTGGTTCAACCCCGATACGCGAGCGCTCTGGGGGCAGATCGTCCGCGACGGCAGCGTGGTCTGGGCGCGCTCCTTCGGCGACGGCTACGGGCTCGATCCACGGATGGCCCACGAGGTCCGCTCGGAGTCGGGCAAGCTGCTTCGCCTGGTCAAGACCGAGGGGTCGATAGTCGACGGCCACGAGTACCGCGAACTTCCGAACGGGAACGTGCTGCTCGACACCTACGTCCCGGAAACGGCGGACCTGCGTCGCTTCGGCGGCCCCCGACGGGCGGCGATCGTCTCCGCCGAAGTGCAGGAAGTCGATCCCGCCGGGAAGGTCGTGTGGCGGTGGAGCTCGCGCGGCCACATCGGCCTGTGGGAGACGGGCCGATGGTGGCGAAGCGTGCTCAGCAACCCGCGCCGCCGGCTTCATCGCGAGGCCTACGACCCCGTCCACGTCAACTCGATCGAGCCGCGGGGGCGCGGCGAAGTGATCGTCTCCACCCGCCACACCGATGCGGTCTACGGGATCGATCGCTCGACCGGGGAGGTCAACTGGAAGCTCGGCGGCAGCCGCACCGGCAGGTCCCTGCAGGTGGTCGGCGATCCGGCAACCAAGCTGCTCGGCGGCCAACACGACGCCCGCCTCGATCGCTACGGGCGGCTGACGATCTTCGACAACGGCAAGGACCGCCCCCGCCGCCCGCGGGTCGTCTTCTACAAGCTCGACCTCGGCGCCGGCAAGGCGATCTACAAAGGTCAGCTCAACGACCCCGAGGTGCAGCGGAGCCACTGTTGCGGCTCGGCGCGGGAACTGCCCGGAGGCGGCTGGCTCGTCAGCTGGGGCGACAACAGGCTCGTCACCGGGTTTGACCGCCACGGCAGGATCGCCTTCCGCCTGCATCTGCCGGCCCCCACCTTCCGCGCCGTCCCGGTGCCTGCAGGCGCGACCAGCATCCGCCTGCTCGCCTGGGAAATGAGCCGGGCGGCTCAGAGGAGCGCAGACGGTGACCTTCTCGATGTCGCTCGCGGTCGGTTTCGGACCAACCGGTGACGATCAACCACGTCGTCGGGTCGAGGGTTCGCTCTGGCGATCGCCCCGGAGGGTGGAGAGCCGGCACCTCGATCGGAACGGCAGCTGCTCCACCAAGGAGCTGTCCGTCCTATCGGCTGTTTGACTGCGAGTCGGTCCACCAGTCGCGCTGGCCTTCGACGTCCTCGCGCGGAGACTCGCCGAGATGGGGGGCGCCGATGACGAGGATCTCGAGGCCGTCCGACCCGGCCTCGTAGCCCCGCCACGTACCGGGTGGGACGCGCACCGCGTCCCATTCCTCGAGCTCGACGATCTCGTCGTCGAGCTTCATCCGCCCGCTCCCGCGCACGACGACGTACACCTCCTCTTGCGTCTTGTGTGTATGGCCGTACGGGAAGCGATAGCCGGGCGGGACAGGCTGGTAGGCAAGGCCGGATTCCTCGAGCTCGAGCACCTCGGTCGCCGCGCGGAACTCCAGGCCCGGCGCGCCGTCGAACTTTGAGCCGAGATCTTCCAGATCCTCCTTGATGCCGGGAGCTGGGAACTCCAAGGGCTCGTGAAGCAGACGCTGAAGGACTTGGGTCTCGCGCGGATCGTC
>JBIOWB010000081.1:0-6773 GCA_044868125.1 Solirubrobacterales bacterium
GACGGTGGGTCCCCTGCGGCGGCAGGACCCGCGGGCCCAGCGCCTTGTCCATTCCCGTCCATGCCCAAGACCTGCGTAATGGTCAGCCCACGCAGCTCCGCGACCTCCTCAGGCCGCCGCAGTCGAACCAAGCCGTCCATCGTTGCCTTGACCAGGTTGATCGGGTTCTGCGTCCCGATGCTCTTGGTCAGCACGTCGCGCACCCCACCAAGCTCGAGCACGGCGCGGACGCCGCCGCCGGCGATGACGCCGGTGCCGGGGCTGGCCGGGCGCAGGACCACATGGCCGGCACCGAAGCGGCCGATGATGCGGTGGGTGATGGTGTTCCCGTATTTGGGCACCCGGATCAAGTTCTTGCGGGCGTCCTCGACGCCCTTCTGGATCGCCAGCGGGACCTCGCGGGCCTTGCCGTAGCCGATCCCGACCACGCCCTCCTCGTCGCCGACGGCGACCAGCGCGGTGAACGAGAAGCGCCGGCCGCCCTTGACCACCTTGGCGACGCGGTTGATCTCGATCACCCGCTCCTGCAGGTCCAGCCCGCGCGGGCTGACGGTTTCGACGTTGCTCGGGTTCATGCTCTTCATGGGCAGCGGCCCACCGTAGCGAAACTACGGCGCTAGAAAGCCAGACCCCCCTCTCGTGCGCCCTCGGCCAGCGCTTTGACGCGACCGTGGTACTGGTAGCCGCCACGATCGAAGACGCAGGTCTCGACCCCGGCGCCCTTCGCGCGCTCGGCCAGCAGTTCGCCCGCCTTCTTCGCCTGCTCGGTCGCGCTGAGCTTGCGCAGCTCCGGCTCGATCCAGTTGACCGCTGCCACGGTGTGGCCTTTGGTGTCGTCGATCAGCTGGGCGAAGACGCCCTTGTTGGAGCGGTAGACCGAGAGCCGCGGCCGCTCCGCCGTGCCGCGGATGCGGGCGCGGACCCGGCGACGGCGCTTGAGTCTCCGCTGGCGCTTCGTAAGAACGGACATCAGGCGCGCTTGCCAACCTTCCGCAGAACCTGCTCGTCCTTGTAGCGGATGCCCTTGCCCTTGTAGGGCTCCGGCGGGCGTCGCTTGCGGATGTCCGCGGCGACCTGCCCGACGAGCTGCTTGTCGATGCCCTTGATGACGATTTCGGTCGGCTGGGGAACCTCGAAGTCGATCCCCTGCGGGGCCTCGATCGCAACCGGATGCGAGAAGCCGAGCGCCAACTCCAGTTTTTTCCCTTTCAGGGCGGCGCGGTAGCCGACACCCTGGATTTCAAGACGCTTCTCGAAGCCGTCGGTGACGCCCTCGACCATGTTCGCGATCAGGCTGCGGGTGAGCCCGTGCAGGGCGCGGTGCTCGCCGCGATCGGTCGGACGCCTCACGGTTACGACCCCGTCCTCCTGCTCGACCGTCATGTCGGGCGAGAAGCTCTGCCGCAGCTCCCCCTTCGGGCCCTTGACGGCGATGTCGTCCGCGCCGATCTCAACCGAGACGGCGTCGGGGACGGGGACGGGCTTTCTACCGATTCGGCTCATCACAGATACCTGCCAATCACCAGACGTAGGCGACGACCTCGCCGCCGACTCCCTTCGCGCGCGCTTCGTGTCCGGTCATGACGCCGGAGGAGGTGCTGACGATCGCGGTGCCGGTCCCGCCCTGCACGCGCGGGATGCTTTCGTGGTCGACGTAGCGGCGGCGACCCGGGCGCGAGACCCGTTCGATCCCGAAGATCACCGGCTGGCGGTTCTCGGTGTACTTGAGCTCGACGGCGATCGACTCGCCGACGGCGGCCGGCTTGCGGCTGAAATCCTTGATGTAGCCCTGCTCCTTGAGGATTCGGGACATCTCGAGCTTGAGGTTGGAGAACGGAATCTCCACCTCGTCGTGCCCAGCGCGGATCCCATTGCGGATCCGGGTCAGATAATCGGCGATCGGGTCGGTGTGCATCGTCCTACCAGCTCGACTTGGTCATTCCGGGGATATACCCCTCGTGTGCCGCCTCGCGCAGGCAGATTCGGCAGAGGCCGAACTTGCGGAAGTAGGCCCGCGGACGACCGCAGCGACGGCAGCGGTTGTAACGGCGGGTCTTGAACTTCGGCTCCCGCGCCTGCTTCACCTTCATCGAAGTCTTAGCCATTGTCAGAACTCTCCTCGGCCGCCTCTGCGGCCTCTTCGTCTCCGCCCTCGGAACCTTCATCCTCGCCTACCGGCTTGGCGTAGGCCTCCGGGTTCTCCTCTTTCAGCTGCTCGAGGGCCGCCTGTTCGACTTCAGCCTTCTGGCGGGCTTCCTCTTTGCGCTGCTCTTCTTCGGCTTCCTTTTCCGCGGCTTCGCGCTCGGCCTGACCGGGGCGACCCTCCTGGGCGAACGGCATCCCCAGCCCGAGCAGCAGCTCGAAAGCCTCGAGGTCAGTTTTAGCGGAAGTCGTGATCGTCACGTCCAGACCCCGCACGACGTCGATCGAGTCGTAGTCGATTTCGGGGAAGATCAGCTGCTCTTTGACGCCCATCGAGTAGTTGCCGCGGCCGTCGAAGGAGCGCGGATTCAGCCCGCGGAAATCGCGGATCCGCGGCACCGCGATCGAGATCAGGCGGTCGAGGAACTCCCACATCCGCGCCCGGCGCAGCGTCACCGAGACGCCGACCGGCATCCCCTCGCGCAGCTTGAAGGACGCGACCGACTTGCGGGCGCGGCGCACGTTCGGGTGCTGGCCGGCGATCGTCGCCAGCTGCTGCTGCGCGGCTTCGAAGGAGCGTTTGTCCTGTTTCTCGGTGCCGAGGCCCATGTTGAGGGTGATCTTCTCCAGGCGCGGAGCCTCCATCGGCGTCGAGTAGCCGAATTTCTTCGTCAGTGCCGGCAGCACGTCCTGCTCGTAGCGCTCGCGCAGGCGCGGCGGCGGGGCCGCCTGGGAGGTCGTTGCCACGGTCGCCTCCATCAGCCGATCTCGTTCCCCGTCCGCTTCGCGTAGCGGACGCGCTTGCCGCCTTTGTCGACGCGGACGCCGACGCGGGTCGGTTTGTTGTCTTTGGGGTCGAGCAGCATCACGTTGGAGACGTCGATCGGCCCCTCCTTCTCGACGATCCCTCCGGCCGTGGGGTTTTTCAGGTCGGCCTGCGAACGAGCGCGTTCGTGGCGCTTGACCATGTTCAGCCCCTCGACGTACACGCGACGCCGTTTCGGGTCGGTGCGGACGACGCGCCCCTTCTTGCCGGCGTCCTTGCCGCTGACGAGGACGACCTGGTCGTCGGTGCGGATGCGCATGGACTTGGCCATCGCTACAGCACCTCCGGAGCAAGCGAGATGATTTTCATGAAGTTGCGATCGCGCAGTTCGCGCGCGACGGGGCCGAAGATGCGGGTCCCGCGCGGGTTGTTGCTGGCCGGGTCGATCAGCACCGCGGCGTTCTCGTCGAAGGAGATGTAGGTGCCGTCGGGACGGCTCAGCGGCTTGCGGGTGCGCACCACCACGGCCTGCACGACCTCGCCCTTGCGGACGCCGCCCTGCGGGCTGGCCGATTTCACCGTCGCGGTGATCACGTCGCCGACGCTGGCGTAGCGGCGGTGGGAGCCGCCCTTGACCCGGATGCAGAGGATCTCGCGGGCGCCCGAGTTGTCGGCGACCTTGAGCCTGGACTCCTGCTGGATCATCTCGCCCTACCTCGCCTTCTCCACCACGTCGACCAGGCGCCAGCGCTTGGTCTTCGACAGCGGCCGGGTCTCGATCACGCGGACCACGTCGCCCTCGCCGGCCTCGTTGCGCTCGTCGTGGGCGTGCAGCTTGGTCGAGCTGCGGACGATCTTCTCGTACGTGCGGTGACGGCGGGCGATGTCGATACGGACCGTGATCGACTTGTCGCCCTTGCTGGAGACGACGACGCCCTGGCGGACCTTGGCAGCGTTCGACTCGCGCTCGGCCGGCGGCGTGCCGGTGCCCGGCGTGTGAGCGGCCTTCGCCGCGGCCCGCTGCTTGCGCCGCAGCTCAGCCTTGCGCTTGCGCTCCCCGAGCCGGACAGCCTTCCGCTCCTCCGGATCGGAGGGTCCGGCTTTGCGCGGCTGCCGCCGCGATTTCGCCAGCCGCCGCCGCTCCTTCCAGGGAAGATCGTCTTCCGGGTTCGGCTCAGAAGCCTCCCCAGCTTCCGCGGCCGGAGCGTCGTCAGACGCCTCGTCCGCAGCCTCCTCCTCAGGAGCCTCCTCGGCAGGAGCGTCTGACGCGTCAGCCTCCGGCGCCTCTGCCGCGGGTGGCGACGATGCGGGATCGTCGCCGGTAGGCGACGAGGTCGCATCGGAGACAGGACCCGCGGCCTCGGCGGCCTCGTCCTGAGGCTCCTGCTCAGTGCTCTCGTCTTTTTTCGTCTCGTCGTCGCTCATATCCGTCGCGTCTCTTTCTCCACGTCGATGCCTCGTGCCTTGGCCACCGTCAGCAGGCGCGCGATGTCCTTCTTCGCCTGCCCGAGGCGGGCGGTGTTCTCGAGCTCGCCGGTCGCGTGCCGGAAGCGGAGGTTGAAGGCCTCCTGCTTGGCGTCGATCAGCTTCGCCACCAGCTCGTCGTCTTTGAGATTGTGCACCTCGGCGGCCTTCATCACTCGCCGGCCCCCTCGCGCATCACGAATTTCGTTTTCACCGGAAGCTTGTGCCCGGCGAGGCGCAGCGCTTCGCGCGCGAGGTCCTCCGGCACGCCGGCCAGCTCGAACATCACCTTGCCCGGCTTGACCACCGCGACCCAGCCCTCGGGGTTGCCCTTGCCGGAGCCCATCCGGGTCTCGGCCGGCTTCTTCGTGTACGGCTTGTCGGGGAAGACGTTGATCCAGACCTTGCCGCCACGTTTGATCTTGCGGGTCATCGCCACGCGGGCGGCCTCGATCTGACGGTTGGTGATCCAGCCGCGCTCGAGCGCCTTGATCCCGTACTCGCCGAAGGCGACGCCGCTGCCGCCCTTGGTGTTGCCGCGCATGCGACCGCGGAACTGTTTGCGGTGTTTGACCCGCTTCGGCATCAACATCAGCGGCCGCCTCCTCGTCCACCTCGGTCACCGCCGCGGCCGCCGCCGCGTCCGCCCCGATCGCCGCCGCGTCCGCCCCGATCTCCACGTCCACGGCCACCGCCGCCGCGATCGTCACGCCGACCGCCGCCGCGATTCTGGGCCTGGCCGTCGCCGTCGCCGCTGACGAGGTCGGAGCGGAAGCCCTCCGGCATCACCTCGCCCTTGTTGATCCAGCATTTGACGCCGATCCGGCCGGTGGTGGTGCGAGCCTCGTAGAAGCCGTAGTCGATGTCGGCGCGCAGCGTGTGCAATGGCACGCGTCCGTCTGAATAGTGTTCGGTCCGCGCCATCTCGGCACCGCCAAGACGGCCGGAGACCTGGACCTTGACGCCCTTGGCGCCGGAGCGCATCGCCGAGGTCAGCGCGCGTTTCATCGCCCGCCGGAACGCGACCCGGTTCTGCAGCTGCTCGGCGATCGACTGTGCGACCAGTTTGGCGTCGAGCTCGGGGCGTTTGACCTCGCGAATGTTCACTTTCACCGGGCTGCCGGTGAGCTTGTGCAGCTCCTTGCGCAGGGCGTCGACTTCGCTGCCCGACTTGCCGATGACGATTCCCGGCCGCGCCGTGTGAATGTCCACCGCGACCTCGCCGCGGCGCTCGATCGTGATGCTCGAGAGCCCCGCGTGCGCGAGCTTGTTCTCGATGTGGTCCCGGATCGCCAGGTCTTCCTGGAGGACGTCGGCGAAGTTTTTGTCCTCGTACCAGTTCGACTTCCAGTCGTGGATGTAGCCGACGCGGAAACCCTCGGGGTGGATCTTCTGTCCCATCAGGCCTCTCCTAGTCTTCGGCGGGGGTCAGGGCCACACGAATGTGGCTGGTTCGCTTGTTGATCGGGGTGGCGCGGCCCATCGCCCGCGGGCGGAAGCGGCGCAGGGTCGGCCCCTCGTCGACGGTGATCGAGGCGACGCGCATCTCGTCGCCGATCAGGTCGTGGTTGTTTTCCGCGTTGGCAGCGGCGGAATCGATCAGCTTGTGGATCGGGCGCGCGGCGCCGCGAGGCGAGAACTGCAGCAGTGCCCGGGCGCTTTCGATGTGCATGCCGCGCACCTGATCGGCGATCAGCCGCGCCTTGCGCGGGGCGATGCGGACGTAGCGGGCGCTGGCTT
Organism: Solirubrobacterales bacterium; assembly: GCA_044868125.1. GTDB lineage: Bacteria > Actinomycetota > Thermoleophilia > Solirubrobacterales > 70-9 > VAYN01. Next base: position 6,113 of record JBIOWB010000081.1, read on the forward strand.
TGACGACCGGCGGCGCGGCTTGCTCTTTTGATGATGAAGCTTTCGCAGCGGCCCTTTTCGCCGGCTCTTTTTTGCCTTTGGCCGGTTTTTTGCCCTCAGCTATCTTCTCTTTGCCTTTGGCCTCGGCTTTTTTGCCTTTGCCTTTGGCCGCAGTCTCTTTTTTCGCGGCGGCTTTTTTGGTCTCTTTGGCCGCTTTTTTCTCGCCGGCTTTTTTGGCAGCGGTTTTTTTCGCCGGCGCTTTTTTGGCTTTGGACTCTTTTTTGGCGGCCGGTTTTGCGGCGGCTTTTTTGGTCTGCTGTTTTTTGTCCTGGTTCTCGTCGGCCATCGTCAGTCCTTGCCGCCGTGGGAGCGGAACGTGCGGGTCGGCGCGAACTCGCCGAGCTTGTGCCCGACCATCGACTCCGAGATGAAGACCGGGACGTGCTTCTTGCCGTCGTGGACGGCGATCGTGTGACCGACCATCTCCGGGAAGATCGTCGAGGTCCGCGACCAGGTTTTCACCATCTGTTTTTTGTTGGCCTCGTTCAGCGCGGTGATCCGCCCCATCAGGCGCTCTTCGACCCACGGGCCCTTTTTCGTCGAACGTCCCATCTCTAACGGCCCTTCTTCTTGCCGCGGCGGCGGCCGCGGACGATGTAGCGGTCGGACTGCTTGCCCTTCT
>JBIOWB010000082.1:0-55494 GCA_044868125.1 Solirubrobacterales bacterium
TTGCCCGCCGAACCCCTCCCCCGACTCCCCCTACGCCACGGGCGAAGGGAATCGAGAATCCGCTTCAAGCGTCTGCCTCAACCCCTCTTCCATCCCCCGAGGCGAGTACCCAAGCTCCCTCTGAGCCTTGTCGTAGCTGGCCCAGAAGGTCACGTTGTCAGCCGAGGAGATCAGCTCGCGCAGGTTCGGCGGCTGCCCCATCACCTTCCCGACCAGGGGGCCGATCGGGATCATCGCCTTCATCAGCCCGGTCGGCAGGTCGCGCTTCGGCGCCTTGCGGCCGCTGACCTTGGCGACCGTCTCGATCGCCTCGCGCATCGTCGTCACCGGACCGCTGATCACGTAGGTCTCGCCCAGCTTGCCCTTGTCGAGCGCCAGGAGGATGCCGCCGGCGATGTCCTCGACGTGAGAGAGGCAGATCCCCAGCTCGGGGAAGGGCAGCAGCGGCAGCTTGCCGGCGAAGAATTCCTCGAGCAGGTCGGCGACCTGCGAGGTGTCTCCCGGCCCGTAGACGCCACCGGGCTGGACGATGATCGCCGGCAACCCCTGCTCGTCGATCATCCGCTGGACGATCTTGTGGGCCTCGAGCTTGGTCTCCTCGTAATACGAGGTGAAATCGGTCTCGGGGTTCTCGTAGGACTCGTCGACGACCTGTTTGTGGGTGTTGCCGAAGATGCCGACGGTCGAGACGTAGACGATCCGCGGCACCTTCTCCTCCAGCGCGACCTTCATCACCCGCTCGGTGCCGGCGACGTTGGCCTCCCACATCGCGGGGCGCTGCTTGGCCGGGATCCCGACCTCGTACATCGCCGCCGCGTGGACAACCGCGTCGCAGCCCTCCACGCCCTTGCGGAGCGCCGCCTCGTCGCCGAGGTCGCCGCTGACCAGCTCGCAGCCGAGCTCGTTCAGCCTCGTGGCCTTGCCGGGACTGCGGACCAGGCAGACCACCTCGTCGCCGCGGTCGCGCAGCTGGCGCACGACCTCGCCGCCGATGAAGCCGGTTCCGCCGGTGAGGAAGACCTTCACAGGAGGCACCCTATACGGCCGGGTCCGACGCTTACAATTCCCCTGAGTGCAAGCTTCGAGAAATGGCCGACCGCCCGAGACCCGCTATGCGGCATCCGTCAACGGTGCCGGGGTCTCGAACCGACGGGCCCGGCAGCGGGCGATGGCGATCGCCGTCGTCGACGGGCGCGAGGAGGGCGACCCGCTCGCCGAGCTGAAGGAGCTGCTGCGCACCGCAGGGGTGGCAACCGCCGGCGAGGCGACCCAGCAGCGCCCGCAGCCCGACCCCGACCGCTACTTCGGCCGCGGTCGCCTGCAGGAGCTGAAAGGGGAGATCGCGGCGGCTGGAGCGAACCTGGTTGCCTGCGACGACGAGCTGGCTCCCCGACAAGAGCGAAACCTCGAGAGCGCGTTAGGGGTGCCGGTGATCGACCGCACCGCGGTGATCCTCGACATCTTCGCCGACCACGCCCACTCGGCCGAGGGAAAGCTGCAGGTCGAGCTGGCGCAGCTCGAATACAACATGGCCCGCATGCGGGGCCTCTGGACCCACCTCGAGCGCCTCGGCGCCGGGCGCATGGACGGCGGCATCGGCACCAGGGGCCCGGGCGAGACCCAGATCGAGACCGACCGCCGACTGGCCCGCAACCGGATCGCGGCCCTGCGCCGCCGCCTGGCCCAGCTGGAGCGCAACCGCGGGGTGATGCGCGCCCGCCGCGAGCGCTCCTCGCTGCCGCGTGTCGCCCTCGCCGGCTATACCAACGCCGGCAAGTCGACGCTGCTGAACGCGCTCACCGGGTCCGAGGTCGAGGTCCGCGATCGCCTCTTCCACACCCTCGACCCGACCACGCGGAGCTTCGAGCTCTCCGGACGCGACTACCTGCTGACCGACACCGTCGGCTTCATCGAGAAGCTGCCGCACCAGTTGGTCGAGGCGTTCAAGGCGACGCTCGAGGAGACGGTGCTGGCCGACCTGATCCTGCACGTGGTCGACGCCTCGGCGCCCGAGGAGCTGCGGCTGGCCTGCATGCAGGCGGTCGACGAGGTGCTGGAGGAGATCGGCGCGGGCGACAAGCCGCGCCTGCTCGTCTTCAACAAGGTCGACCTTCTGAGCGAGGACGAGCGGCGCGAAAGCGAGCTCGACCATCCCGAGGCGGTGCTGATCTCCGCCCAGGAGGGGGAGGGGCTGGAGGGGCTGCGGGAGCGGATCGAGGCGGCCTTCGAGGAGACGCTGACCGAGGTCGAGCTGCTGATCCCCTATTCGGAGGGCGGGCGCCTGCACGAGCTGCACGAGGTCGCCGGCGACCTGGAGCGGACCGATCGCGAGGACGGGGTCCTGGTCCATGCGAAAGTGCCATCGGCGGAGATGCACCGGTTCGACGATCTTGCTGTTGCCTGAGCGTTGGGCGGGTCCAGGGGGAGGGCTCGCCGGACAACAGCGGGGAGGGTCCAGCGAGCCCTCCCCCTGGACCCGGTCGACTCCGGCGGGAACCCAGGGCATGCCGCTGCGCCCCGATAGTCTCCGCGCCGTGCAGCTGCCGATCCTGAAGCTGAAAGATGAGGCGATTCTGCCGTCGCGGGCGCATGAGGGGGATGCGGGGTTGGATCTCTATGCGTATGAGGCGGCTCATGTCGGGCCCGGGGAGAGATGGAGCGTTGGGACCGGGGTGGGGGTGGAGATTCCGGAGGGGCACGCCGGGTTGGTGCTGCCGCGGTCGGGGCTCGCTCGCGATCACGGGATCGCGCTGGTCAACGCGCCGGGGTTGATCGACTCCGGCTACCGCGGCGAACTGCGGGTGCTGCTGCTCAACACCGACCCGGCCGAGACCTTCCGGGTCGAACCCGGAGACCGCATCGCCCAGTTGGTGGTCACGCCGATCGCCACTCCCGAACCCGTGGAAGCGCCGGCGCTCAGCGAGTCGCTCCGCGGTGAGGGCGGCTTCGGCTCCAGCGGCCGCTGAGCGCCTCCGACCGGGCCGCCTTCCGCGCCGATTCGTGAGCGGCGGCCTCGAGCCCGTCGTCCAAGGGCTCGAGCTGTGGCCGGGTCCCGTAGCGCCGCTCCAGGGCCACGGCGATCAGGTGGTCGGCGAGCCAGGCGTTCTTGGGTAATAGCGGGCCGTGCAGGTAGGTGCCGATCACGTTGTCGCGCGCGACCCCCTCGAAGCCGTCGCGGCCGTTGTTGCCGTGACCGGAGACCACCTTGCCGAGAGGGGTGGCGCCGGAGCCCAGGTAGGTGCGGCCGCCGTGGTTCTCGAAGCCGGCGAGCAGGCGCGGGCCGATGCCGAGGTCGACCTCGATCGTGACGTTGCCGATCAGGCGCGGGCCGGGCTCGCGCACGGTCTCGAGGTCAGCGATGCCGAGGCCGGGCAGCGTCTCGTCGCCCAGCTGGTAGCTGTGGCCGAGCAGCTGGTAGCCGCCGCAGACCGCCAGCAGCACCCCGCCGTCGTCGGCCGCGGCGGCGATCGCCTCCTTCTTCGTCGCGACCATGTCGGCGGCGACCGCCTTCTGGTCGCGGTCCTGGCCGCCGCCGATATAGAGGAGGTCGTGCTCGGAGGGGTCGAAGCTCTCGCCCGGGCCGGCGCCGCTGTGGGAGAAGCCGATCCCGCGCCACTCGCAGCGCCGCCGCAGGAAGATGATGTTGCCGCGGTCGGCGTAGATGTTCATCTGCTCGGGATAGAGGCTGAGGACGCGCAGCTCCATCAGGTGGGCCTTTCGAGGAGGACGACGGTGGCGCCGACGTGCAGCTCGGTCGGCGCGATCTCGTGACGGCCCGCGGGTACCAGGCCCGCTGCCGCGGCCTCGAGCTCCAGCGCGGCGGCGGCGAAGGTGAGGATCCGCACCTCGTTCCGTTCCTCGCTCAGCGAACCCTCCGGCGAGACCGTCTGGCGCAGGCGCCGGACGACGACTTCGCCCGGCCCGATCGCCGCCTCGAGCGCGAGGCTGGAGTAGACCCAGCCGTCGACCTCGCGCACGTCGGGGAGGGGAGGGGGAGCGTCGTCGGGCGGTGGCATCCGCTCGAGGATCGTGGCCGCCAGCAAGCCGCCGGGACGAAGGGCCGAAGCGACGCTGCGCAGGCACTCGATCCGCTCAGCCGGGCCGGGCAGAAGCTGCAGCAAATGGGTGGGGGCGAGGACCAAAGCGACCTCCTCGGCCAGCTGGAACTCGCGCGCGTCCGCGTGGACCGGCTCGACGCCGGCGCCATCGGGCGCAGCCGATTTTTGACCCACCCTGGTGTGCAAAGAATCGGCTGCGCGCTCGGCCAGGGCACCGAGCAGCGCGTGGTCGCGGTCGAGGCCGTAGACGCGGTAGCCGCGACGGGCGAGATGCAGTACGACCCGGCCGGTGCCACAGCCGAGCTCGAGGATGGGGCTCCCATGCTGCTCGGCCAGCTCCTCCCAGAGCGGCAGATCGGCGGCGTAGCCGCCGCACTCAACGTCGTGCCAGATCGCCGCCGCGGTGGCGCTCATCGCCAGAACTCCCTCGCGAGGCCGCGGTCGGCGAGCAGCCTGCGAAGTTCGAGCAGGGCGGTGTAGGTGGGGAGGGCGAAGAGGCGCCCCTGGGCTCCGGCGACCGCGGCGTCGAGTGAGTTCCCGATCCCCGAAAGCACCTCGATCTTCTCCTCGGGCCAGCCCGCATACTTCAGCCGCAGCGCCATCTCCGGCGCCCGCGTCCCCGAGCAGACCACGCGCCGCACGCCCGCGGCCAGCAGCTCGAAGTCGGCGTCCCAGATCCAGGAGACGTCGCGGCCGTCGGCGATGCGGTCGTTGAGCGCGATCCAGAGGTCGATTCCCGCGCCCTCGCGGCTCTCCAGCATCAGCGTCCGCAGCACCTCGTTGGCGCCGGCCGGATTCTTGATCAGCAGGATCGAGACCGGGACTTCGCCGACCTCAATCGTCTCCACCCTGCCGAAGACCGCCCGCATCTCTCCGAGCGCGGCGCCGATCCGCTGCGCCGCGACCCCCAGGCGCAATCCGGCCGCGATCGCGGCAAGCGCGTTGTAGACGTTGTAGAGGCCGGGCAGCGGCAGCTCCAGGCGCAGCTCGCCCTGCGGCGTCCGCACCGTCACGCGCGAGCCGTCCATCCCGCGCAGCTCGATCGCCGTCGCCGCCACCTCCGGCCGCGGCCGCTCGGCGCCGCAGTAGGGGCAGGAGTAATGGCCGAGGTGGCCGACGAAGGCGCGTGCGTAGGCGTAGGGGTGGCCGCAGCGGCGGCAGTGCTTGGCGTCGAAGGCGTGCTGCAGCTCCGGCAGCGCCTGCGTTTCGTCCTCGATCCCGAAGTAGAGGACGCCGTCGCGGCGGTCGCCGGAGGGGTCGCGGCCGAGGTCGGCGATCAGCGGGTCGTCGGCGTTGAGGACGAAGCCGGTGCGCCCGACGCGCTCGGCCACCGTCTGCGCCCAGTCGTCGGCCAGCGCCTCCATCTCGCCGTAGCGGTCGAGCTGGTCGCGGAAGAGGTTGCCGAGGACGATCAGCGAGGGGTCGAGCTGCTCGGCGACCCGCGGCAGCCAGGCCTCGTCGACCTCGAACAGACCCTCCTCGCCGCGCTGCTCGAGCAGCGCCGTCGCCACGCCCCAGGTCATGTTCGAGCCGGCGCGGTTGTGGATGGGGCGGCGGCCGTCGGCGGCTAGGATCGCGGCGATCATCCCGGCGGTGGTCGTCTTGCCGTTGGTGGCGCTGACGATCGTCGTCCCGCGCTGCAGGTGGGCGCCGAGCGCGGCGATCGCCTCCGGCTCCATCCGCAGCAGCGCCCGCCCGGGCAGCGTCGTCCCACCGCCGCGGCCGGTGGCGCGGCTGGTGGCTCCGAGCGCCCGCGAGAGCGCGACCTTGGCGCCGAAGAGAGGGCCGGGGGAACGTCCGTCTGCCCTCATCGTGCGCCGTCGCCCTCCTGGGGGACGAGGATCGAGAGGCAGCGCGGCAGCACCCGCAGCGAGACCGGCAGGTCGGTGAGGTGGTCGCCGTCGGCGTAGACCGGGAAGGGGCGGCTGGCGTCGAGCTCGAGCCGCGGCGCCCGGAAGCTGGTGACCTCGTCCTTGTCGAGGTGGGTGCCTTCGAGCACGTCGCGCAGGCCGAGCAGGAAGCGCAGCTTGCCGACCTCGGTGATCGCGACCGCGTCGAATTCGCCGTCGTCGATCTTCGCCTGCGGGGCGATCCACATGCCGCCGCCGTAGACGCTGTTGTTGGCGACGGCGACGAAATAGCCGCTGAGCCGTTTGCGTTCCTCGCCGATCGTGATCGTGAAGCGGGCGCTGCGCCAGCCGATCAGGGTGCGGATCATCGAGTAGGCGTAGACCGAGTTGCCGCGGAGCCAGTGGGTTTCGTTGGCGAGCCGGTTGCATTCGGAGTCGAAGCCGATACTGGCGATGCCGAGGAAGCGCTTGCCGTTGGCCTCGCCGACGTCGATCACGCGGCTGCGACCGCCGAGGAGGGTGCTGACCGCGGCCTCCGGCTCGGTCGGGATCCCCAACGCCCGCGCCAGGTCGTTGCCTCGACCCGCCGGGATCAGTCCCAGGGGGGCTTCGGACCCGGCCATCGCGCCGCCGACGACCCCGAGCAGGCCGTCGCCGCTGACGACGACCGGCACCTCGCCCAGCTCGGCCGCCTGCAGCGCCAGTTCCGCTCCGTGGTCGAGGCTGCGCGTCTTCTCGACCCGGAAGGCGGCTCGGCGGGCATCGAGGGCCGCCTCGATCCGCGGCAGCAGCTTCAGGCTCCTGCCCCCGGCCGAGGAGGGGTTGACGAGCAGGGTCAGCGGCGTCCCGGCGATCTCCATTCGGGCCCAGCCTAGAGGGAGAGGCCGGGGAGACCTCCGCCCCGCAGCCGCGCGACGAAGAAGCTGCCGTCGCCAGCCGGCTCCGACCAGATCGGCTCGAAGCCGAGGCGAACGAGGCGGCGACGCAGCAGCTTGCCGCGGAAGCCGTTTGGGGCCTCGGGGCTGCGCGTCGCGGCCAGGGCCAGGAAGCCGCCCGGCCGGAGGATCCGCGCCGCCTCCGCCGCGATCGGGCGGGCGTCGACGGCGGCGAGCAGGTCGAACTGGTCATCGGGAAAGGGAAGGGAGCGGGGGCTGCCCTGCTTGAAGGCGACCCGACCCTCCGGATCGAGCCCGATTCGCGCGACGGCGGCGCGGATCGCCTCCTCGGAGCCGTCGACGCCGCGGACGCGGGCGCGGGGGAACTCGCGGGCGAGGAACAGCGCCGCGTCTCCCTCGCCGCACTCGATCGCCAGGATCCGCTCCGGGCTGCCGACGTGCAGGACGGCGGCGGCGAGCGAGGTCAGGGCCGGTGAGGGCACTCGACGGAGGCTACGTCAAGCCCACCAGCCCTTCTCGCTGAGGATCGTCGGCAGGTCGAGCACCCGTCTTTCTTCTGTTCCTTCGGCGATCCGTAGCGCCAGAGGGCGTGGATCGCCTGCAACCTGCTGTCGAGCAGCGCCGGGTCGGCTTCGTAGAAGGTTTCCTGGGGCTGCTTGGCGATCGCCAATGCCTCTTCGGGCGCCTCGTCGACAAGCAGCTCGGCCCACTGCGGTCCTCGAGCAGCCGCCCGACGTGCGCGCCCTCGCCGTCGAGCGCCCCGCCCGGGCGACCCTCACCGTCGGCGCGCATTAGGATTGCCGCCGTGGAGCAGCAGGAACAGGACCGCCGCTGGATAGTCCTCGCCGTCTTCGCGGTGGTCGCCGCGGCGGTGGTCGCCGCCGTGCTGATCTCCCGTGGCGGCGGCTCAGGGCAGTCGAGCTCCGCTTCCGCGCCCGCGGAGGCGAGCGCCGGCGGCTGCAGGAAGGTCGAAGCGCCCGAGCCGAAGACCGTCAGCTTCAAGCAGCCGAAGCAGGTCCTGAAGCCCGGCGAAGAAGCGACCGCAGTGGTCAGGACCAGCTGCGGAACCTTCGAGATCGCACTCGACACCGAGCGGGCCCCGAAGACCGCCAACTCGTTCGCCTTCCTCGCCGAAGAAGGCTTCTACGACGACCTCACCTTCCATCGCATCGTCCCCGGCTTCGTGATCCAGGGCGGCGACCCGGAAGGGACCGGCACCGGTGGCCCCGGCTACAAAGTCGAGGAGAAGCCGCCGGCGAATCTCGCCTACACCAAAGGCGTGGTGGCGATGGCGAAGAGCTCGGCGGAGCCACCTGGCACCTCCGGCAGCCAGTTCTACGTGGTCACCGCCCCCGACGCCGGCCTGCCGCCCGAATACGCGCTGGTCGGCAAGGTGAGCAAGGGTCACTCCGCGGTGGCGCGAATCGAGAAGCAGGGGACCCCGGCAGAAACGCCGAAGCAGACGCTCCTGATCGAAGAAGTCACGATCGAGCGCGAATAGCGGTCGCCTGGCGGGCGAACGCTAATCTGGCTGGGTGGCCAAGGTAGAGGTCGGCGACCGAGCCCCGGATTTCGAGCTGCCCGGCACGGGCGGCAAGACCTACCGCCTTGCCGACTATCGCGGTCGCAACGCGATCCTCGCCTTCTATCCCGGCGACGCCACCACGGTCTGCACCAAGCAGTTCTGCGACTACCGAGACCAGGGGGATCGGCTCGACGCGCTCGACGCCGAGGTGCTCGGCATCTCGCCGCAGTCGGTCGATTCTCACGAGCACTGGGTCAAAGAACAGGAACTGAACGTGCCGCTGCTCGCCGACGAGGACCTGGCGGTCGCCAAGCGCTACGGCGTCACCGGCTGGATCGGTCCGTTGGCGCGGCTCACCGAGCTGAGCGACGCGCCGGGCGGCCGCTACGTGCAGCGGGCGATCTTCCTTGTCGACGGTGACGGCGTCGTCCGGCACAAGACGGTCTCGCGCACCGGCAGCACCTACGAGTCGGTCGAGGACCTCGAGCGAGTCGTCGCCGCGCTCGACTGATGCCGGTCGAGGCCGAGGCCTTCGCGGCCGGGGCCGCGCCCGTGCTGCGGGGCGAAGCGGAAGGGGAGGGGCCCGCGATCGTCCTCTGCCACGGGATCACGGCGACGCGGCGCTACGTCCTGCACGGATCGCGAGCTCTGGCGCGTGCCGGCCACCGGGTCGTCGCCTACGACGCGCGCGGCCACGGAGAGTCCGACCCGGCGCCGGCGGGGGAGAGTTATGGATACCCGCAGCTGGTCGAGGATCTCGAACGGGTGGTGTCCGCTCAGGTCGGGGAGGAGCGTTTCTTCCTCGGCGGTCACTCGATGGGCGCCCATACGGCGGTCGCCTATGCCCTGCGGCATCCCGAGCGGCTCGCCGGCCTGGCGCTGATCGGGCCGACCTACCGGGGAGCGATCCGATCCGAGTCGCTGGACTACTGGGACGGAATGGCGGCGGCGCTCGAGGCCGACGGAATCGACGGCTTCGTCGCCTACGTCGGGGAGAAGCAGGGGATCGATCCGCGCTGGCGCGATTCGGTCCGGCGCTTCACCCGCGAGCGGATGTTGCGCCAGCGGCACCCCGAGGCGCTGGTCCGAGCCCTGCGGGAGGTGCCTCGCTCGCGACCCTTCGGCTCGCTCGAAGAGCTGGAGGCGATCGACGTGCCCGCCCTCGTCGTCGCCAGCCACGACGACGCCGATCCCGGCCATCCCTACGCCATGGCGGCCGCCTACGCGGAGGCGTTGCCTCGGGCTGAGCTGGTCAGCGAGGTCGAGGGGGAATCGCCCTTGGCATGGCAGGGAGGCAAGCTCGCGCGCGCGTTAGCCCGCTTTTACGCCGAAGCCATATCTTCCGCCCGATGAAATTCCCCAACGAGGGCACCCTACGGCGCCTCATCGCCTTCGTCGCCACCCTGGGCGTCGCCGTCGCCGCCTATGTCGCGATCGCCGACTCCGGCGGCGGGGCGCCCGCCTGTCTCGCCGGCGGCAGCGGCTGCCAGACCGTCGCCGACAGCTCCTATTCGCACCTTCTCGGCGTCAACGTCGCCGTCTTCGGGATCGTCGGCTACCTCCTGCTGCTGGCGAGCGCGTTCTTCGTCGATGACGTCGCCCGCCTCGGCGGCTTCGTCGTCGCCCTCGGCGGCTTCGGCTTCAGCGTCTACCTGACCTACATCGAGCTGTTCAAGATCGAAGCGGTTTGCGAGTGGTGCGTCGGCAGCGCCGCCCTGATGACGATCCTCTTCCTGCTGAGCGCGACCCGCCTGATCGGGTATGCCGGCGCCGAGGGCGAAGTGGCGGTCGATGGCGGCTGACGGCGAGCGCCGCCAGCGGCTCCTGCGGATGGGCGCTGGCGCCGTCTTCCTGGCGATCGTCGCCGTGGCGGTGCTGATCGTGGTCAGCGCGAGCGGTGGCAGCGGCGGCGACACCAACCTCGAGGGCAGGGCAGAGGCGAAGGGGCTGCTGGCGGGAATCCCCCAGAAAGGGATGGTGCTCGGTAATCCCGAGGCACCGGTCGAACTGGTCGAGTTCGGCGACCTGCAGTGCCCGGTCTGCAAGGGCTACGCGGAAGAGATCCTGCCGCCGATCGTCGAAAACGAGGTCAGGAAGGGCGAAGTCAAGGTCGATTTCCGCAACTTCACGATCATCGGCGGGCAGTCGGTGCCCGCGGGCGCCGCCGCGCTCGCCGCCGGCGAACAGGGCCGCGGCTGGAGCTTCGTCGAGCTGTTCTATCGAAATCAGGGCGAAGAGGACTCCGGCTACGCCGATGACGAATTCCTCGAGGCGATTGCCGAGGGCGCCGGCGTCGAGAACCTCGCCAGATGGCAAGCGGAACGCGAAAGGCTGGTCCCGGAAGTCGAAAGGACGACCGCAGAAGCCCAGCGCCTCGGCTTCGACGGCACGCCGTCGTTCGCCGTCAAGGGCCCCAGCAGCAACGGCTTGGAGCCCCTGGGCACGCCCGGCTCCACCGAGGCCATCGAAGAAGCGATCGAGAGGGCCGGCTAAGAGCTCGGGGGCCTTCGTGCCCGAGTTGACATAACCACCATTATCGTGCGTTGGCTCTGCGAGGAGAGGTGCCCGGAGGTTCAGCGAACGAAGGCGGAAACCGCCCTTCCCACCTCCAGCGCCGTAAGCGGACCGAATCGCAGCGACCAAGAGCTGTCCACATTCTGGAGCAATTTGCATTTGACGCCCAGCGCTTTTAGGGCCCTCTCGTGCTCTTCGCAGCGTTCGCTGAGATTCATCCCTTGCGAGCAGCGCCAATGGCGAGCGGCCGGACGAGCGGTGGCGCCTTGGGTAGCTCACCGATCTCGACGTCACCGAGATCGAAGCCAGCGGCGTTGATCCCTGCGACCGTGTCGCGGTTGCAATGGCAGCCGTCGGCGAGGAAGCGCCAGGGGCTCTCGAGGCGGTCCTGCCACTTGGCGAGGTCTGGCCTGCCGGAGCGGACGTGCTCCAGGTAGAGCAACTGACCACCGGGTTTGAGGACGCGCTTGATCTCGGCCAGGGACGCGGCGGGGTCTGGGACCGTGCAGAGAACCAGCGTCACCACCGCGGTATCGAAGGAATCGTCCGGGAACGGCAGGCGTTCCGCCGGCGTCTCGACCAGCTCGGCCTCCCGCCCCGAGCTCGCCAGCTTCTCCCGCAGCTGCTTGGTCATATGCGGGTCGGGCTCGGTCAACGTCAGCTTCTCCACCCCCTCGGGGTATAGCTCCAGGTTCAGGCCGGTACCGGCACCAAGCTCCAGCACCATCCCCCGCGCCTGCGCCAGCAACTCGCGGCGCATTTCGCGCAGGCCCGCCTCTTCGGTCGCCTTGAAGCCGCGGTCATAACAGGCCGAAAAGAGCCGGCCCCAGGTTGCGTCGTAGATCCGTCCCATGACTGGTCCTCTCCTTCTTCGTTGGACCTGGGGCTATACGGCCACGAAGCCCCCCTCGTTCAGCTACGCGGCGTCGCGCTGTGCCGGTGCCGGCTCCTGCTCGCTCTCCTCGTCGCCCGCGCTGTGCGCCGCTCGCTCCTCGTAGGCGCGGCGGGCGCCGTGGTCGACCTCGATCATCAGCTTGTCGACCTTCATCGCGCGGCCGAGCGCCTCACGCCAGCTGCGCGGCAGCGGCGCCAGGATCTTGTAGAGGACGCCGTTGGCGCGCGGGACGAAGACGTCGAACCGCGGGACTTCCATCGCCTCGACGATCTCGTTGGCGACGTCGGAGGCCTCGACCGGTTTGACCCATTTCTGGCCGACGCCGCTGGTCAGCTCGGTGTTGACCACGGTCGGCATCACGCAGAGGACCTCGATGCCGGTTCCCCGCAGCTCCGTCCGCACCGCCTCGCTGAGGCCGACGACGGCGTGCTTGGTGCCCGAGTAGGTCGCGATCCCTGGGACTCCGCCTTTGCCCGCCTGCGAGGCGATGTTGACGATGTAGCCGCTGCCGCGCGGGCGCAGGCGCTTGATCGCCAGCTGGGTGCCGGTGATGACGCCGTGCAGGTTGATGTCGATCTGGCGGTGGATCGACTCCTCGCTCTCGTCCTCGAACGGGGTCACCGGCATGATCCCGGCGTTGTTGACCACCGCGTCGACCGGCCCGAGCTGGCGCTCGGCCTCGTCGAGGAAGCGCTCGAAGGAAGCGCGGTCGGTGACGTCGAGCCGCAGCGCCACCGTGCCGCCGCCGAGCTCGGTTGCGGTCTGTTCCGCCAGCTCGAGCTCGAGGTCGCCGATGGCGACACGGCAGCCTTTGTCGACCAGCGCTCTGGCCGTCGCCTTGCCGATCCCGCGCGCGCCGCCGGTGATCGCCACGACCTTGCCGCTCAGTTGCCGTCGCTCCTTCGCCATCGTGCTCCTCCTCTGTTGCGGCAACCTTCCCTAGGCCGCCGGTTTGTAGACGGTGACCACGGCGGCGCCGCCGAGGCCGATGTTGTGCTGCAGGGCGGTCTTCGCGCCCTCCACCTGGCGCTTGTCGGCTTCGCCGCGCAGCTGCCAGGTCAGTTCCGAGCACTGCGCCAGGCCGGTCGCGCCCAGCGGATGGCCCTTGGAGATCAGCCCGCCCGAGGGGTTGACGACCGGACCGCTGCCGCCGTAGGTGGTCGCTTCCGCCTCGACCAGCTTGTGCGCCTCGCCCTCGGCGGCGAAGCCGAGCGCTTCGTAGGTGATCAGCTCGTTGGCGCTGAAGCAGTCGTGCAGCTCGCAGACGTCGACTTCCTCCGCCCCCACTCCGGCTTCCTCGTAGGCGATCCGCGCCGCCGTGGCCGACATGTCGGAGCCGACGATCGTCATGCAGTCGGCGTTCTCGTCGAACGTCGAGGTGAGGTCGGTGACCATCGACTGGCCGGCGATCTCGACCGCCTGCTCCCAGAGGCCGTGCTGGTCGACGTACGCCTCGGAGGCGACGATCGCGCAGGCCGAGCCGTCGGAGGTCGGCGAGCACTGCAGCTTGGTCAGCGGGTCATGGATCATCTTCGCCGCCTTGATGTCCTCCAGCGTGTACTCGTCCTGGAACTGGGCATAGGGGTTGTTGACCGAGTGCTTGTGGTTCTTCCAACCGATCCAGGCGTAGTGGTCGGGCTCGGAGCCGTACTTCTGCATGTGGTCGCGGCCGGCGTTGCCGAACATCTGCGGCGCCGGCGGCGACTGCTCGGGGTCGCGCAGCTCGAACATCCGCATCGCGTGCTTGTCGAGCGCGTTGGTGCGGTCGGTGTACTTGACCCCGAGCGAGCCCGGCTCCATCTTCTCGAAGCCCAGCGCCAGCGCGCACTCGACGAGGCCGCCTTTGACCGCCTGCCGGGCCAGGAACAGCGCCGAGGAGCCGGTCGAGCAGTTGTTGTTGACGTTGACGACCGGGATCCCGGTCAGGCCGAGCTGGTAGAGCGCCCGCTGGCCGTAGGTCGAGTCGCCGTAGCAGTAGCCGGCGTAGGCTTGCTCGACGTCCTCATACGGGATGCCGGCGTCGGCGAGCGCCTTCTCCCCCGCCTCCTTGGCCCAGTCCGGGTAGTCGCCCTCCTTGGTGCCGGGCTTCTCGAACTTGGTCATCCCGACCCCGATCACGAACGTCCTGTCGCTCAACTTTTTGCTCCTCCCATGTTTGGCTGACTAGCCAAATCTACCGAGGTCCGCGGATTTGGCCAGGCCGGCACGGCCCGAGGGTAACCTGAGGGGTCGTGGTCCACGCCGCCATCAGCTCCGATCCTGCCTCGGGCGTGGGGATCTTCGCCGCCCTCGCGGCAGGTGTCGTCTCCTTCCTCTCCCCCTGCGTGCTGCCGCTGGTGCCGGGCTACCTCTCGGCGGTCACCGGGGTCTCGGCGAACGAGCTCGACGAAGCCGATTGGCGACGCGTTCTCGGCCCGAGCCTGCTGTTCGTGGCGAGCTTCTCGACGATCTTCATCCTGCTCGGGCTCGCGAGCACCGGCATCGGCTCCTTCCTCAAGGACAACAAGGATCTGCTGACGACGATCTCGGGAGTGCTGATCATCGCCATGGGCGCCCTCTTCGTCTCCTCCCTCTTCATCACGAGGCTGAACCGCGAGTGGCACGTCGACGCGCTGCTCGAACGGGCGGGCAGAGGCGGCCCGATCGTCGCCGGGGCTGCCTTTGCGATCGCCTGGACCCCCTGTATCGGCCCGACGCTGGGCGCGATCCTCTCAGCGGCCGCCGTGACCGGCTCGGCGGGCCACGGCGCCTTCCTCCTCGCCGTCTACTCAGCCGGCCTGGCGATCCCCTTCATTCTCACCGCGCTCGCCTTCTCGCGCATGACCACCGCCTTCACCGTCGTCAAGCGCCACTACCAGGCGATCGTCGCCGTCGGCGGCGTGATCCTGATCGCCATGGGCTTCCTGATCCTCAGCGGCGAAATCTCCCAGCTCAACATCGAAGTGCAGAGCTGGATGGAAAGCTCCGGCATCGACTTCTGGAACCAGGTCTGAGCTGCGCCGGTCCAGGTCGCTCAGTTACGAGCTGGGGCGGCCGTCTCCAGCTCCTGACTCACGGCCTCGACGATCTCCAGGTCGTCGTCCTCCATGTCACGGGAGCAGACGATGCGGAACCGCCCCGTCCCGATCTCCGCATCGGGCACCACCGGCAGCCCCCGGATCGAGTCCCACCCCAGCCGCTCGACCTCGAACGGGTTCATCCGCACCTCCGCCGCCGGAAACGGGCAGTTCGAGTTGTGCTGGTCGATCGCCTGCGAGATCGCCTCGAGGTTCTTCGCCTCCGGGGAAGCCATGCCTGAAGTCTAGGATCCGCGCCGTGCTTGCGGTTTGCGGAGGCGGAGGAAGCGGCGTCGGCTTGCTGATCGTCGCCGTCGGCGGCGCCTGCATCGAGTAGAGGAGCGTCCCTTCCGCCGCCTACGATCAGTAGGTGAGCTTCAACGAGCGGACGATTGCCCATCTCGACATGGACGCCTTCTATGCGTCTGTCGAGTTGCGGCGACGACCTGAGTTGAAGGGCAAGCCGGTGGTGGTCTGCGGGTCGGGGCCGCGGGCGGTGGTGACCACGGCGAGCTACGAGGCGCGGAAGCTGGCGGGGATCCATTCGGCGATGCCGGCGGCGGTTGCTCGGCGGCGGTTGCCGGACGCGATCTATCTGCGGCCGGACTTCCCTGCTTATCGGGAGGCGTCGGGTCAGGTGATGGACGTGCTGCGGGGGAATGTGGAGGTGGTCGAGGTGGTTGGGCTGGACGAGGCTTATCTGGACCTGACCGGGCTCTTCTCGCCCAAGGCCGTTATGCGGCGGATCGCCAACGAGATCCGGGTGGAGACGCAGCTCACCTGCTCGGTGGGCATCTCGGAGTCGCGGATGCTGGCGAAGGTCACCAGCGAGCTCGGCAAGCCGCGGGGGTTGGTGGTGCTCTCGCGCGCGGACGCCCTGGAGCGCTTTGCCGACCACTCCCCCGGTCTCATCCCCGGGATCGGCCCGAAGACGGTCTCCCGCCTGGAGGCGATGGGGATCGACACCCTCGCCGACCTGCGTCGGCGGGATCGGAGTGAGCTGGAATCGACCTTCGGTCCCCGGTCCGGCGCCTGGCTGCACGCGCGCGGCAGCCTCCTCGACACCACCCCGATCACACCCGAACACGAGACCAAGTCGCAGTCGACGGAGATCACCTTCGACGTCGACGTCACCCAGCGCGCGGAGCTGGAGCGGCACCTCGACGAGCTCTCCGAGGAGCTCTGCCGGCGCCTGCACAAGCGCGAGCTCGAGGGGCGCACGATCGGGATCAAGATCCGGCTCGACGACTGGACCAACGTCACCCGCTCGCACACGATCGACCAACCGACCAACGACCCCTCGGTCGTCGGCCCAGTCGCGCTCGGCCTCCTGCGAGCCTACGACCCGCAGCGGCCGGTCCGCCTGTTGGGCGTTCGCGTCGCCTCGTTCGACAACGGCGAGAAGGGCGAGGCCACCGAGCCGGAGCCGACCGATAGCCAGCTCCGGCTGGGCCTCGCCTCTTAGCGGTTACAGCGCCGGTTCGAGATCCTGCGATCCAAATCGTCCAGCGCCTTCCTCATTCAGCCTCGACGAAGAGGGGAAGCGGTTCTTTCAGGCGGTATTCGGCTGTCCACTTCATGGTCGTCGGGCAGAGGAAGCCGCCCGCGACTTTCGGCAGCGACCCGTTGACGTCGAGAGTCGGAATCATCAGCGCCCCTGTGAGCCGGCCCAGGGTCGACGCGACTTTTTCACTTATCGCATAGGTGCAGGTGCCACCGAGATAGACCACTGCGAGTTTCGTGCGCAGATCTGTGACCGTGCCGTCGTCGGTTTCGGCGATGTACTCCACACCGAGTTCGCCGGTCACGACCGTTTCCACTTTGGCGCTGCAGCCCACCCAGGTCAGGCCGCCGATGCTGAGAACGGCCACTTCTCCGGCTCCGCCCGGTTCCACGACCTGGCCTTTGATTGTCGAGCTTTCGCATTTCGACATCTGTTCCCCGCTGGAGGTCTCGAGCACGGCTCCAGCCGTGGTTTCCCCGTGGTATTTTTCGTTCACCGGGTAGACTTCGACGCAGGGTTGCGTTGTCGTAGCGCAGAGAACCGTCGCCGAGGCCGTTCCTGCTCCAGCGAAGGTCGTGCCGGCCGCGGCGACGACCGCAGCTGCGGCGAGCATCCTCAGGTATTTCATGATCTCTCCCTTGTCGGCGCCCGAGCGCCGAATCGCGTTGCGGAGCCACTGTCGTACCTCGTCGCCAGCCGCCTGTCAATAGTGCTTGAGCATTTGTTGCGCACTGGCCGGGTGTGCGAATATGTCGCCAGTGGCGAAGCCCGAACGACTCAGCGGCCTGGACACCTCCTTCCTCCACCTGGAGCGCTCCGGCGCCCACATGCACGTCGCCTCGGTCAGCATCTTCCAGGGCGAAGCGCCCACCCACCGGGAGTTCCGGGACCACATCGCCTCGCGCCTTCACCTCGTTCCGCGCTTCCGCCAGAAGCTGCGCTTCGTCCCCTTGGCCCAGAGCCGGCCGGTCTGGGTCGACGACCCGCACCTCAACCTCGAGTACCACGTGCGCCAGACCGCGCTGCCGGCGCCGGGCTCCGACGAGCAGCTGCGCAACCTCGCCTCGCGGATCTTCTCCCAGCAGCTCGACCGCTCGAAGCCGCTCTGGGAGCTGTGGCTGGTCGAGGGACTGACCGACGACCGCTTCGCGATCGTCGGCAAGAGCCACCACGCCCTGGTCGACGGCGTCTCCGGCGTCGACATCACCACCGTCCTCTTCGACCTGGATCCCGAGCCGCAGGGCGCGCCCGACAAGGCGCCACCGTGGCTCGCCTCGCCGGAACCGACCGACATGCAGCTGCTGAGCGAAGCGCTGAGGGAGCGGATGACGAGCCCGAAGGAGATCTACCGCGGCTTTCGCGCGGCGCTGCGCGGCCCGCGCCAGGTCCTGCGCGGGCTCGGCGCCACCTCGAAGATGGTCAGCGTCGGGATTTCCGCCCCGAGCACGGTGTTCAACGTCGAGATCGGGCCTCACCGGCGCTTCCAGATGACCCAGGCGGACCTCAACGACCTGAAGCGGGTCAAGGACGCCCATGGCGGCACCGTCAACGACGTCATCCTCTCGATCGTCGCCGGCGCCCTCGGCAAGTACCTGCGGGCCCGCGGCCACGATACCGAGGGGATGGAGCTGCGGGCGATGGTTCCGGTCAGCGTCCGCGCCGACGAGGAGCACGGCGCCCTCGGCAACCGGATCACGGCGATGTTCGCGCCGCTGCCGGTCTGGTGCGAAGACCCGGTCGAGCGCCTGCACCTGACGAGCGCCGAGATGGGCGACCTCAAGTCCTCCGGCCAGGCGGTCGGGGCGGAGATCCTGACCAAACTGACCGATTTCGCGCCGGGGACGATCGCCTCGCAGGCGGCGCGGCTGCAGCCGGCCCAGCGCTTCTTCAACCTCGTCGTCACCAACGTGCCGGGCCCGCAGTTCCCGCTCTACGTGCTCGGCCGCAAGATGGAGTCGATCTTCCCGATGGTGCCCCTCGCTCGGCGCCAGGCCCTCTGCGTCGGGATCATGTCCTACAACGGCCAGGTCAACTTCGGCCTCGTCGGCGACTACGACGGGATGGCCGACCTCGACAGCTTCGCCCTCGACCTCGAGGCGACGACGCAAGAGGTCGTCGCCACGGCGCCCAAGGCCGCCGCCAAGAAAAAGGCGAAGAAATCGAAGGGCAAAGCGGCGGCTTCCAGCAACGGCGTCGACCCGGTCGCGGCCGAGTCGCGCTCTTAGCTATCGAACCAGCTCGCCGCTGACTTCGAACGGCAGGCCGTCGGTCAGGTAGAGCCAATCGAGGCGACGAGCGCTGAAGCCCTTCGCCCGCGCGTCGGCGCTCACCACGACCGCGGTGATCCGCTTGAAGCGGCCGGGGTGAGCGAGGCGCACCGTCAGCTGCCCTCCCCCAGCCTTGAAGTTGATCCGCGAGACGGTGCGCCCGTGGCGCTCGCTGCCGATCCGTCCGACCAGCGCCAGGCCCGCCGCGGTCCCGCGGGGCGCGGTCAGGTGGACGACGACGGCCTTGCCGTCCCCCGCTCTCACCCGCAGCAATTGGAAGGTGGTGTGGTTGAGGAAGCGCGTCAGCGACCGGCCATCCAACGGTAGATGCCCCTGGCGCTGCACGTCCGGGAAGAGGCGGCTCTCGCGGAACCCCCTTCCCGTCCGCCACTCGGGGACGGCGGCGGCGAAGCGGGTGAAGTCGCGGCTCAGGTCCGAGGAGCCGGCGGCGCGAATCGTTCGTTCGTAGCTGGAGACCGAGAAGCCGCCCGGCTTGGCGTCGATCGCCCCCGCCCAGGCCCTGCGGATCACCGCCGTCCCGTAGCGCCGCGCCAGCCACTGGTTCCAGACCGCGCTGCCGTACTCCTTGATCGAGCTCGTCGTCAGCGGCGTTTCCCACAGCTTCACCCAGCGGCGGACGTAGCGCAGGTAGTCGTCGATCCGGTCGTAAACCTCGTCCTCCATCCAGGTCGCGGTCGACTCGGCGAACCAGGCGTCCTGGTAGGCGTCGTAGCCGAACTGGAGGATGTGGTTGTACTCGTGGGCAAAGGTGACCTCAAGGTCGCTCAGCGGCTTGGTGCCGGGGAACTCGAAGGCGCTGTAGTCGTTGTCGAGGACGAGGTAGCCGTGCAGCCGGCGTGGGATCCGGTGCTCCCTGGTGGCCTGGCCGCGGTCGGGCGCCGCGTAGCCGAACAGTTCGCCGCCGATCTGCGCGAGATAGACGTCGGTCTTGCCGTTGCGACCGCCCTTGCGCCCGTCGCTGCGCGGCTCGCGCCAGCCCAGCTTTTCGTTCTCGATCGTGTGGACGTGTTCGGCGACCCGCAGCACTCGCTCGACGAATTCGGGGACGCCGTTGCCGTTCTTGTCGGTCAGGCTCGGCGCGTCGAGCCCCTGGTCGACCCAGTGGACGCAGAAGTGGCGCGAGCAGGCCGGCGAGCCCTTCGCCTCCGGCACCGAGTAGGCGTTGCGGTTGGGGTCCGGGTCGTCGGTCGGTCGCGAGCGGTGTTCGGTCGGCCGTTCCTCGGGCATGAGGAACGGCTTCTGCGCCTCGGAAGCGACAGTCGCGGGGGCGACGGGACGATTTCGGTCTATATAAGACCCTTTTAGTCCCGTCGGCGACGAAGAGTGCGCAGCGGGTGCCGCGGCGAGGACCAGGAACAGGACCGCCGAGGTGGTACCGACCAGGTGGCGCCGGCGGTTCCGCATGTCCTGAGAACCCTATAGGTGGCGAGAAGTAGCTTTGGATCGTCGAAGAGGCTCCGAGTAATAGCCTCCTCGGGCCGCGATGCGCATAGCACTCGCCCAGATCAACCCCACCGTCGGCGCGATCGACGCCAACGCCGCCAAGGTCGCGGAGTGGATCGGCCGCGCCCGCGAGGAGGGCGCCGAGCTGGCGATCTTCCCCGAGCTCTGCATCCCCGGCTACCCGGCCGAGGACCTCTACCTGAAGCGCCACTTCCTCGCCGCCAACCAACGCGCGGTCGAGGAGCTGGCGCGAGATGCGAGCGGGATCACCGTCCTCGTCGGCTTCGCCGAGCCCGTCGCCGACCACGCCGACGAGCGCCACGCCCACAACTCGATCGCCGTCCTCGCCGACGGCGCCGTGCGGGCGGTCTATCGCAAGAACCGCCTGCCCAACTACGCCGTCTTCGACGAGCAGCGCTACTTCGTCCCGGCCGACGAGCCGGTCTCGATCGAGGTCGGCGGCGAAAGGGTCGGCCTGACGATCTGCGAGGACGTCTGGCTACCGGGCGGGCCGGCGCAGGCCGAGGCCGAGGCGGGCGCGCGGCTGATCGCCAACCCCTCGGGCTCTCCCTACCACCGCGGCAAGGGCCGCGAGCGGGAAACGATGTTCTGCGAACGCTCGCGCGCCTACGACGCCTACTTCGCCTTCTGCAACCTGGTCGGCGGCCAGGACGAGCTCGTCTTCGACGGCCAGAGCCTCATCACCGCCCCCGACGGCTCGGTGATCGCCCGCGCCGCGCAGTTCGAGGAGGAGCTGCTGGTCTGCGAGATCCCTCCTGACGGGCCCTGCCGCCTGGCCGAGCCGCTCTCCGACCTCGAGGAGGTCTACGGGGCGCTCGCGCTCGGTCTGCGCGACTACGTCGGCAAGAACGGCTTCAAGCACGTCGGCGTCGCCCTCTCGGGTGGGATCGACTCGGCCCTGGTGGCGATGCTCGCCGCCGACGCGGTCGGGCCGGAGCGGCTGACCTGCGTCGTCATGCCCTCCCCCCACTCCAGCTTTGAGACCCAGCAGGACGCGCGCGACATCGCCGAGAACCTCGGCTGCGAGCTGATCGAGATCGCGATCGAGCCGATGATGGAGAGCTACGAACGGGGGCTGAGCGGCTACCTGAGCGAGCCCGAGGCGGCGGTGCCTCGCGACCCCACCAAACCCTCCGAGCCGGACCTGACGGCGGAGAACATCCAGGCACGGATCCGCGGCAACCTGATGATGGCGCTCTCCAACCGGCACGGCTGGTTGGTGCTGACGACCGGCAACAAGAGCGAGATGTCGGTCGGCTACGCGACCCTCTACGGCGACATGGCCGGTGGCTTCGCGGTGATCAAGGACGTGCCGAAGCAGCTGGTCTACGAACTGGTGCGGCGGCGCAACGAGCGCGCCGAGCGCGAGCTGGTGCCGGCGAGCGTGATCGATCGCGCGCCCTCGGCCGAGCTGCGGCCCGACCAGCGCGACGAGGACTCGCTGCCGCCCTACGAGCTGCTCGACCGCATCCTCGAGGCCTACGTCGAGCGCGACGAGGGCCGTGAGGAGATGATCGCGGCGGGGATGCCGGCCGACACCGTTGACGAAGTGATCCGCCTCGTCGACCGCGCCGAGTACAAGCGACGCCAGGCCGCACCGGGGATCCGGATCACCCCGAAGGCGTTCGGCAAGGATCGCCGGTTGCCGATTACGAATCGGTTCGGCGGCTAGCTCGGCCGCGGTCGAACGGCGATCGTCATTCGGGCCAGGGCGCAGAGCTTGCCCTCGTCGTTCAGCACCTCGGCTTCCCAGATCCAGGTGGAGCGGCCGCGATGGCGCGCCTTCGCCCGTACTTCGACCCCGCCCTCGGTGACCGGGCGGATGAAGCTGACGTCGATCGACTGGCCCATCGCCGCCATGCCGTCCTCGTAGACGGCGCCGGCGGTGGCGCGGGAGCAGACGCTCTCGACCAGGGTCGACATCACCCCACCGTGCATCAGGCCGAAGGGCTGGCGCAGCTCGTCGCGGATCGACAGCCGCACGCGGGCGTCGTCGGGATCGTCGCTGAGCCACTCGGTGCCGATCAGATCGTCGAAGTGGGCAGGCTTAACCTGAGCGTCGTCGTTCACGCCACGCACCCTAATAGGCTTGCCGTCCGGTGGCGCTGAGCGACGACCAGAAGGCGATCCTGCGACTGCTCGCGCAGCGGGGTGCGCAGGGCTATGACGATCTTGCCGCGCTGATGGGGATCTCCGTGGAGGAGGTCCATCGGCGGGCTGAGCAGGCGGCTGCTGATCTGGAAGCCGAAGGGATACCGGCGCCGGTGATTCCAACGCCTCCGGGGGACGGGGACTCCTCCTCCGGAGCAAAAGATGGGGAGGCTCCGGAGGGGGAGTCCCCGTCCCTGAAGCCCCCGAAAGCGGCGGTGCCGCCTGAGAAGCAGAAGCCCGAAGCCGAGCCGGTTGTTCCGATTCCTCATCACGAGCATGGGCACAGTCCCAAGGAGATCGCTCATGAGGCTAAGTTGCTGGAGAACCGGGGGTTGTGGGCGATCTTGGCGGGGGTTGCCATCGTCGTATTGTTCGTGGTGATCCTGCTCGTTACCGGGGGCGGCGCGGGGTCGGATAGCACCACTACCTCGGCTTCGACCACGAGCTGCAAGACCGGATCTGCGCCCAAGCCGAACGGAAAACTCCTCACCGCTCTTGCCGCGGCGGCGGTGAAGAGTCCGAAAGAGGTGACGCGGGCGGTTCTCAACCCGGTCGACGGCAGCGAAGCGCGGGGGCTTGCGGTCTTCGGCCGGGTCAAGAAGAGCTTGGCGCTGCAGGTGGCCGCCGAAGGGTTGCCGCCGAGCAGCAACTGCGGCTACACGATCTGGATCGCCGCGAATCCGCAGAAAATGCTGCCCCTGGCCTCGACCGAGGTGCGCAAGGACGGGCGCATCGATGCCCAGGTCGAAGTGCCGGTCGAAGTCCTCGCCTATCTGGCGAACGAAACCTTCGGCCAGATCGCGATCACCCAGACCGACGAATCGCAGCTGAAAGCCTCGCTGGCGCAGGCGACGAAGAAGAAGGAAGCGCCGCTCTACACCGGCACCGAAATCCTGCGGGGCAGCGTGCAAGGCCCGATCGTCGGCGCAGCCAAGCGGGCCAAGAACGAATAACTAAGCGGGGAGCAGCTTCCCCGGGTTCATGATTTCGGCGGGGTCGAGCTGCTCCTTGACTGCGCGCAGCACCTCGATCCCGGCCTTCCCCACCTCGGCCTCCATGTAGGGGGCGTGGTCGCGGCCGATCGCGTGGTGGTGGGTGATCGTGCCGCCATGGGCGACGATCGCCTCGCAGGCGGCGCGCTTGACCGCGGCCCACTGCCCCACCTCGGCGCCACGACGGACGCGGGAGATGAAGGTGAAGTAGAGCGAGGCGCCGTCGGCGTAGGCGTGCGAGAGATGACAGAAGACGAGCCCGGGCGTTCCTTGCTGCTCGAGGGCGCTGCGGATCGCGCTGCCGACCGCTGCATGCAGCTCGCCTAAGCGGCTCCAGGCGTGGGAGGTCTCGAGCGTCTCGACCATCGCCCCCATCCCCATCAGCGTGTCGCGCAGATACGGGCCCTGGTAGCGGCCGTGCTCCCAGGCTTGGCCGGCGGCCTGGCCGAGGTAGGCAGCGCCGCCCTGACGCAAGGCGCGGACGGCGAGGGAGCGGCGGCGGGCGACCGACTCCTCGCCTCCCTCGAAGCCGACGATCACGAGGGCGCCGCCGCGACGACCGCGCAGACCGAGGTAGCGGTCGAAGAGCCTGCCGCTGAGGCCGCGCGGTCCCGACAGTGCGAGCGTCCCCTCGGTCTCCTCCTCGTCGGAGACACGAATGATCTCCGGCAGTCCCGGGCCCTGCGCCAGCGTCCGCACGATCTCCGAGCCCGCCTCGAAGCTCTCAGCCATCCAGGCCTCGTAGCGCCTCACCGCTGGCGCGGTCCGCACCCGCACGGTCACGTCGGGGATCACCCCGAGGACGCCCTCCGAGCCGATCGCCAGCTCCCGCAGCGCCGGACCGGCGGCGGTGTGCGGCGTCTCCAGGGTTGAGAGCTCGCCGGCGGGCGCCAGCAGGCGCACCGAGGAGACAAGGGCGTCGAAGCGTCCGTAGCCGCTCGAGGCCTGGCCGGCGGAGCGGGTCGCGGCGAAGCCGCCGATCGTGGCGTACTCGAACGACTGCGGGAAGTGGCCGAGGGTGAGGCCATGCTCGGCGAGCGCCGCCTCCGCGTCGGGCCCGCGCAGGCCGGCACCGAGGCGGGCGGTGAGGGAGCGGCCGTCCACCTCGACGTCGCGCAGCGCCCCGAGGTCGAGACTGATCACGCGCCCGTGGGTGCCACGCAGCGGCTCGACCCCACCGACGACGCTGGTGCCACCGCCAAAAGGGACGATCGCGATGCCCTCCGCGGCGCAGACGTCGACAACCCGCCGCAGCGCCTCGGCGTTCTGAGGCATCACGACAGCATCCGGCGCGGCTTCAAGCACGCCGTTCCGAAAGCGAGCCATGTCGACATAACCGCGTCCGGTTGCGTGCCGCAGACGGTCCTCGTCGCCCTTGAAGACCCTCTCCTCCCCCACCGCCTCGATCAACCCCCGCGGCAGCGCCCCCGCAGGAGGCAACTCGAACTCCCCAAGGTCACGCGCCAGCGGCCAAGCCTCCAGCTCCCCAATCCGGTCCCGCAGAACCCCGAGCGCCTCGCCATCCAAGGTGGGTTCAACCGCTGGATCCCCCCAGCCCCACCACTTCGTATCTCGCCTCGCCTCGGTCATGTCGCTTTCCTCTCGCTATGCGAGAGCTTTTCGACACTCACGTCAGAGCCCTCTCGATCCCGTCGAGCGCTTCGTCGAGGACGTCGCCGCGCGCCCTCCGCATCAGCGGCGAACCCAGCTTGGACATGCCTTTCAGCGTCTGCTCCTCGGTCAGGCTGACCGCGGTGCCGCCGTCGCGCTCGCGCATTCCGATCTCCACCCGCAGCGCTTTCAGGTGCCGCTCGAAGGGCGTTCCCTCCAGCTCCTGCTCCCAGACGTAGCGCTTGCGCTCGGCCGAGCTCACGCAGCGGAAGTCCGCCCGCACCCCGCGCCCCTCGGCCGTCTGCAGCACCTTCGTCCACTGCGTCCGCCTGCCCCCGGGCTTGGCGTCGACGTTCTCCACCCGCGCCGTCCGCGGCCACCAGCGCGGCAGGCTGTAGGGGTCGGAGACGAGCTTCCACACCTCGGCGACCGGCGCCTCGACAGTGCGCTTGCGGGTGACGCGGGCCATCCTCGGGCGCCGCGCGCGCCGCGCCTACTCTCCCGCCAACCGGCGCAGGTCTCTGACCAGCAGCAGGTGCTTGAGGTGGCTGACCGTCGCGGCCAGGCTTTCCAGGCTCTGCAGCGCCTCCTTGCGACGCTCGGGGTTGCGGGAGCGCAGCGACGGGCCCAGCAGCGCTTCCAGCAGGTTCGCCTCGCGGTCGGCCGAGGAGCGAAAGACGCGCAGGTTTCGCGCCCCCACGCCCACCCGCGATAGCTCGTTGGCGGCGCGGACGATCTCGCGATCGGTCTCGTCGTATACCGTCTTGCCCTCGCGTTTCTCAGGTTGCACGATCCCGAAGTTCTCGAGCTCGGAGATCAGCTCCTCGCGGGCGCCGGTCTCCTCGACGACCTCCTCGAGCGTCAGGTAGGCGTGCGAGGTGTCGACGAGGATCGCCCGCCGAACCGCCCCGGTCGCCGGCTTGCGCTCGCCGTCGCCGCCGAGCACGAGGTCGCCGCCAGCGGCCAGCTCCTGGCGGATCACCCGCAGCGGCAGGAACTCGTCGCGCTGCAGGCGCAGGATCGTCCGCAGCCGTTCGACGTCGGACTGGCTGTAGAGACGGTAGCCCCCGGAGGTCCGTCGCGGGCTCAGCAGCTTCTGGTCCTCCAGGTAGCGGATCTTCGAGATCGAGACGTCGTCGAACTCGTTTTGGAGGATCTTGCAGACGGCGCCGATCGTCAGCGCCTTGCGCGGCCTGCTCGACGATTCGGCCCGGCCCGTCTGTTCGGAGACCGTCATCTCAGCGCTCCAGGTAGCTCAGCTTGTACTTGCCGACCTGGATCTCGTCGCCGTCGGCGAGCCGATGCGACTCGATCCGGCGCCGGTTCACGTAGGTGCCGTTGAGCGAGCCGAGGTCGTCGATGTAGAGGCCGTCGCGGCGGCGCACCAGCAGGGCATGGTTGCGAGACACCGTGACGTCGTCGAGGAAGACGCCGGCGTCGGGGCTGCGGCCGATGCTGACCCGCTCCTCGGCGATGCTGAAGCTCTCGCCGGCGCGGCCGCCACCGCTGCGGATCACCAGCGCCGCGCCGCTCTCCTCGACGACCTCGTCGATGTCGACGGGCTGCATCTCGCCGGTCTCGTCGACCCGGTAGGTCATCGTCGTCGGTTCCTCGCCAGGCTCTTTCGGACCGCCGAGGTAGGCTCCGCACTTCTGGCAGTAGTTGGCCCCCTCAGGGTTCGCGAAACCGCACTCGGGACAGTGGACGGCCATGGCGGTTCCCGCTCAGGCGGCGGGCTCGTCCTCCGACAGCGGCTGCGTCTTGCCGGCGAGGATCTGGGTCAGCTGCTCGACGTCGTCGCCCGAGATCACCGATTCGCCGGCCTCGCGTTTGTGGCGCAGGCGGTTGACGAGCTCCGCGCGCAGGATGTCGATCTTCCCGTGCAGCACGCGCCGCTTGTAGGAGATCTCGTTCTCCTCCGCAGTCAGTTGGTCGATCATGTCCTTCAGCTCCTTGTCGCTGAGGGAACCGAGATCGGGAAAGGTGTCCTCCATCGTTCTCCTAACTCGAGGAGGCGGTGCCTCCGTTTGCGCGGGTGCCGATGATAGCTCCCAGTCGGCCGAAGGTTCAACCGCAGGTTAAGGGTTTGGCGCGGCTGAACCTCAGCTTGCAGGACGAGCGCCGTGGACTGCACGCAGGCCCTGGCGGGCGTAGAGCGCGGTGGCGACGATCGCCATCGCCAGGCCCCAGATCAGCAGCGCGGTCGCGACCCAGCCCGGCGCCAGCAGCGCCAGGAAGATCCCGCCCATGAGCGGGAAGACCGAGATCCGCCCCGGCCAGTTGACTTCGATGTCGACGCCGTGGCGCAGGCCGTAGGAGGCGAGCAGCAGCATCGCCAGCTCGCGCAGCGCCAGCAGCGCCAGCGCCCAGCGCGGCAGCAGCTCGAAGCTCCAGCAGACGACGGCGCCGGCGAGGATCGTCAGGCGGTCGACGAGCGGGTCGAGCAGCGCCCCCATGCGGCTGTACTGGCCGGTGAGGCGGGCGAGGATGCCGTCGAGGTAGTCGCCGGCCGCGATCGCCCAGAAGACCATCGCCGAGGCGAGCGAGGTGCCGTCGTCGGTGTTGTAGGCGAGGACGAGGAAGACGGGGAGCGCCGCCAGGCGCAGGTAGCCGACCAGGTTGGGGATCGTCCATGGGTGCAGCGGCTCGCCCTTGCGGGTCTGGCGTGGCGGCGGCGCGCTGCGGTCGAGACCGAAGAGGCGGCGCACGCGGCCGCGGCCGAAGGGGTCCCGGTCAGTCATCGAGGAGCGACAGCGCCCGGGCGGCGGCGTCCTCCAGGGGCAGTTTGTGCTCGTCGCCGGAGGCGCGCTCGGCGGCCTCGACGACGCCCTCGGCGAGGCCGCGGCGGCCGGCGACGATCCGCAGCGGGCAGCCCAGCAGCTCGGCGTCGGTCAGCTTCTCCCCGGGCCCGGCGTCGCGGTCGTCGTAGAGGACCTCGGCAGCGGCGCTCTGCAGCTCTTCGTAGAGCCGGTCGGCGGCGTCGCGCTCGGGCTCGCCCGCCTTCGCCAGCGAGACCAGGTGGACCGCCCAGGGCGCGATCGCCTGGGGCCAGACGATCCCGCGCTCGTCGGCGCGCTGCTCGATCGAGGCGGCGACGATCCGCGCCGGGCCGATCCCGTAGCTGCCCATCACGATCGGCTTCTCCACCCCGTCCTCGTCGAGGTAGGTGGCCCCGAGCGGCTCCGAGTAGCGGGTGCCGAGCTTGAAGATGTTGCCGACCTCGATCGCCGTCTCGATCTCGATCCTGCCACCGCCGGGGACGCTGTCGCCGGCCTCGACCGTGCGCACGTCCATCTCGTAGGACTCGAAGTCACGCCCGGGGTCGATCCCGCGCAGGTGGGTGTTCGGCTTGTTGGCGCCGGAGACGTAGGAGTTGCCGGTCAGCGCCGCGTCCCTGATGATCGGCAGGCCGCTGCCGACCGGGCCGAGGTAGCCGACCGGGCCGAGCTGCTCCTCGATCTCCTCGGCGCTCGCCTGGCGGAAGTCGCTTTTCATCCCGTTGCGCAGCTTGACCTCGTTGAGGCGGTGGTCGCCGCGGAGCAGCACGAGGACCATTCCACGCCCCTCGACGACGATCGGCAGGGTCTTGACGAAGGCGCCGTGCGGGAGACCGAGGTGCTCGGCGACCGCCTCGACCTTGGTCAGACCCGGGGTGTCGACCTCCTCCGGCGCGTCCAGGGGCGGCGGCAGCTCGACCGGCTGCGGCTCGGCCGAAGCGACCTCGACGTTGGCGGCGTAACCCGGCGCCAGCGCCACTTCGTTCTCCCCCGCCGGGCAGGGCGCCATGTACTCGTCGGCGCCCGAGCCGCCCATCATCCCGACGTCGGATTCGACCCGGTACCAGCGCAGCCCACAGCGATCGAAGATCCGCGAATAGGCCTGCGCCTGCAGCTCGTAGGAGCGCGACAGCCCCTCCTCGTCGCGGTCGAAGGAATAGGCGTCCTTCATCGTGAACTCGCGCGTGCGCAGGACGCCGGCGCGCGGCCGCGCCTCGTCGCGCTCCTTGGTCTGGATGTGGAAGAGCATCAGCGGCAGGTCGCGGTAGGAGCGCACCTCCCGCGCGACGTGGTAGGTGAGCGCCTCCTCGTGGGTCAGAGCGAGGACCAGCGGCGACCCCTTGCGGTCATCGAGCTTGAACAGCTCCTCGATCCCGTAGCGGCCGGTCTTCTGCCACAGCTCGGCCGGCTGCAGCACCGGCATCAGCATCTCCTGACAGCCGACCGCGTCCATCTCCTCGCGGATGATCTGCTCGACCTTCCGCTGCACCCGCCACCCGGCCGGCAGATAGGTCCACAGCCCCGCCCCCAGCTGCCGGACCAACCCCGCCCGCACCATCAGCTTGTGCGAAACCGCCTCCGCATCCGCGGGCGGATCCTTCAACGTCGGCAGGAACGTCTGCGAGAGGCGGCTCACGCCGGGGAATCTATCCGGCTGCCGCTCAGGGCGGACATCCACACCCTGTTAGGTACACGGTCGCCAGTTGGACGGCTGAGATCTCGGCGACAAGGTCCGGCCGAAAGCCAGTCAGCGAGACCGTAGCCGATATTTGGCCCACTCAGGTGTGCTCAAAGTCGGATGGGCCGCCTCGGGTGCGTGGGGGGCTTCGCCGAGCCCCTACGCCCGCGTAAACCGCCGCCCCGCCGTCGGCGAGGCCTCCTCGTCGAGGAGGACGCGGTCGGACTCGCCGCGTTGGGCTGCTTCGTGCTCCATCTGGGCGATCTTCTCGGGGGTGAGGTCGCCGGCGTTTTCGCGCTCGATCTTGGCGACCCACTCGGCGCCCTCGCGCGACTCGGCCTCGTCGAACTCGACCTCGCCGCCGCGGTCGAGGGACTTGTCGATCTCCTCGAACAGGGTGTTGACGAGATCCGCCTGCGGGACCTTGCGCAGCGGTTTGCCGCCGGCGAAGATCAGGCCCTCGTTCTTGGCCCCGGCGATGCCGAAGTCGGCGTGGCTTGCCTCGCCGATGCCGTTCACCGCGCAGCCGAGGACGGCGACCTCTACCGGCTCCTCGTAGGCCTCCAGCCGCTGCTCGATCTCCGCCACCACCGAGTCCATGTCGAACTGCAGGCGGCCGCAGGTCGGGCAGGCGATCAGGACCGGGCCGCGCTCGCGCAGCTGCAGCGCCTTGAGGATCTCCCAGGCGACCTTGACCTCCTCCTCGGCGTGGAAGGTCGAGAGGCTGATCCGGATCGTGTCGCCGATCCCGTCGGCGAGCAGCGTTCCCAGGCCGACCGCCGATTTCAGCGAGCCGCCCCATTTCGTCCCCGCCTCGGTCACGCCCAGGTGCAGCGGGTAGGGGATCTTCTCCGAGAGCAGGCGGTTGGCGGCAATCGTGTTCGGCACGTTGGTCGACTTGATCGAGACCTTGAAGTTCTCGAAGTCGAGTCCCTCCATCAGCTCGACGAACTCGATCGCGGCGGCGACCAGCGCCTCGACGGGGCTTTCGCGCTCGAGCGCGTGCAGGTGCTTGGGCAGCGAGCCCGAGTTGACGCCGATCCGCATCGGCACGCCCGCGGCGGTCGCCTTCGCCGCCACCTCGGCGACTTTCTCGCGGCCGCCGATGTTGCCCGGGTTGAGCCGGATGCAGTGGGCGCCGGCGTCGATCGCTTTCAGCGCCAGCGTGTGGTTGAAGTGGATGTCGGCGATGACCGGGATCGGCGACTCGCGCACGATCGTCTTCAGCGCCTCCGCGTCCTGCTCGCGCGGCACCGCGCAGCGCACCAGGTCCGCCCCCGCGTCGGCGACCTTGCGGATCTGCTCCATCGTCGCCGCCACGTTCGCGGTCTCGGTCTTGGTCATCGTCTGCACGGCGACCGGAGCGCCGCCGCCGATCGGCACCTTGCCGACGAAGATCTGCCTTTTAGAACTCATTCGGGAGCTCCGCGTGTGCGACTGGCGAGCGCCGGACCGAGCGGGGCAAGGACGCAGGAAGGCGCGAATGGCAGCGCCATTCGGCCGACCGAGGACGCGGCCCCGCGACGCGTCCGCCGCCGCCAGGCGTGCGCGGGGGGTTTCCGAATGAGTTCCAAGCCATATTTGAAGCTTATTGAGCCACGAGCACGGGCCGACGCCGGCGTCTTACCGGACTTCGAAGCCTTCGCCGGTGATCCTGCCGATGTCGTTGGAGAGGCCGAGGAAGAAGAGCATCAGGACGAGGGCGATCCCGACCATCGTCGCCCGCTCCATCACCCGCAGCGAGACCGGCCTGCCGCGCAGCTTCTCGACCAGGCTCCAGAAGATGTGGCCACCGTCGAGCGGCAGGATCGGCAGCAGGTTGACGAGGCCGAGCGAGAGGCTGACGAAGGCGAGCAGGAGCAGGGCGCGTTCGAGGCCCTTTTCGATCACCTGGTGGCCGACGTCGCTGATCCCGACCACGCCGGATACCTGCTTGCGCTCGTCCTCTTCGAAGAGGTGGGTGAAGACATGGGCGGTGCCGCGGGCAACCGACCAGATCGCGTCGCCGGCTTCGGAGGCGGCGGCGCCGGGGCCGACGTCAGCGGTCCTGGTGGCGTAGGAAAAGCCGATCAGGGCCCGTTCCGCTTCCTTGTCGTAGTGCGGATATACGGTGAAGGTCTTGGCCTGGCCGCCGCGTTCGACCTCGATCCTCACCGGCGTCGCGGCGATGCAGCCGTCCACCTGCTTGTCGGCACATTGATGGGAGCCGACGAGCTTGGCGAAGCGTTCCAGCCGTTCTTCGGCGGAGAGGCCCGGAAAGCGCTTGCCGTCGATCGCGACGATCCTGTCGCCGGGTTTCAGCACCTTCGCCGCCGGCATCCCGGCTTTGACTTCGCCGACCCGCTGGTCGACTTCCTGGTGGCCGTTGACCAGGTAGACCCCGAAGAGGATGAGGAACGCCAGCACGATGTTCACCGCCGGTCCCGCCGCGACGACGACGATCCGCTTCCAGACCTTCTGCCGGTAGTAGGAGCGGTGGGCGACCTCCGAAGGCACCTCCTCCTCCGGGTTCATGCCGGTGATTTTCACGTAGCCGCCGATCGGGATCGATTTGACCCCGTATTCGGTCTCGCCGCGTTTGAAGGACCAGATCGTCGGGCCGAAGAAGAGGAAGAAGCGCTCGACCCGCATCCCCGTCGCCTTGGCGGCGACGAAGTGGCCGGCCTCGTGGAGGACGATCAGGAAGCAGAACCCGAGGAAGACGAGGAGCCAGCTCATGCCGGCGTCAGCTCCCTGACCTGTTCCTGGCTGCGTTCGCGCGCCTCGGCGTCGGCGGCGAAGAGATCGTCGAAGTGGCTGACGGGCTGGACGGGCATCGCCTCCATAACCCCCTCGATCACCGCGGGTATCGCCGTCAACGGAATCCGCTCCTCGAGGAAGGCGGCGACGGCGACCTCGTCAGCGGCGTTGAGGACGCAGGGCGCGGTCCCTCCCGCCCGGCCCGCCTCGAGCGCCAGGCGCAGGCAGGCGAAGGTCTCGAGGTCGGGCTGCTCGAAGGTCAGCGAGCCGGCGGCGGCGAGGTCGAGCCGCGGCACGTCGACGTCGGCCCGCTCCGGGTGATGCAGCGCATAGGAGATCGGCACGCGCATGTCGGGATAGCCGAGGTGGGCGAGCGAGGAGCCGTCGTTGAGATGGATCAGAGAGTGGATCAGCGACTGCGGGTGGACGACGACCTCGATCCGCTCGTAGGGGACGGCGAAGAGGTGGTGCGCCTCGATCGCCTCGAAGCCCTTGTTCATCAGCGTCGCCGAGTCGATCGTGATCCTCCCCCCCATCCGCCAGGTGGGATGGGCGAGGGCGTCGGCGGCGCTGACGTCGGAAAGATCGTCGCGCCCGCGGAAGGGCCCACCCGAGGCGGTCAGCACCAGCCGCTCGACCGTCCCCGGCGCCTCGCCCCCGATCAGCTGGAAGAGGGCCGAGTGCTCGGAGTCGACCGGCAGCAGCCGCGCCCCGGTCGCCTCGGCCAGCGCCATCACCAGCTCGCCGCCGAGCACCAGGCTCTCCTTGTTGGCGAGGGCGACGTCGATCCCCTCGCTGAGGGCGACGATGGTGGAGCCGAGCCCGGCGGCGCCGACGATCGAGTTGAGCACCAGGTCCGCGCCGGAGGAGGCGATCAGCTCGCGCACGCCCTCCTCGCCGGTGAGCACCCGCCCACTCCAGCCCTCTCGCGCCTTCGCCGCCGACCCCTCGTCAGCGAGCGCAATCGCCGGCACGCCATGCTCACGCGCCTGCTCGACGACCGTCTCCCAGGCCGTGCCAGCCGCCAAGCCGACGACCTGCAGCTCATCCGAGCGCCCGATCACCTCCAGCGCCTGCGTTCCGATGGACCCGGTCGACCCGAGTACGAGGACCTTCTTCATGCCTGACAGAGGATACGGAGGAGGGAGGCCGAGCCCTGCACCTATACGGCCAGGCCGCGCTTTCTTCCGACTTCCGACGTTCGTGGGCTACCCGCGCCACGTGCTCGGCCTGCTGGCAGGTGGTCGGGACCCTCGTCGACGAAATCGATCTGCAGGCGCCAGTCGTCGTTCACGGGCTCAGTAAACCAGCGCCACCGCGAGGTAGTAGCCGACGACGATCGTGAAGAAGACGGCGTCGAGGCGGTCGAGGATGCCGCCGTGGGGGCCGAAGATGGTGCCGGTGTCCTTGGTGCCGAGGTCGCGCTTCAGCATCGACTCGAAGAGGTCGCCGAGTGGGGCGACGGCGGCTACGGCGGCGCCGATCAGCAGGGCGTCCACGCCCGAGAGCCAGTCCTGGTAGAGGCCGGCGAACCAGAAGCCCATGGTGCCGATCAGGAAGCCGCCGACGAGACCCTCGATGGTCTTGTTGGGCGAGATGTTGGGGGTGATCCTGTGGCTGCCGAACATGCGGCCGGTGGCATAGGCGGCGGTATCGGTGACGAAGGTGCCGACGAGGACGTCGATCAGCAGCGCCGCTCCATGCGAGGGCAGGTCACGGAGGAGGACCGCGTGGGCGAGCGGGATCCCGACCCAGAGCACCCCGAGCAACGTCACCCCCATCGAGACCGTCGCCCCGTTCTGGTGCTGAGGCCGGGCGACGAAGGCGAAGATCAGCACGAACCCGGCGGCCAGCACGTAGAGCAGGTTGAAGGCGCTGCCGAAGTGGGCGGCGACCACCAGGCCGACGACGGCGAGGCAGGCCGGCAGCACGAGCGGGCGGTAGCGGGCGGCGATCGCGTCGAACTCGCGCAGCGCCATCACGCCGATCGCGACCATCGCCAGCATGAAGACGATCCCGCCGGCGACGGCGATCGCGATCGCGAAGACGATCCAGGGCAGCGCCACCAGGGCCCGCTTCGCGGTCTCCCCCGTGCCGCGACGTTGTCGCCTCGGCTTGCGCGGCTCGCTCCGTCGCGGCCGTGGCTCCTCCTCGAACATCTCCTCGTCGAAGAGGTCCATCCTCATCCGCTCCTCGTCGCTCACCCGCGGCTCCCGAAGCGACGCTGCCGCGTCTCGTACTCGCGCAGGCACGCTTCCAGCGCACCCCGGTCGAAGTCCGGCCAGAGCTCGTCGCGGAAGACCAGCTCCGAGTAAGCGCACTGCCAGAGCAGGTAGTTGGAGAGGCGCTGCTCGCCGCTGGTGCGGATCAGGAGATCGGGGTCGTTCATCTCGGGCGCATAGAGGTGGCTGCGGAACTCCTCCTCGGAATCACCCGTAAAGCTTCGCGCCGCGTCGAGGATCTCCGCCCTGCCGCCGTAGTTGAAGGCGACGAAGAGGGCGATGCGCTCGTTCTCGGCCGTCTCCGCTTCGGCCCACTCCATCTTCTCGATCAGTCCCGGGTCCACCCCCTCGCGCCGCCCGATGAAGCGCATCCGCACGCCTTCCTGCTTCAGCTCCGGCGTTTCCGAGGCGATCCGCTCGCCGAACATCCGCATCAGTCCCGCGACCTCCTGCGGCGGCCGGGTCCAGTTCTCGGTCGAGAACGAGTAGACGGTCAGCTCCTCGATCCCCAGCTCGGCGGCGTCGCGCAGCCGCGCCTTCAGGGTGTCGGCGCCGGCCCGGTGCCCCTCGACCACCGGCAGGTCCCGCTGCTGCGCCCAGCGCCCGTTGCCGTCGGTGATGATCGCTACGTATCTGGGCGAGCTCACGGGGCCGCCGAGTCCTCAGACTTCGAGGATCTCTTCTTCCTTGCCTTTGAGCAGCGTGTCGATCTCGGCGACGGCGCCGTCGGTCTCTTTCTGCAGCGTCTCCTCGGCGCGGCGCTCCTCGTCCTCGCCGACTTCGCCTTCCTTTTTCAGGTCGCGCAGGTCGCTCATGATGTCGCGGCGCACGTTGCGGATCGCGACCCGGCCCTCCTCGGCGACGCCGTGGACGACCTTGACCATCTCGCGGCGCCTCTCCTCGGTCATCTCGGGGATCTGCAGCCGGATCACGTTGCCGTCGTTGCTCGGCGTCAGACCGACGTCGGACTCCTGGATCGCTTTCTCGATCGCCCCCAGGGCGCTCTTGTCGAACGGGGTCACGGTGAGCAGGCGAGCGTCGCTGGCGGCGACGTTGGCCAGCTGCTTCAGCGGCGTCGGGTTGCCGTAGTAATCGACCGCGATTCGGTCCAGCAGGTGTGGCGAGGCGCGGCCGGTGCGCACGGTGGCCAACTCGCCACGGCTCGACTCGACCGATTTGGCCATCCGCTCCTTCGCGTCCGCGAGCAGTTCGTCGATCAGCTCCACCGGTTCCCGTACCTCCTAAATAGCGGGTTCGTTGGAGACCAGCGTCCCCACCTTCTCGCCGCTGACGATCCTATCTATGTTGCGCTCGTCGCCCATGTTGAAGACGTAGATGGGCAGGTCGTTGTCCATGCATAGCGAGAGCGCGGTCGAGTCCATCACCTTGAGACCGCGCTCGATCGCCTCCTTGTGGGTGATCGCGGGAAGGAACTCGGCGTCGGGATTGGTTGCCGGGTCGGAGTCGAAGACCCCCTCCACGCCGTTCTTCGCCATCAGGATCGCCTCGGCGTGGATCTCCAGCGCCCGCAGCGCCGCCGCGGTGTCGGTGGTGAAGAACGGGTTGCCGGTGCCGGCCGCGAAGATCACGACCCGGTCCTTCTCCAGGTGGCGCATCGCGCGACGTCGGATGTAGGGCTCGGCGACCTCCTGCACTTCGATCGCCGACATCACCCGCGTGTGCTGGTCCTGCCGCTCGAGGGCATCCTGCAGGGTCAGCGCGTTCAGCACCGTCGCCAGCATCCCCATGTAGTCGCCGGTGGCGCGGTCCATCCCGCTCGCCGCCCCGTCGAGGCCGCGATAGATGTTGCCCGCGCCGACGACGATCGCGACCTCCACCCCGCGCTCGCAGACCGCCGCAACCTGCTTGGCGATCCGGTCGACCTCGGCGCCATCGGTGCCGAAGCTCTGGCTGCCCATCAGGGCCTCGCCGGAGAGCTTCAGCAGGATGCGGCCGAAGCGCGGCTCGGGAGAGTCGGTCACTGCCGCGCAGCCTTTCACAAATTTCGGCTGCGCTCCGCTCGCGCGGAATCAGATTGCGACGCTCGCTCCGCTCCCCCTCACTGGCCGACGCGGAAGTAGGCGAAGCGGGCGATCTGGATGTTCTCCCCCGTTTTCGCCGCCAGCTCCTGGCGCAACTCCTCGATCGTCTTGCCCTCGTGTTTCTCGGCATTGACGTGGGTCTGGTCGAGCAGCGCCACCTCGCTCGCCCACTTGTTGAGCTGACCCTCGACGATTTTCTCGACGACGTTGTCGGGCTTGCCTTCTTCCCGCGCCTTCTCTTCGAAGACCTTCTTTTCGGCCTCGCGCTCCTCGGCCGGGATTTCCTCGGTGGAGACGTACTGCGGCGCGGTCGCCGCCGCGTGCAGGGCGACCTGGTACGCGAAGACCTTGAACTCCTCGTTGCGGGCGACGAAGTCGGTCTCGCACTGGACTTCGACCATCGCCCCGACCTTGTCGTTGGCGTGGATGTAGGAGGCGACGACGCCCTCGTCGGTGCCGCGCCCTTCGCGCTTGGCGGCCGAAGCCTGACCCTTCACCCGCAGCAGCTCAACCGCGCGCTCCACATCGCCATCAGCCTCCACCAGCGCCGATTTAGCGTCCATCATCGCCGCCCCGGTCCGATCCCGAAGCGCCTTCACGTCAGCAGCAGTGACGTCGCTCATTTCTCCTCCTCGGCTTTCTCGTCAGCGGCTTGACCCTCAGCCTCCGCCGGAGCTGCTTCCTCAGCGGCAGGGGCCTCCTCACCTTTGCCCCCGTCGGCAGCCGGGGCGCCCTGACCCTCGGTCTCTTTCTCAGCGGCCTCTGACGTGGGTGACGTCGTAGGGGGGACCGTCTCCTGCGTAGTTGCAGGAGACGGTGGGTCCTCTGCGGCGGCAGGACCAGCGTCCCCAGCGCCCTGTCCCTTATCGGAGACAGGACCCGCTGCCTGCTGCGCCTCAGCCTGAGGGGCTTTTTTCGGAGCGGTTTGGACCTGCTGCGCTTTTTCCTGCGCTGCTTTCTGCGCCTGAGCCGTTTTCTCGGCGTCTTCAGCCGCTTTCTTGGCTTCCTCGGCTTCGACCCGCGCCTTCTCTTCCTCCTCGCGCTTCTTCCGCTCTTCCTCCTCGCGTTTCCGCCGCTCCATCTCTTCGGCGATCCGCTTTTCCTCCTGCACGCGCCAAGAGGAGGCGCCATCCTCGATCGCTCCGCCGATCGTGCCGATGACCAGCTCGCAGGAGCGGATCGCGTCGTCGTTGCCCGGAATGACGTAGTCGACCGGCGTCGGGTCGCAGTTGGTGTCGACCAGGCCGATGATCGGGATCCGCAGGCGCGCGGCCTCGTTGACCGCGATCTCCTCGGTTTTCAGGTCGGCGACGAAGACCGCGTCGGGCAGGCGGTCCATGTCGCGGACACCGCCGAGGTTGAACTCGAGCTTGGCGAGTTCGGCCTCCATCCCCATCCGCTCCTTGGTCGGCAAGAGGTCGAGTTTCCCCTCCTCTTTCCAGCCGTTGAGCTCGTGCAGGCGGGAGATCCGCCCCGACATCGTGTTGAAGTTCGTGAGCAGCCCGCCCAGCCAGCGTTTGTTGACGTAGGGCATCTGGCATCTTTCGGCCCATTCCTGGATCGTGTCGCGGGCCTGCTTCTTGGTGCCGACGAAGAGCACGGTGCCGCCGCCCGTCGCCAGCTCGCCGGCGAATTTGCGCGCGTTCTCCAGCAGTGCCTCGGTCTGCAGCAGGTCGATGATGTGGATCCCGTCCATCTCGCCGAAGATGAAGCGGCGCATGTTCGGGTTCCAGCGGCGCGTCTGATGGCCGAAGTGGACTCCGGCCTCGAGCAGATCTCTCAGTTCTGCCTCTGCCATGTGGTTCTCCTTTGGTTTTTTGGTGAAGCGCCCCGCTGCGCTCGCCGGGACCTGGCGGTGCCAGGCAGGATCCGGTCCGCGGCCGGCGGGGGTCGGTTTGCAGCGCTTGATTGTAGAGAGGGCGCCCTACTCGGCGTGGGCCGCCTCCAGCGCCGCCGCGAGGTCTCCGGGGAGTGGCGAGACAAACTCGAGCGGCTCGCCCGTGCGCGGGTGGCTGAAGGCGAGGCGGTGGGCGTGGAGGAACTGGCGACGCAGGCCGTAGCGCTCGGCGCCGCCGTAGGTGGTGTCGCCGGTGAGCGGGTGGCCGATCGCCGCGAAGTGGGCGCGAATCTGGTGCGTGCGGCCGGTCTCCAGCCGGGCCTCCAGATAAGTCTCCCGCGGCAGCTGCTCCAGCACCTCGAAATGGGTGCGGGCTTCGCGCGCGGCGGCGCCGGAGACGGCCATCCGATGGCGCTGCCGGGCGGCGCGGCCGATCGGGGCGTCGATCGTGCCGGTGCGGGAGGCGAGGCGGCCGCCGGCCAGCGCCAGGTAGACGCGCTCGACCTCGCGCCGGCGCACCGCCTCCTGCAGCGCCGCATGCAGCTCGTCGTCGCGGGCGACCACCAGGAGGCCACTGGTGCCCTTGTCGAGGCGGTGGACGA
Organism: Solirubrobacterales bacterium; assembly: GCA_044868125.1. GTDB lineage: Bacteria > Actinomycetota > Thermoleophilia > Solirubrobacterales > 70-9 > VAYN01. The sequence continues at coordinate 38,702 of JBIOWB010000082.1, forward strand.
TGCCCGGTCGCTCCGGGTCCTCGCCGCCGCCGAGGATCTCCCCCAGCTCGTCGACCAACGTAGGGCCGGTGTGGGACGGGGCCGGATGGACGACAAGCCCCGCCGGCTTGTCGACCACCGCCAGCGAATCGTCCTGGTAGACGATCCGCAGCTCGGGCTCAGCCACCGGGGCCCTCCGCCGGCGAGCCGTCCCCCCGCTTGGCCCGCTCCTCCCGCTCGGCGTCGCGCAGGTAGAGGAAGACGAGCAGGAGCACGCCGAGCGTGATCGCGACGTCGGCGAGGTTGAACGGTGGCCAGGAGCCGACGTCGATGAAGTCGGTCACCGCGTCGTGGCGAAGGCGGTCGACGAGGTTGCCGAGCGCGCCCCCGGCGAGCAGGCCGACCGCGAGCCACATCCCCGGCCGCAGCGGGTTGCGGGCGAAGAGGTAGCCGATCACCCCCATTGCCACCGCCGTTACGAGGACGAGCTTCACCCCCGCCCCGCCCGCAAGGCCGAAGGCGACGCCGGTGTTGTGGGAAAGCGTCAGTTCCAGTGGGCCCAGGACCTCGACGTGTTCGCCGACGACGATCTGCGCCTCGATCGCCGCCTTGGCGGCCTGATCGGCGGCGACGACCAGGGCGCAGACGACGCCGGCCAGTGCCCAGGCGCGAGCGACGGGAGAGCTCACCCGCGGATCAGCCCGACGACGACCGCCTGGGCGACGAAGAGGACGATCAGCCCGATCATCGGGCTGAGGTCGAGGGCGAAGCCCCCGCCCCCGATCGGCGGCAGGAAGCGGCGGAAGAAGTTGAGGTAAGGGTCGGTCATCTCGGTGATGAAGTCGAGGACCGAGCGCAGCCAGGGCCGGTAGGGCATCCGCGGGATGAAGGAGATGACGATCCGGGCGAAGATCAGGATCACGTAGACGACGAAGAGGGCGCTGACGTAGTCGGCGACGTCGCCGCGGTCGATCGCGAGCGGGATCACCCGCGCATCCTCTCCAGCGAGGCGTCCACCGCGGCTTTGAAGGCGAGCCAGGCCCCTTCGCGGTCGAGCGCTTCCAACCCCGCTTCGGTGCTTCCGCCCGGCGAGGTGACGGCCTTGCGGACGTCCGCGGGATGGCGGCGTCGCAGCAACTCGGCGGTGCCCGCCGTCGTCTCCACCACCAGCTCCCGCGCCAGCTCCGGGTCGAGCCCCGCCTGCGCGCCTGCGTCGGCCAGCGCCTCGACCGCCAGCGCCAGGTAGGCCGGCGCGCACCCCATGATCGCCGTCGCCTCGTCGAAGTCCTCGTCGGGGATCTCGACCACGTGCCCCAGCAGCTCCAGCTTCGCCCGCGCCTCCTCCGAAGCCGTGCCGGCGATGCAGAGCACCCCCTGCCGCACTTCGACCCCGACGTTCGGCATCACCCGCAGCACGTGCTCCGCAGTGGGGAAAGCCGCTTCCAGCCGCTCCAGCGGGATCACCGCAAGGACCGAAACGATCTGTTTGGCGTCAGCGAGTGCCGGCGCCACTTCATCCAGCATCCCCGGCTTCACGGCCAGAACGGCCAAATCAGCTCGCCGAGCGATTTCCTCGTTCGAAGCAACCTTCCCGCCCAGCTCCTCAGCCAGCGCCTGCGCCCTGCCCGAGCCACTGTCGGAGAACAGCATCTCCTCGAACTCGCCGCTCCACCCTCGAGCGATAGCGGCGGCCATGTTCCCGGAACCGATGAACCCAACGATCACGACCGGGAGACTAACCGTGTCCCCCGGCCTTTTCGAAGTATCGCCTCGGGTGGGGATGCCGAGCATCCAGCGCAGGCGTCCCCACCCGAGACGCCCGACCTAGTTAAGGCTGAGCAACCTGGACCTCCCAGGTCGTGTTGTCCCCATGCTGCTGGGTCCAGAACCACCGCCACTGCGGCGTCCCCAGCTCGGGGATGCGAGCGCCGAGGATCCCCTGCGCGCTCGGGTCGCCGTCGGAGACGTAGACGCCGGTGATCTCGTTGTCGCCGTCGTTCTTGCCGAAGCCACCATTGTCGGCGTCGAGCGTGGCCGAGGCGTCGCGACCCTCGGCGAGCCAGCGCAGCGGCTGGTTGGCGGGGTCGGAGTAGTCGCTGTTGACGTTCCAAACCCAGCCGGAGTCGAGGCCGTTGCGCTGCGCGTGCAGCGTGTCGCCGGCGTCTTCGGTGAACGTGATCGCGTCCCGGGAGAGGAACGTGACGTTGTCGAAGGCGGCGTGCTCTTTGTCGCCGTTGTAGAAGACGCGGAGCTTGCCGGTGTGGGCGCTCGGGCTGCTCTGGCTCAGTTCGAAGATCGAACCCCAGCCGCCCGCTTTGGCGTTCTCGACGCTGTCGGCGTTGGTGTCACCGGTCTCGTCGAAGAAGAACCGCTGGAAGTGCGAGCCGGGCTGGAAGACCCCGTTCTCCGGCCGCTTGAATGGCGTCGCTTTCGCGGCTTTCGCCAGCGGCAAGGCGACGAACGGAGCGCTGCCGTCCACCGCGGTGTCGTGAATCGTCACCCAGCGGCTTTTGAACGACTTGCCGTAGGTATGGAGGGCGATCTGGTCGGGGCTGTTGACCGCTTCCTGGCTCTCCGCGGTGATCGGTTCACCGGCTTCGTTCAGGACCTGCAGCGCCTGCAGCTTGCCGTGGGCGAGGTCGCCCGGAGCGGCCGGCACGTAGCGGTAGAGGTAGCTGTTCGGCTTGCGGGCTTTCGTCCCCGGCTTGCTGGAGCCGCCGATGTCCTCGGCGATCCAGAGGTTGCCGTAGGAATCGTTCTGGATGCCCTCGTAGCCGCCGCGACCGAGCGCGCCGGAGACGTCGGTGACGACCGAGGGGTAGTCCGGCGTCGCCGCGTAGGTCGGCGCGCCGGCGTTCTCGGCGGCCAGCAACAGCCGCTTCGCCCACGGGTCCCAGGTCGAGCCGTCGATCGTCGCCAGCTGTTTGCCGTCGGTGTCGTGATCGGCCAGCAGGGTGACGCGATGGGCCGGGTCGGCGTCGAGGTTGATCCGGGTGACGTAGCCGGCGCCGCCGGCGCCGCCCTCATGGCCCTGGAAGAGGAAGTGGGTGCCGTAGTCGTAGCTGGGGTCAGCCCCGCTCAGGCCCTTCTTGAAGACGAGGTAGGTGTTCTTGTCCGGCTCGGTCTTGTGAGCCTCGGTTGGGTTGGATGGCGTCGGCAGCATCTGCGGTTCGCCGGCGCTGTTGAGGACGTCGTTGTCGTAGCCGTAGTAGGACGTCAGGGGCGAGGGGTTCTCGAGCCGCGTAGAGCCCTGAGCGACGCCGATCTGCCGCAGCTCGGGCGAGAGGACGTCGGAGGGCGCGTAGCCCGCGGACCTCGCGTTCGCCGCGGGGACGCCGGTCAGCGTCGGGCCGCTGGGCGGGGTCGCCGCGGCCGTGACCACGAGGACGGCGGCAATCGACAGCAGCGCCGCCCCCAGGAGCGAAGCCAGCTTGGTGCTTCTCACCATGTTCGGTTCCTTTCGGGATTCGATGAATCTGATCCCGCGGGAACCTAGGAACGCCCTTTCCGGGCACGGTTAAGAAGCTGGGTCCGGATCGTGTCGATCCGGTGAAAGCAAGCGGTCGGCGAGGCCTTGCCGGTTTTCTATTCGACTTTGAACCAGGTGGATTTGCCACCGGCGGTCGCGGTGACTGTGTACCTGCCGAAGATGCTGCCGTCGTTGAATTTGCCGACGTTGGGCAGCGGGCAGTTGAGCCCGTCTTTCGTAACGTTGTACGGCACGCTCGGGACGTGCATGTAAATTGTGACGTCTTCAGGGCTGCCAAAATCGTCGAGCAGGTCAATTTTCCCCGCTGCTGATTTGAAGCTGGTGATTTCCAGTTCGCAGGTTCCGGCCGTCAGTGTGAGCTTGCTCCCCGCCCCGCAGACGTTTTCGAAGTCTCCTTCCCAGATCGCGATACCAGCCAAGGCCCCCGAGATGAATTTGAAATCGCAGCCGGTGGTGGTGAGGGTCGCGGATTTCGACCCGAGGGATTCGCAGGTGCCGAAAACGGGGTGGGCCGTGAAGTTGTTAGCAGCGCCGGCCAGGGTGCCCGAGAGGGTTGCGGTTTCGCAGATCACTTCTCCGACGGTGCCGAAGAAGATCTGGATCCGTTCTTTCGCCAGCTGCGAGCCGGTGAGGGTCGCCGGGTACCCGCCTGCTTTGAATTCGCTTGCGGATGCGCTGGAAGCGGAGACCAAGCCGAGCGCGAGGACGGCGGAAACGAGCGCGAAAAGACCTTTTGCTCTTAGACCTCTCATTAGTCAGCAACGTATCACCGTTCTGACCTGACGCCAGGGCAATAACGACCCAATAGCCCTCGCTGGCTTCCGTGCGCGGTGCGTTGGCTACGACTGGTTGAAGAAGCCCTTGTCGATCAGCCTCGCCTTTTCCTCGGCGGAGACGTCGACGTTGCGGGGCGTCAGCAGGAACATCTTCTCGGCGATCCGCTGCATGCCTCCGTCGAGGGCGTAGGTGAGGCCGGAGCAGAAGTCGATCATCCGCTTCGAGAGCTCGTGATCGGCGGTCTGCAGGTTGAGGATCACCGGCACCGAGCGTTTGAACTGGTCGGCGACCTGCTGGGCGTCGTTGAAGTTGCGGGGGATGACCAGATGGACCTGGATGTCGTTGCCACCGTTGTCGACCGGCCGCAGCGTCCGGGTGCGGTTGGAGGCGATCGGTTCGTCCTCGCCGAAGATGTCGTCGATCTCGTCGCGACGGGAGCGGCGCGAGGTCGGCAGGCGACGCACCGAAGAGCTGCCCTCGCCGCGCTCGCGGCGGGACTCGAGGACTTCCTCGGTCCCGGTCTCGGGCTCGAAGTCTTCCTCGTATTCGGGACCGTAGTCGTGGTCCTCGGCCAGTCCGAAGTAGACCAGCGCTCTATGCCAAGTGTCCCTCAGGGCCATCTGTCTCGGGTGTTTCGGCCTCCGGCGGCCGACTCCTTTACAGATTATTCCCAGATTTCGCTCTGAATCACACGAAGAGGGCGTGGCCGAGGCGGACGATCGTCGCCCCCTCCTCGACCGCGACCCGCCAGTCCTGCGAGGTGCCCATCGAGAGGCGCTCGAGCCCGTTGGCCGCGGCCAGCTCGGCGAGGCGGGCGAAGTAGGGCCGCGAGTGCTCCGGATCCTCGCTGAACGGCGGCATCGTCATCAGCCCGGAAACCCGCGCCGGGCAACGCTCGACGAAGGCCGGCAGCTCCACCGGGTCGACCCCGCCCTTCCCCTCCTCGCCGGAGACGTTGACCTCGACGAGGACCTCGGTCTCCGGGGTGCCGTGCTTTCCCAGCTGCGCCAGCGCCGAGTCGGTGGCGACGGAGTGGATCAGCCGGCAGAGGGGAAGGACGAGCTTGAGCTTGCGGCTCTGCAGGTTGCCGATGAAGTCCCACTCGAAGGCATCGCCCCAGCGCTCGTGCTTGGCGGCGAGATCCTGCTGGCGGTTCTCGCCGACCAGCCGCACGCCGGCCTCGGCCAGCTTTCCCATCTCCTCCAACGGCACGTACTTGGTGGCGACGAGCAACTCGACCTCCTCGCCGGCGACCGCCCTCACCTCTTCCAGGTTCGCCGCCACCTTGGCGGCGTCGATGTCGTGGATCAGCTCCGCCATCTCAGCGCTCGAGCCAGGCTATTCCCGCCTGGCGACCGGTGCGCCCGTGGTCGCGGCGGTGGGAGAAGAAGAGATCGGGGTTGCAGCTGGTGCAGAGGCCGGCGGATTGAACCTCGACGCCGGCGTGCGCCAGCTGCCGTCGCGCGACCTCGGGCAGGTCGAGCATCCGGCCCTGGGCGATCCCGTCGCCGAGATCGGCGAACGCCTGGAGAACCTCCTCGCCAACCTCATAGCAGCAGGGACCGATCCCCGGCCCGATCGCGGCGCTGGTCGCTTCCACCGCCTCGGCCGCGGCGGTGAGGATGCCGCCGGCGAGCCCGCGCCAGCCCGCGTGCACCATCGCCAGACCCCTGGGACCGTGGAGCGCGATCGGCAGGCAGTCGGCGACAAAGACCAGCGGCGCCGGCCCCGGCTCGCGGACGACGTGCCCGTCGGCTTCGGAAATCTCACCCCGCGATCCGCGAGTCTGTCCCAGACCACCTATATGGAGGCCTGAGACAGACTCGTCGTGCTCGATCAGGCGGGTGCCGTGGACTTGGAGGGCGAAGACGACCTGCTCGGGAGCGAGGCCGAGGGCGGCGGCGAGGCGCAGGCGGTTCTCTTCGACGGCGATCTGCTCGTCGTCGGTGAGGACGCCGAGGTTGAGCGAGTCGAAGGGCGGCTCGCTGACGCCGCCGAGCCGCGTCGAGAAAGCCGCGTGGGCGCCGCCGAGGTCGGCCTCCAGCCACCGCACGCCGTCGCGCTCGCGCCACTCCATCCCCGGTAACAAAGCAGACCGGGCCGTTAGTCCCGCAGTGCCGCCGCCAGCGCGGTCTTCAGCTCCTCGTCGCGACCGGAGATCTCGCCTTCGAGCTTCTGGTGGCGGGCGGCGCGCAGGCCGCGGCCGATCGCCGGTCCCTGCTCGATCCCGGCGGCGATCAGGTCGTCCCCGTCGATCTCCAGCTCGATCTCGCGCCAGGCGGTCAGGTAGCTGTCGAGCCAGTCGGCGCCCATCGCCCGGGCGAGGATCAGCTCGACCGGATCGCGCCGCTCGGCCAACTCGACTCCATCCCCCGGTCTCGGCTTCCACATCGAAGCCAGCACCTCCTCGGCGCCGGGAGGGCCGAGGGCCGCTGCCACCAGGGCCCGCTCGCGCGGCACCTCTTCCGCCCAGTGCGGCGTTTTCAGCAGCTCGGCCACGGATTCCATCAGCCGCAGCCCGTTCGGGCGCAGGTCGATCACCCCCCACTCGCCGATCGACGCGAACCCCTCGCAGGCATTCTCTTCGGCGGCCAACCGCTCCAGCTCTGCCCGCCGGCGGTCAGCCGAGACGGTCGTCAGATCGGTTCTGCGGATCGCCTCATCGGTCTTCGGCTCGAGTGCGAAGCCGAAGCGCGAGGCATAGCGAGCAGCGCGAATCGCCCGCGTCGGATCGTCGACGAAGGAGCGCTCGTGGAGGACGCGCAGCAGGCCCTCCTCGAGGTCCTTGCCACCTCCATAGGGGTCGATCAGGCGCGGTTCTTCCGATAGCGGGATCGCCATCGCGTTGACGGTGAAGTCGCGGCGTGCCAGATCTTCCTCGATGCTTGCGGCCGGCCCGACCACCGGCAGCGCCCCCGGCTCCGGATAGGTCTCGGTGCGGGCGGAGGCTATGTCCACCTCGTGCCCCTCGACCTCGACCTTCACCGTTCCGAACCGCTCGTGCGAGACGCCAGCACCGCCCAGCCGCCCAGCCAGCGCCGCGGCGTTGCCCACGACCACCAGGTCCACGTCGGCCCGAGGGCGCCCCAGCAGCAGGTCGCGGACGGCGCCGCCCACGAGGTAGACCGGCTCCCTGGCCGCCTCGCCCCGCACGACTCTCAACTCAGGATGAGCGTCCGCCAACGCCGGTGCCAGGTCGTCCATAGAGGCCCTACGATGACCGCTCTCGCGGATGGGCGCCTAGAGGCGGACCGGGATTCCGTCCCGGGCCAGTTGCTCCTTCGCCCCCCGCACGCGGTGGTGGCCGTAGTGGAAGATCGAGGCGCAGAGGACGGCGTCGGCGTTGCCCTTCGAGATCGCCTCGGTCAGGTGGGAGAGCTCGCCGGCGCCGCCGGAGGCGATCACCGGCACCCCGACCGCGTTGGCGACGGCGCGGGTCAGCTCGAGGTCGTAGCCGTCGTTGGTGCCGTCGCGGTCCATGCTGGTCAGCAGCACCTCCCCCGCTCCACGCTCGACCGCCTCTTCGGCCCAGGAGACCGCATCGCTCCCCTCGACCCGCTTGCGGCCGCCGTTGACGTAGACGCCCCAGCCGCCGCCGTAGCAGCCGGTCGGCGTCTCGCAGGGCGGCGAAGCGTCAGCGGCCGCCTCCTCGCGCCGGGCGTCGATCGCGATCACCACGCACTGGGCGCCGAACTGCGCCGCCAGCTCTTCCAGCAGCTCCGGCCGCGCCAGCGCCGCCGAGTTGACCGAGACCTTGTCGGCCCCCGCGTCCAGCACCGCCTGCGCGTCCTCGACCGAGCGGATCCCGCCCCCGATCGTGAACGGGATGAAGACGTTGTCCGCGGTTCGACGGGCCAGCTCGACGATCGTCTCCCGCTGCTCGTGCGAGGCGGTGATGTCGAGGAAGACCAGCTCGTCGGCCCCCTCGGCGTCGTAGCGTTCCGCCAGCTCGACCGGGTCACCCGCGTCGCGCAGCCCGACGAAGTTCGTCCCCTTGACGACCCGCCCGGCGTTGACGTCCAAGCAGGGAATGACTCGCTTCAGTGCCATCCCGTCAGGTTAGGGCGGCGAGGGCGCCGGCGACGGTGAACCTGTGCTCGTAAAGGGCGCGACCGACGATGACGCCTTCGATGTTGGGGGCGGCCTCGGCGGCGAGCTGTTCGAGGTGGGAGAGATCGCCGATACCGCCGGAGGCGATCACTTGGCCGGGGGTGGCGTCGGCGATGCGGCTGAGCTGCTCGATGTCGGGACCCTCCATGGTCCCGTCGACCTCGATCGCGGTGCAGAGGAAGCGCTGGACGCCGCGCTCGCTGAGCTCGGTGACTGCGGCGGGCGCCTCGACGTCGCTGGTCTCGGTCCAGCCGGCGAGGGAGACCTTGCCGCCGCGGGTGTCCACCGAGACCACCAGGCGCTCTCCATGGGCTGAAACCGCCGCGGCGAGGAACTCCGGATCCCGCAGGGCGGCGGTCCCGATCACGACCCGCCGCGCCCCGACCTCCAGCGCAGCCGCGACGGACTCCAGGTCGCGCAGGCCGCCTCCGACCTGGATCGGGCAGTCCACGGCGGCGGCGATCCGTCGCACGTGCTCGAGGTTCCGCGGCTCCCCCGCTTTCGCCCCGTCGAGGTCGACGACGTGGAGGAACTCGGCGCCTTCGTCAGCCCAGCGCCGCGCCGCGTCGGCCGGATCGGCGTCATAGGTCGTCTCACGCCCGTAGTCGCCCTGCAGCAGCCGCACCGCCTTGCCGCCGCGGATGTCGATGGCGGGATAGAGGATCACGCCGTCGCTGGGGACTTCGCGCAGACGCCGGCGAAGTTGGCGAGCAGACGCAGGCCGGCGCTGCTCGACTTCTCCGGGTGGAACTGGACGCCGAAGACGTTGTCGCGCTCGGCGGCGCAGGCGAAGCGGTTGCCGTAGACGGCGGTGCCGAGCAGCTCCCCGCCGCTCGGCCTCGGTGCGAAGGAGTGGACGAAGTAGAAGGGCGTCTCGGAGGGGATGCCGTCGGTGAGGCGCGACTCCCGCTCCCAGCGCACCGGCTCCCAGCCGATGTGCGGGACCTTCAGGCCCTCGGCCTCGAGCGCGGCGACCGGTCCGTCGAGCAGCCCCAGCCCGCCGGCGCCGCCCAGCTCGGTGCTCGACTCGAAGAGCAGCTGCAACCCGAGGCAGATGCCGAGGATCGGCACCCCCTCTGCGCGCCGCTCGGCGATCAGCACGTCGAGGTCGAGCTCGCGGATACGCTCCATCGCCCGCGGAAAGGCACCGACGCCGGGCAGGATCAGCCCGTCGGCCGCCCGCACCTCGCCCGCGTCGTTGCTGATCGAGGCAATGACGCCGACGTGCTCGAGCGCCTTCTCGACCGAGCGCAGGTTGCCCATTCCGTAATCGAGGATCGCGATCCGCGTGCTCACCGGCTCAGCGTCCCCTTCGTCGACGGAACGCCGCTCTCGTCGGGGTCGATCGAGACGGCCTCCCGCAGCGCCCTGGCGAAGGCCTTGAACGACGCCTCGATCATGTGGTGCGCGTTCGTCCCCGAGCGGACCCAGATGTGCAGGGTCAGCCTGGCGCTGTTGGCGACGGCGCGGAAGAACTCCTCGGCCAGCTCGCTGTCGAAGCCGGCGATCGAGACCACCGGCAGGTCGGCGGCGAAGTCGCAGTAGGGGCGACCGGAGATGTCGATCGCGCACTCGGCCAGCGACTCGTCCATCGGCACCAGCGCCGAGCCGTAGCGGCGAATGCCGGCCCGGTCGCGAAGGGCCTCGTCGAGCGCCTGGCCGAAGACGATGCCGACGTCCTCCACCGTGTGGTGGGCGCCCGTCTCCAGATCCCCGTCCGCCTCGACCTTCAGGCCCAACCGGCCGTGCCGCGCCAGCAGGTCCAGCATGTGGTCGAGGAAGCCGACGCCGGTCTCGGCGCTCGCCTCCCCCCCGTCGAGGTCCAGCGAGAGCTTGATCTTCGTCTCGGCCGTCTGTCGCTCCTTTTTTGCCTGTCTAGTCATCTTTCGCCCTAATCATCGCCGACTCGCCGTGAACGGGTAGTCCCTCGGCGCGGGCGATGGTGTCCGCGTAGGGGGCCAGTTTCGCCGCCGCCTCGGCGGATATCTCGACGGTGGAAATGCGACGCCGGAAGGTACCGGGCCCCAGCGGTCCGGCATAGGCGCCGGCGCGGGTGGTCGGGAGGACGTGGTTGGATCCGGCGACGTAGTCGCCAAAGGCGGTCGCCCCATAGCGGCCGACGAAAACACAGCCCGCCGTCTGCACCCGCTCGGCAAGCAGATTGCCGTCACCCTCTGCGATCTCGAGGTGCTCGGGTGCGTAAGCATTCGCCAGCTCGACCGCCGCCTCGGCGTCGGGCACCGCAACCAAAGCCAGAGGCGCCTCGGTGACGGACCCGCGACTTCCCGCCAGCCGAACCACGTGCTCCTCGACCGCGTCGAGAACGCGCTCCTCGACCGCGACCACGACCAAGGGGCTGTCGGCGCCGTGCTCGGCCTGGGCGCAAAGGTCGAGTGCGATCCACTCGGGATCGCAGTCGTGGCCGGCGACGACCATCAGCTCAGACGGGCCCGCGTAGGAGTCGATGCCGACCTCGCCGAAAGCGCGTCGCTTGGCCTCCTGGACCCAGGAGTTGCCGGGTCCGACGACGACGTTCACCCGCGGAATGGTCTCGGTGCCGAAAGCGAGGGCGAAGATCGCCTGAGCGCCGCCCACGGCATAGACCTCGTCGATCCCGCAGAGGGCTGCCGCGGCGAGGACCGAGGTCGAAGGCCGCCCCTCCCTGCCCGGTGGAGAGACGAGAGCTATCCGCTCGACCCCCGCCACCTGGGCCGGGATCGCGCACATCAGGACCGTGGAGGGATAGACGGCCCGGCCGCCGGGAGCGTAGACGCCCGCGGCTTTGACCGGGACCTCGCGCATGGTCACGGTCTGTCCCTGCGGAAGGGTCACCGACACCGGGGCGGCGGGGGGCTGCGCCTCAGCCACAGCGCGGATGTTGACGGCGGCAAGCTCCAGCGCCTCGCGCAGTCCCGGGTCGAGGGAGCGCAGGGCCGCCTTGACCTCTTGGGGCGCGACCCGCAACTGCCCGGACTCGAGCTGGATGCCGTCATGGCGCTCCACCAGGCGCAGCAGCGCCGCGTCCCCCTCGTTGAAGATCTCGGTCCCCATGTCGCTGACGGCAGCCGTGCTCACCCGCCCACCTGCCTCGGCGGCGAAATTGCGCAGCGCTATGGCGGTCGGCTCCGCGCCCGCCCAGACGAATCGCTGCCTCCTCATCGCCCACTCGCCTCGCGCAGCTTCGCGGTCAGCTCGTCGATCTCAGCTGCCCGCAGCTTGTGGGCGACGCGGTTGGCGACAAAGCGAGCGGTGCACTCGACGATCTCCTCGCGCACTTCCAGTTCGTTCTCCTCCAGCGTCCGGCCGGTGGCGACCAGGTCGACGATGCCGTCGCCGAGTCCGACCAGCGGCGCCAGCTCGACCGACCCCTTGACCTCGATCAGTTCGACCTGGCGGCCGGTCGACTCGAAGTGGCGCTCGGCGATCCGCGGGTACTTGGTCGCGATCCGCATCGTCCCCAGCGATTTCTGCGACTCGCCCAGCCGGTCCGAGCCCTGCCGCCCGGCAAGCACCATCCGACAGCGGCCATAGTCGAGGTCGAGCAGCTCGTAGACGGGGCGGTCGCTCTGCTCGAGCAGCACGTCCTTGCCGGTGATGCCGACGTCGGCCGCCCCCGCCTCGACGTAGGTGGGCACGTCCGACGGCCGCATCGTCACCAGCGTCATCCCACTCGTCTCGAAGATCAGCGAGCGCGAGTCGCCGCGCAGCTCGGAGGTGTCGATCCCGGCTGCGTCGAGCACGTCGAGGGTTTCCCCGAACAGAGCACCGCGCGGCACCGCCAGCCTCAGCGGCCCGTCGGTCCCGGCGCTCATAGGAGATCCTCCCCGCGCCGCCGCTCCTCGATCTGGGCGACGTGGAGCCGCTCCAGATAGAGCGCGAAGCCGGCCGCGGAGAGATCGAGGCCGAAGCGCTTCATCAGGCCGTCGTAGCGGCCACCGCCGCCAAGGACATCGCCGACGGCCGGGTCGTAGACCTCGAGGATCGGTCCGTTGTAGTAGCTGAGGTCGCGCATCAGGCCAAAGTCGAACTGCACCCGCTGCGCCGCGGGCCGCGAGCCGAGGCCTTCGTAGATGGCCGTGAGGCGGTCGGCGGCACGGCCGACCGCGACGGCGTCGAATTCGCGCGCCCGCTCCAGCACCTCCGGCCCGCCACGCAGCTGCGCCAGCGCCAGGCAGGCCTCGATCTGCTCCTCGCCGGCTTCAACCGCGCTGAGCTCTTCCTCGAGGCCGACCAGATCGTGCGCCACCAATCGCGCCAGCGCCGCCTCCCGGGCTTTTTCCTCGACCTTCAGCTCCTCCAGCAGGTCCCGATAGAGATCGGCGTCGCCGAGGCCGACCACGGCGCTGTCGAGGCCGGCGGCGTCGAGCGCCGCCCCCAGCACCTCGATCACCTCGACCGTGCCCTCCGCCGCCGACTCGCCGATCAGCTCGACTCCCGCCTGGACGAATTCGCGCATCTCCCCCCGCTGGGGGCTGATCGCGCGGTAGGCGCCGGCGAGGTAGCAGAAGCGGTGCGGCGGCTGCGCCACCGCGTAGCGGGTGGCGACGAGGCGGGCGATCGGCACCGTCATTTCCGAACGCAGGGCCAGCAGTTCGCCGCTCTCGTCGAAGAAGCGGTAGGCGGCGTTGCAGCCGCGACCCTCACCGCGCGTCAGCACCTCGTCGTATTCGAGCGCCGGCGTCGCCACCTCGCCGTAGCCACGACCTTCGAAGACCTCGATCAGGTCGTTCTTGAGCTTGCGAAGCTCGCGCATCTCGTCGGGCAGCACATCGCGCGTTCCGGGCGGAATCGGGTGGATCATCGGGCTGACCTTACGAGAGTGGGCGGAAAACCCCTGCTGGCGAGGATCCGCGAACCGGCGCCTGCGCGCCTACGCGGGGACCTCCGCGGAAACCCGTTCGATCTGGGCGCCGAGAGCGCGCAGGCGCTCGTCGATCCGCTCGTAGCCGCGGTCGATCTGGCGGATGTTGCCGATCTCCGAGGTGCCCTCCGCCGCGCAGGCGGCGATGAGCATCGCCATCCCGGCGCGGATGTCGGGGCTCTCGACGCGCTCGCCATGAAGCCGGCTCGGACCGCTGACGATCGCCCTGTGGGGATCGCACAGCGTGATCCGAGCGCCCATCGCAACCAGCTTGTCGACGAAGAACAGTCGGTTCTCGAACATCTTCTCGAAGATCAGCACCTCGCCGTTGGCCTGGGTCGCCAGCGCCAGCGCGATCGAGGTGAGGTCGGCCGGGAAGGCCGGCCAGGGCCCGTCCTCGATCTTCGGGATCGCGTCGCCGAGGTCGCTTTCGACCTCGAGGCTCTGGCCCGCGGGGACAAGGACGTCGTCCCCCTCGATCTCCGAGCGCAGGCCGAGGCGCTTGAACTGGCGGCGGACGTTGGTCAGGTCCTTGGGATTGACGTCGCGGACGCGCAGCTCCCCGCCGGTGGCCGCGGCGAGCGCCATGAAGCTGCCGACCTCGATGTGGTCGCAGGAGATCGTGTACTCCGCCCCGCCCAGGCTCTCGGCCCCGTTGACGGTCATCACGTTGGAGCCAATGCCGTCGACGCGAGCGCCCATCGCGCTCAACAGGTGCGCCAGGTCCTGCACGTGCGGCTCCGAGGCCGCGTTGGCGATCTGGGTCGCGCCGGGCGTCAGCGCCGCGGCCATCAGCGCGTTCTCGGTCCCCATCACCGACGGCTCGTCCATGAAGATCTCGCAGGCGCAGAGGCCGCTGGGGGCGCTGAGCTCGATCCAGCGGCTGCCGTCGATCCTGGCACCGAGGTCCTTGAAGGCGTCGAGGTGCGCGTCGAGACGGCGGCGGCCGATGAAGTCGCCCCCCGGGGGAGGCATCTTCGCCTCGCCGAAGCGCGCCAGCAGCGGCCCGGCCAGCAGGAACGAGGCGCGGATCTTGCCGGAGAGATCCTCGTCAACGTCGCCGCTGACGTCACGCGCGCAAAGCCGGACGCTGTTGTCGGCCACCCACGCCACCTCGACCCCGAGCTGCTCGAGCAGGGCTATCTGGGCTTCGGTGTCGCGGATCCGCGGCACCCGGTGCAGCAGCACCTCCTCCTCCGTGAGCAGGCAGGCGGCAAGGATCGGCAGGGCCGCGTTCTTGTTGCCGGCGACGACCACCTCCCCGGCAAGGGGCACACCGCCCTGGATCACGAACTTCTCCATCAGCTTGCTTCCACCGAGCTCACCGGGCTAGGGTAACGGCCGGCCATGAGGCGACGGTGGATGATTGGAATCGGCGGGGTGGCGGCACTGCTCGTGCTGCTCGTCGTCAACGCCGTGCTCGTGGACGGCGAGACCGAGAGCGCAAACGTCACCGTGCGCGGCGCCCGCATCTTCAGCCTTCCCGACGGTGAAATGCAGGTGGTGGAACGGGGTCCGCGCGATGGCTCGCCGATCGTCCTCATCCACTGCTTCAGTTGCGCGATGGACTGGTGGGACGGGATGCTGCCGACGCTCGAACGCAAGCACCGGGTTATCGCCGTCGACCTGCTCGGCCACGGCGGCTCCGAAAAGCCCGGCTCCGGCTACACGCCCCAAAACCAGGCCCTGGTGGTGAGCGAGGCGCTCGAACGCCTGCATGTGCGCGATGCGGAGGTCGTCGGCCACTCGCTGGGCGGCAGCGTCACCGTCGCCCTCGCCCAGGAACATCCGCAGCTGGTCGGCAAGGCGGTCATCGTCGACATGCCGCCCGACAACTCCTACGGCGATCTTGGCTTCATCGCCGGCCTCGCCTTCCAGCCGGTGCTCGGCGAGGCGCTGTGGCGGATCAAGCCCGACTTCTCGATCCGCGACGGCCTCGGCGTCGCCTTCGCCCCGGGCTACGACGTGCCCGACGCCTTCGTCGAGGACGTGCGGCGGCTGACCTACACCGCCTACGACGAATCGCCCAGCGGCGTCGACGACTTCCTCGACGAAGAGCCGCTCGACCAGCGGATGAAGGCCAGCGGCAAGCCGCTGATGGTCCTGATGGGCGCCGAGGAGCAGATCGTCGACGACCCGCGTCGGGCCCTGGACCAGTACAAGGGCTCCGTGCCCACCGCCCAGACCCACCTGATCGAGGGAGCGGGCCACTCGCCCAACGTCGAGAAACCGCGCGAGACGGCCCGGCTGGTGCTCCGGTTTGCACAGTCCCCGCAAAAAGCGGTAGCCTCTTCTGTGCGCGACGTCACGGAGAGTGGCTCCGAGCCACGGCAAGGCACTCCAAGGAACGTCCCTTGAATCGCGCTTCTGGGGTTTGCGGTGCTGCTGGCGGCAGCAGCACCTGCCATGCCCGCAGAACCGCTCCAGAGAGGGGATGGCGGTCCCTGCATGCAAGACGGATTGCAGGATCCCCTTGGCATCCGAACCCCCCTCTACCTTGTACGAACTCATGTTCGATTCAACGACCAAGATAGCCGGACGGCTGACCGACGCCGTCGACCTGCTGATCGACTTCGCTACGCTCGGCGAGTATGGGCTGGAGCCCGTTGGGAGAACCGCCGAGCCCTGCGAATCCCGTCGCCGCACTGCAGCCGCCCCGCGGACCAGCCTGCGGCGGCGGGAAGCCGATCGCCCGTTCGTCCTGCGTCCGTAGCGGGTACGTCGGGGCCGAGAGGCAGGTGAGTCGGGGGCGAGAGGCAGGTACGTCGGGGCCGAGAGCGGCCACTCCGAACCTCGCCCCGCCATAGCGAGGTCAGGTGCGGAGCCGTGGTGGGCGGGATCGGATACAGAACCGCAGCCGACTTTAAGCACACCGGGGTGTGCCAAGAATCGGAAGCGCCGAGGAAGTAGATCCTGCAGTCCGCGCCGCTACTGGCGTGCCGCAGCCCGCGCCAATTCGCGGCGCGGACTGCTCAAAGAAGAACCGGCGGCGACCTACTCTCCCAGGAGGTTGCCCTCCAAGTACCATCGGCGCTGAGAGGCTTAACTGCTCTGTTCGGAATGGGAAGAGGTGTTTCCCTCTCGCCATGCGCCACCGGAAATTTTGCGAGACGCTGCGCTCGGTGGAGCTTGAAAACCGCACAAGACCTCAGGGTAGATAAATATCCGTCAAGCCCTCGGACCATTAGTACCGGTCGGCTGAGCGCATTACTGCACTTACACCGCCGGCCTATCAACCTGGTGGTCTACCAGGGTCCTTACTCCCTCGAGGGGATGGGAGAACTTATCTCGAGGACGGCTTCCCGCTGAGATGCTTTCAGCGGTTATCCGTTCCATGCGTAGCTAACCTGCGATGCCCTTGGCAGGACAACAGATACACCAGAGGCATGTTCATCCCGGTCCTCTCGTACTAGGGATGACTCCTCTCAATTCTCCAACGCCCACAGCAGATAGGGACCGAACTGTCTCACGACGTTCTGAACCCAGCTCGCGTACCGCTTTAATGGGCGAACAGCCCAACCCTTGGGACCTACTCCAGCCCCAGGATGCGACGAGCCGACATCGAGGTGCCAAACC
>JBIOWB010000083.1:0-11636 GCA_044868125.1 Solirubrobacterales bacterium
TGATCGGAACCGGCAGCGTGTGAGAGACCTCGGCGATCAGGGCGCCGAGGGTGATGATCATCTCCACCCCGAGGGCGTCGGCGGCGGTGGCGATCGTCTCCGAGAAGGTGCGCCAGCGCAGGCTCGGCTCGGTCCCGTCGAGGAGCACGAGGTCGCGATCGGCGCCGGGGACTTCGACCGCGATCAGGTTGTTTTCCGGCCACTCGATGCGGCGGGTCTGCCCTTCCTCGAGGGTGATCGTCGGCCGCGTCGACTGGAAGTCGAAGAACTCCTCCGGGTCGAGCCGGGCGATCACCTCGCCGTCGAGCGAGTTGCCGACCGCGGCCAGGGCCGTCGACGCCGCCGCGGCGGCGTCGTTCCAGCCGCGGAAGGAGCAGACCATGACCGGCGAGCGGAGGTGCGGCAGGTCGCCTTCCCAGGAGAGGTAATCCACGCTTTTGAGCGTAGAGGATGGGGCCGCCCGCCAGGGGCCGAGGGGCGACCGGTGTCCCCCTCCCGGACGCCTTCGGCTGAGTGTCCGGGAGGGGGACACCGGTCGCCTTTCAGGGCGTGGTGCGGGCGCGGCGGATCAGTTGGGCGGCCATGAAGAGGGCCAGGGCTGCGAAGGCGAGCTGGAGGGCTCTTTCAGATAGGTGGTTGGCCAGGGCCACGCCGATGAGGACGCCGAGCGGCGAGAGGGCGCCGATGATCAGCGCCTCGCGGAGGCGGACGTTGCCGTAGCCGTTTTGGCGGTAGGCGCCGACCAGCGCCACGAGGACGATCATCAGCAGCGAGGTCGACTCGGCCTCGACCTGCGTGAGACCGATGAAGACGGTGAGGGCGGGGACGAAGAGGACGCCGCCGCCGACGCCGACGAGGCCGCCGGTCATCCCGCCGGCGAGGCAGATCAGAGCCGCCGCCAGCTCACTCACGGGCACTTCCTCGGCAACATGCCTCTCACGAGAGGATCAGCTCCGCCGCGATCGCCACCAGGAGCAGGGCGAAGAGGTAGGAGACGGCGCGCTGGGGGAGGCGCTGCTGGATCGCCGTGCCGAGGACGACGCCGAGGACGGCCGGCACCGCGAGCAGCAGGCCGGTGGCGACGTGGACGTTGCCGTAGAAGCCACCCTGGGCGAGGGCGCCGAACAGGCCGATGATCACGATCGCCGCCAGGCTGGTGCCGGTGGCAAGCCGCTCGCCGTAGGCGAACCAGAAGATCAGCAGCGGCACGATGATCGTCCCGCCCCCGACCCCGAAGAGGCCGCTGAAGACGCCGGCGAGGGTGCCGATCGCGGCCAGCTTCCAGAGGGCGTGGTCCGGGACCCCGTCGGCGGGCATCTCGCGATACTAGAGGCGTGCCCCCCGACCGCGAGACCCCCGACCGCGCCAACGGGGGCGGTGAGTGGACCCGGCTGCTGGCGCCGCTGCGCGCCGAGCCGGCGCGGGCGGCGATCCTCACCGACGTCGACGGGACGCTGGCGCCGATCGTCGAACGGGCCGAGCAAGCGGCGGTGCCGGCGGCGGCGCGCGAGGCGCTGGCGGCGCTCGCCGAGCGCTACGCGCTGGTCGGCTGCATCTCCGGTCGGCGGGCGGAGGAGGCGCGGCGGCTGGTCGGCCTCGACTCGCTCGCCTACGCGGGCAACCACGGACTGGAGCTGCTGATGCCGGGAGACGAGGCGCCGCGGACCGATCCATCGGTGGCGGGGCGTGAGCGGGAAGCGGCTGAGTTCCTCGCCTCCCGCGACGGCGAGCTGGAAGCAGCGGGACTGCGACAGGAGGACAAGGGGCCGATCCAGGCGCTGCACTGGCGCGGCAGCGCCGACGAAGCGGCGGCGGAGAGCCGCGCACACGAGATCGCGATTGAGGCGGGCAAGGCGGGGCTGGAACCGAGCTGGGGGCGCAAGGTGCTGGAGCTGCGCCCGCTGGGGGGAGGCGGCAAGGACGGGGCGGTCGCCTCGCTGCTCGCCGACGAGGGGCTCGACCGCGCCGTCTACGCCGGCGACGATCGCACCGACGTCGACGCCTTTCGCCGGCTGCGCGAGCTGAGCGAGGAGGGGCGGTTGAGTGCGGCAGCCTGCGTCGGCGTGGTCTCGGACGAGGGACCGGCCGAGCTGGCGGAAGAGTGCGACCTGACGGTCGACGGTTTGGACGGCTGGCTGGAGATCCTCGAATGGCTGGCGGGCTGACCAGCGTGCGCAATCCGAACTGCATCAAATTCTGGCTCCATGGCAACCAAAATTCGATGCAGTTCGCTCCCTAGCGATGCCCTACACCGATCTGCTCCGCGTCAGCGTCTTCATCACCGCCGCCGAGGCGACGGCGCTGGGTGCGATCACCGCCGTCGCGGCCAACCGCGAGGGCGAAGCCTGGATCGTGGTCGTCGCCGCCGTCTGGTGGCTGGTCTCGCTCGGGATCGGCTTCTACCTCAGCCGCCCCCGGCGCGCCGCCGACGACGTCCGCGACGCCCTCGCCCGCGCCCGCACGGCCACCTCGCTGCCGGACCAGAACCCGGGCCGGATCGCCTTCACCCGCCTCTGGCCGATCTTCTTCACCGCGATCGCCGCCGGCATCCTCGGCATCTTCTTCCCCGGCGTCGCCGCGGTCGGCGCCGGCTACGCCCTGATCGTCTCCCTCGCCTGGCACACCCGCGAGGCCGCCGTCCTCGGCGTCGAGAGTCGCGACGGCGTCAAGTTCTACGTCGTCCCCACCAACGCCCTGCGCCCGATCGAGCTGGTGAGGACGCCGGGGTTGCGCTCAGACCACCTGCCGGCTTGAACCTGCCGCTCTAATCGTTGTCCAGACCAGGAATGGGATCGACGGGAAGCTCCCCGTTGACGCGATCAAGCGGCGGTATTGAGAAGTGCCTCATTCGCTTCAGCCCCGTCGGCGATAAGCAAGTCCGAGTCTCTCGTAGCCCGAACGTAGCCGTGAGCGATAACGCTAAAGCCACCGATCACGACATACGGAAGACCGACGGCATTGGCGTCTGCGACGACGCCGTCGAGATCAGGACCAAAGAGCTCGTCTTGGGGCATGACCCGACTTGACTGAGGCGACAAGCAGTGAAACCGCCTGCTGGGAGAGGCGCTGGCCGAGGTTGATCCGCTCCTCCATCGACAGAGAGGCAGCGAACTCCGCCTCCTCACGCGCCTCTTTCTCGTTGATCCTCGCCCATTCGTCCTCGTTTCCAGGCATCAGAAGGTGCTTGTCGGAAGAGCTCGGCATCTGCTCCGGATGGTAGCTAGAGCTTCAGCAGCTTCTTGAACTCGCTCCAATTACGGGTGTTGGCGACGTCGTCCGCGGTGAGCCAGGCGCGCCTGGCGGTGGCGACGGCGTAGGCCATGTTGTCGAGGGTGTCGGCGCCGTGGGCGTCGGTGTCGAGGACGATCTTCACGCCGGCTTCGGCGGCGAGGCGGGCGTGGAGGTCGGAGAGGTCGCGGCGGTTGGGGTTGCCGTTGATCTCGATCATCGTGCCCGTACGGGAGGCGGCCTCGGCTACCGCCTCGACGTCGATCCCGTAGGGCTCGCGGCGGCCGATCAGGCGACCGGTGAGGTGGCCGATGCAGTCGACGTCGGGGTTCTCGATCGCGGTGAGGACGCGCTCGGTCATCTGCTGCTTGGAGACCGAGAAGGAGGTGTGGACGCTGGCGACGACCCAGTCGAGGGCGGCGACGAGGTCGTCGGGGTAGTCCAGCGAGCCGTCGAGGCCGATGTTGATCTCCGAGCCGGCGAGGAGGCGGAAGCCGCGTTTCCCCTTGTTCCAGGCACGGACCTCCTCGATCCGCTCCCAGAGCCGCTCGGCGGTGACGTGGTCGCCGAAGCCGTGGCTGGCGGAGTGGTCGGTGATCGCCAGGTACTCGTAGCCGCGGTCGCGCGCCGCCTCGGCCATCTCGGCCAGGCTGTTGCGGCCGTCGGAGAGCGTGGTGTGGGAGTGGAGGTCCCCCTTGATGTCCCCCAGCTCGACCAGCTGCGGGAGCTCGCCCTTGCGCGCCGCCTTCAGCTCGCCGCGACCCTCGCGCAGCTCCGGCTCGATGTAGGAGTAGCCGAGGCGCTCGTATACCTCCTGCTCGGTTGCGCAGGTCTGGACGTCGCCGCTCTCGCTCTCGGTGATCCCGTGCTCGGAGACGGAGAGGCCGCGCGCGACCGCGTCTTCGCGCAGCTGCACGTTGTGGGCCTGGGAGCCGGTGAAGTGCTGCAGCAGGTTGCCGAAGGCGGCGGGCGGGACGATCCGCAGGTCGACCGAAACGCCGTTGTGGGTCTGGGCGCGGACGCCGTTGGTGCCGGCGGTGCCGGCGGCGGCAATCAGCGGGTGCTCGACGAGGTGCTGGGCGAGCGCGGCAGGCTCCTCGGCGGTGGCGATGATGTCGATGTCCTTGCAGGTCTCGGCCCAACGCCGGACCGAGCCGGCCACCTCGACCTGTTCAGCGGCCGGGTGCTGGCGCAGCGCCGCCGCCAGCTCCTCGGCGATCGGCTTCACCTTCGAGAGGAGGAGGCGACCGGGTCCCTCTCCGGGCTCGCCCAGCCGCTCCAGCGCGGCGAGGATGTTCTCCTCCGCCTTCGGGCCGAGCCCTTTGACGTCGCGGATCCTTTCTCCCTCGCCCGCGGCTTTGAGGTCTTCCATCGAGCGGATTTCGAGCTCCTCGAAGAGGCGCCGGGCGGTCTTCGGGCCGACGCCGGGGACGCGGGTGACCTCGAT
Organism: Solirubrobacterales bacterium; assembly: GCA_044868125.1. Classification (GTDB taxonomy): domain Bacteria; phylum Actinomycetota; class Thermoleophilia; order Solirubrobacterales; family 70-9; genus VAYN01. Next base: position 4,676 of record JBIOWB010000083.1, read on the forward strand.
CAGCGTCGGCGGGAACTTCGCCTTCAGCTTCACCGCGGCGGGGATCTCGCCGGTCGCCAGCAGCGCGTCGATCTTCTCCGCCAGCGTCTTGCCGACCCCGGGGACCTCGGTCGCCCGCCCCTCCGCGGCCAGCTCGGCAACCGAGACCGGGCTCTCGCGGATCGCCTTGGCGGCGGTGCCGTAGGCGAGCACCCGGTATTTGACCGCCCCGTCGAGCTCGTAGAGGATCCCCAGCTCTTCGAGGGCGGCGGCGATCTCAGCGTTGGTCACGGGAGCAAGGAATAGCATCGCGGCGATGACCGAGTCCGCCGCGGGGCCCGCCTGGTTGGTGCTGCCGACCTATGACGAGGCCGCGAACGTGGAGCCGCTGGTCGAGGCCGCCCGCACGAAGCTGCCGCCGGACGCCCAGGTGCTGATCGTCGACGACAGCTCGCCCGACGGGACCGGCGCGATCGCCGACCGGCTGGCCGAGCGTCACGCCAATGTCCGCGTCCTCCATCGTCCGCGCAAGGAAGGGCTCGGCCCCGCCTACATCGCCGGCTTCCGCGAGGCGCTCGCGGGCGGCGCCGGCCTCATCCTGGAGATGGACGCCGACTTCTCCCACGACCCGGCCTACCTGCCGCGCCTGCTCGACGCCGCCAGGCGCGCCGACCTCGTGCTCGGCTCGCGCTACGTCGAGGGTGGCGGCGTCAGCGACTGGGGACCGCTGCGGCGCGCGGTCAGCCGCGGCGGCAGCGCCTACGCGCGGCTGGTGCTGGGGGTCGGGGTGCGCGACCTGACCGGCGGGTTCAAGTGCTTCCGTCGCGAGGTGCTGGAGGCAATCGACCTCGACCGGATCACCACCCGCGGCTACGCCTTCCAGGTCGAGATGACCTACCGGGCGCTGCGTCGCGGATTCCGGGTGGTCGAGGTGCCGATCGTTTTTCGCGAGCGCCGGGTAGGGAGCTCGAAGATGGACCTCTCGATCGCCGCCGAGGCCGTTTGGCGCATCCCCTCACTGCGCCGCTATACTTTCTGAAGTATTGAGCTGAACACCGCTACCGGGAGACGCACAGTGACTGGCAAATTGACCGATGTGACCGACGCCACCTTCAAATCGGACGTGCTCGAGGCCGAGGGGCCCGTGCTCGTCGACTTCTGGGCGCCCTGGTGCGGTCCCTGCCGCGTCGTCCATCCGGTCCTGGAGGAGATCGACGGCGAGCGCGAGGACCTCAAGATCGTCTCGATCAACGTCGACGAGAACCAGCAGACGGCGGCCTCCTACGAGGTCCTCTCGATCCCGACGATGATCCTCTTCAAGGACGGCGCGATCGCGAAGAAAATCGTCGGCGCGATGCCGAAGCGGCGCCTCGAGGCAGAGCTCGAGCCCGCGCTCGCCTAGCGCGGCGCCCCATGCCTTTCGTTCACGTCCACTGGTACGAGGGTCGCTCCGACGAGCAGAAGGCGGAGATCGCCGAGCGCATCGAAGCGGCCCTCATCGAGGTCGCCGGCGTCTCCCCCGATCACTGCTGGGTGAAGTTCTCCGACTCGAAGAAATCGGACTTCATCATCGGCGAGAAGCCGCGGGACTAGGCGGCCACTCGGTCACTGATTGAGACCTTGCGGTCGGGCGCTGCCAATGCCGCTTTCACGGCGGCAGTGAGGCAGTCGGCGTCGAGTTCGTACCTCTCCGCCACGGCCTCCAGTAGATGGAGATTCTCACTTGGATGGAGCAGCCCGATGTTCACGACACGACCCTCTGAGAAGGCGATAGTGCAGTAGTTCTCGTCGAACTCTCCGCCATCGTCCCAGTAGTCGACGTCGAGTAGGTCGATTGAAACGGCGTTTGCCTCGCTGTCGTAGTCAGCTTTCATAGATGCCTCCTCGGATGCACGGTGATCACGACGTTTGGATCGTCCGCAGCCACAACGACGCGGACCAGTTCACCGCGGATGTAGCCAACATAGCGGGGGTTACAACTCGCATCAGCGTCTTTCACCGGATCCGAGACGACCGCTACCGCGTCCCCCTGAAACCAGCGGTTCCGACGCAACTGATTCTTCGCGTGATGACTGAATTCCACGCCCGGTTAAGGGCGTGGCAAGAATTCTCTCCCCCTCAGGCGCGGGAAACGCCGATTTTGAGCTCGCGGCCGTCGATCTTGGCGGCGGCGCCGTTGGCGGCGCCGTCGTAGGAGACGGAGGTGGCTAGGACCTCGCCCGCGAGGTAGTCCTGGTGCGCTTGGGCGGCGGCGAGGAGGTCGGGGTCGCCGGTGAGGGTGAGGGCGATGCGATCGGTGATCTCCAGGCCGGCGTCTTTGCGGGCGTTCTGGACGGCGTGGACGATCTCGCGGGCGAGGCCCTCGCGGCGGAGCTCCTCGTCGAGCTCTAGCTGGAGGGCGACGGCGTGGCCGGCCTCGGCCTCGACCTCGTAGCCCTCTAAGGGCTGCAGGGCGAGGGTGATGTCGTCGGGGTCGAGGCTGTGGTCAGCGCCGTCGATGCTGATCCCGATCTCGCCGCCCTCGGCGAGGACGGCGGCGACGTGGGCGGCGTCGAGCGCCGCGACCGCGGCGGCCACCTGCGGCATCTTGTTGCCGAAGCGGGGGCCGAGCGCGCGGTAGTTGGGCTTGGCCTCGTAGCCGACCAGCTCGGAGGTGTCGGTGACGAAGTCGAGCTCCTTGACGTTGAGCTCGGCGGTGACGAGGTCGGCGCGGGCTTCGATCGCCGCCCGCTCGGCCTCGTTGGCGACGATCACGGCGCGGCGCAGCGGCTGGCGCACCTTCGCCTTCGCCTGGGCGCGGGCGGCGCGGCCAAGCTCGACCGTGAGCCGGACCGCCTCCATCCCCTGCTCGAGGTCGGGGTCGGCGAGTGAGGAGTCGACCTCGGGGAAGTCGCGCAGGTGGACCGAGGGGGCGGCCTCGACGCCACTGAGGTTGCGGTGGATCTCGTCGGCGAGGAAGGGGGTGAACGGCGCCAGCATCGCGACCGTCTCCAGCAGGCAGTGGCGCAGGGTCGCGAAGGCGGCGCGGTCGCCTTCCCAGAAACGGCGTCGCGAGAGCCGCACGTACCAGTTGGAAAGCTCCTCGACGTAATCGGCGATCGCCCGGCCGGCGCTGGTGCAGTCGTAGTCGTCCATCCGCTCGCGCACGAGCGCGGTCGTCGCCTGCAGCCGCGAGAGCGCCCAGCGGTCGAGGTCGTTGCCTGTCGACTTAGTGGCCTCCTTGTCCACTAAGTCGACATCCTCCGGACCGAGGTTCTCCGCATTCGCGTACAGCACCCAGAACGAATAGGTGTTCCACAGGGTCAGCAGGAACTGGCGGACCGATTCGCCGACGGTGTCGACCGAGAAGCGGTAGCCGGCCCAGGGCTGCTGGGCGGTCAGGTAGTACCAGCGGAAGGCGTCGGCGCCGTGCGCGTTCAGCACGTCCCAGGGGTCGACGACGTTGCCGCGGCTCTTCGACATCTTCTGCCCCTCGGGGTCGAGGATCAGGCCGAGGCAGACGCAGTTGCGGTAGCTGGAGGTGTCGAAGAGGAGGGTCGACTCGGCGAGCAGGGTGTAGAACCAGCCGCGGGTCTGGTCCTGGGCCTCGCAGATGTAGTCGGCGGGGAAGCGCTCCTCGAACTCCGCCTGCCCCTCGAACGGGTAGTGGAACTGGGCGAAGGGCATCGCGCCGCTGTCGTACCAGGTGTCGATCACCGAGAGGACGCGGCGCATCTCGCCGCCGCACTTGTCGCAGTCGAGGGCGACGCCGTCGATGTAGGGGCGGTGGAGGTCGTCGGGCACCCCGCCCCGCGCCCGTTCGCGCAGGTCGGCGACCGAGCCGGCGCAGAAGCGCTCGTCGCAACCCTCCGCCGTGCACTCCCAGATCGGCAGCGGCGTCCCCCAGTAGCGGTCGCGCGAGAGCGCCCAGTCGACGTTGTTCTCCAGCCATTTGCCGAAGCGGCCGTGCTTGACGTGCTCGGGGTGCCAGCCGATCTCCTCGTTGTTGGCGAGCAAGCTGTCCCGCGCCTGCGAGGTGGCGATGTACCAGCTCGACTTGGCGTAGTAGAGGAGCGGCGTTCCGCAGCGCCAGCAGTGCGGGTAGCTGTGCTCGTACACCTGCTCGCGGAAGAGCAGGCCGCGCGAGTCGAGGTCGGCGATCAGGGCCTTGGTGACCTCGGGGTCCTTGACGAAACGGTCCTCGAAGCCGGTGACGCGCCCGTCGAATTTGCCGTCGAGGCCGACGGGGTTGTAGAGGGTGCCCGCGTTGGTGGGATCGAAGAGGCTGTTCTCAGCGGCCACCTTGTAGTCGTCTTCGCCGAAGGCAGGGGCGATGTGGACGAGACCGGTGCCGTCCTCGGTGGTGACGAAATCCCCTCCGATGACCGGAAAGCCCCCCGGCTCTCGATCCTGCAATTTGAAGACAGGCCCTTGGTAGTGCTTGCCGATCAGATCGCTGCCCGGAAAGCGGTCGAGGATCTCCGCCCCCTCACCCAGCACCTTCTCGACGAGCGGCTCAGCCAGGATCACCGTCTCGTCTTCGATCCGTGCCCGTACGTACGTGACTTCGGGTGCCACCGCCACGGCCTCATTCCCCGGAAGCGTCCAGGGCGTCGTCGTCCAGACCAGCAGGGACGCGTCGTCGTCCAGCAGCGGGAAGCGCACATATATGGACGGGTCCTTGACGTCCTCGTAGCCCAGCGCCACCTCGTGCGAGGACAGGGCGGTGCCGCAGCGCGGGCAGTAGGGGACGACCTTGTGGCCCTCGTAGAGGCGGCCGTCGTCCCAGAGCTTGCGAAGCGACCACCAGACCGACTCGATGTAGTCGTCCTCGAGGGTGACGTAGGGGTCGTCGAGGTCGATCCAGAAGCCGATCCGCTCGGTCAGCCTGTTCCACTCCTCGACGTACTCGAAGACCGATTCGCGGCAGCGCTGGTTGAACTCGGCGATGCCGAGCTCCTCGATCTCCTGCTTGGAGGAGATGCCGAGCTGCTTTTCGACCTCGAGCTCGACCGGCAGGCCGTGGCAGTCCCAGCCGGCCTTGCGCGGCACCCGGAACCCGCACATCGTCTTGTAGCGTGGGTAGACGTCCTTGAAGACGCGGGCGAGGACGTGGTGGGAGCCGGGGCGGCCGTTGGCGGTCGGCGGGCCCTCATAGAAGCTCCAGACCGGGGCGCCCTCGCGCTGGGCCAGCGAGCGCTCGAAGACCCCCTCCTCGCGCCAGCGCGCGAGCATCCGCTCCTCCAGCTCGGGGAAGGACTGCTTCGGGTCGACGGGTTCGAAGCCGGGCATGAAGCTGAGGATTCTAGGTGGGGTCTATAGGGTCCCGCCCGATGGATCGCTACGACCTCAACGGCAAGGTCGCGCTGGTCACCGGCGCAGCCCGTGGCATCGGCTTCGAGACGGCGCGGCAGATGCACCTGCGCGGCGCCTCGGTCGCTGTGCTCGACCTCGACGCCGACGAGGCGCGCGACGCGGCGGAGCGGATCGGCGAGCGGGCGATCGGGCTCAGCGGCGACGTCACCGACCAGAGCGCGATGATGAACGCCGTCGCCGAGATCGTCGAAAAGCTCGGCGGGCTCGACGTCGCGGTCGCCAACGCCGGGATCGCGCAGAAGCAGTTCGCGACCGTGCGCGGCATCTCCGGCGAGGAGTGGGAGCGGGTCTTCGAGGTCGACATGCTCGGCGTCTGGCGCACGGTGCGGGCGGCGCTGCCGCAGATCGTCGAGCGCAAGGGCCAGATGGTCGTCGTCTCCTCCGTCTACGCCTTCGCCAACGGCTTCGGCAACACCCCCTACGCGGTCGCCAAGGCCGGGGTCGAGTCGCTCGGCCGGGCGCTGCGGGTGGAGCTGAAACCGCACGGCGCCAGCGCCAGCGTCGCCTACTTCGGCTGGGTCGACACGAAACTCGTTCAGGACGCCTTCGCCCAGGAGACCGCCCCACGGGTCGAAAAACTGAGCCCGAAATGGCTGATGAAACGGATCAGCCCCGAAGAGGCCGGCGCCGGCCTGGTGCGTGGGATCGAAGAACAGGCGCCGCGGATCTTCGTCCCCAAGTGGTGGCGCTACGTCTCGGCCTTCCGCGGCCTGCTCAACCCGCTGCTCGACAAGCGGATGGAGAGCGAACCGAAATACGGCGAGCTGGTCCGCGACATCGACGCGGGGACGGTCGACGTCGTCAGAGGCAGGGCGGGCGGCTGAGGCCCGAACTGCCTCAACCTCTATCTCGGCTGGGTAGAGGTTGAGGCAGTTCGGGTGAGCCGCTCCAGCAGGACAAGGGGGGACTCGTAGGGCTCGCCGGTGGCCCGAGTCATCGCGATCTCGCAGGTGCGGTTGCTGGCGAGGTGGGCATCGAAGTGGCGGCCAGCGAGCTCTTCGACCTGTGGGCGGGTGGCCGATGCGGTCAGCTCGGGATGGGTGATGCCGCGGTCGCCGGCAAAGGCACAGCAGGTGGCCGAGGGAGCGATGTAGACGTCGTCGGCGAGGGCCTCGGCGAGGGTTCGAAGTGAGGGTGCAAGGCCGAGACGACGGGTGGCGCAGGTCGGGTGGGCGGTGGCGGAGCCGACCTTCTCAGCGATCTCGAGGTCCGGAAGCAACCGCAACGCCCAGTCAACCGAATCGACGATCTCCAGCTTCCCGAGCCGCTCCGTGTTCTCCTCCGTGAGGATTCCCTCGCCCGGTTCAGCGATCGCTCCCGTGCAGGAGGCCGCGTCGATCACGACCGGCAACGCCCCTTCTGCACTCCATTCCCAGAGGCGCTCCACCATCTCATTCGCCTTATGCCGATGGGCCGCATCGAACCCTTTCGAGCTCCAAGGCAACCCACAGCAACTGCCCCCCACGTCGTCGGGAATCACCACCGCCTTCCCAGCGCGAGCCGACACCTCCACCAGTGCTTGGACCGGATTGCCATCGAAGATGCGGTTCGTACAACTCGGAACGTAAACAGCCGCGGCCTCGCTTCGGGGAGCGGGTGACCCTCTCCCGACACTCCCCGCTTTTGT
>JBIOWB010000084.1:0-4433 GCA_044868125.1 Solirubrobacterales bacterium
AGATACTCGAGGCAGGCTGCTTCGTCGGGAAACCGCTCTTGGAACTCCACGATGGTGCGCGGGAAGTCTGGCCGGGCCACAAGACGAATGTAGGCACGTCACCTGACGGAACCGGATACTCATGAGCGCTGCTATTCGCTCGTCGGCGGTCGGCGCCCCGCTTGCCGAGGCCGCGCCCCCGCGGGCACGCCTGCTTGCGGCGGGTTCGCAAAAACCGGTTTTGGAGGAGGGGTAATGAACGATCACGGCGTTGTCATTGTGGGCGGTGGACTCGCCGGCCAGCGCTGCGCCGAGACCCTGCGGCGGCGCGGCTACGAAGGTCCGGTACGGATTCTGTGCGCCGAGAACGAGGCCCCGTATGACCGTCCGCCCCTCTCAAAGGCCGTCCTTGCCGGGACGGCCGAGGAGGAGACCGTCGCCTTTCGGCCTGCCGACTGGTACGAGGAAAACGCCGTCGAGATGATGCTCGGGGCGCCGGCCGAGGGCCTCGATGCCGGTGCTCAACTGATCTTCCTCGCCGGGGGTGAGCCGGCTCCCTACGGCAAGCTCCTCATCGCCAGCGGCGGCTCCCCCCGGCGCCTGCCGTTCCTCGAGGACTTCGAAAACGTCCACTACCTCCGGACCCTCGCCGACGCCCGCCGGCTCAGAGCCGAGGTGGCACCGGGGGTGAGGCTGGCGCTCGTCGGCGCCGGGTTCATCGGGCAGGAGGTAGCGGCGACGGCGCTCGGGCTTGGCGCCGAGGTGACCATCGTCGAGGCGATGGAGGTGCCGCTGGCGCCGATCCTCGGTGCCGAGCTCGGCCGCTGGTTCGCGGACCTGCACCTGGAGGAGGGCGCACGGCTGCTGACCGGGGCGCTGATCGAAGGTGCCCGCGGCAACCGCCGGGTCGGGGAACTGCTGCTCGCCGACGGGACGAAGGTGGAGTGCGACGTCGTAGTGGCTGGGATCGGGACGGTCCCGGCGACGGAGTGGCTGCGTGGCAGCGGGCTGGGCGAGCGGGGGGTGGAGGTCGACCCGCACGGGCGCACGGCCCTGCCGGACGTCTTCGCCGCCGGCGACGCATCGATCCCCTTCGACCCCCGCTTCCGCGCCCACGCGAGGACGGAGCACTGGGACGCGGCCGCCTGGCAGGGCGCCGCCGCCGCGAAGGCGATGCTGGGCGAGGATCCAGGCACGCCGCCGCTGCCGAGCTTCTGGAGCGACCAGTACGGCGTCCGCATCCAGTCGGTCGGCCACCCGCACCTGGCCGACTCGGTGCTGATCGAGGGGGACCCCGCGTCGCGCGACTTCGAGGCCGTCTTCGTCCGTGACGGAGCGCCGGTCGCCGGCCTGGCGGTCGGCCGCCCGCGGGCGATCCCAGCCCTTCGCAAGCGAATCGAGGCGGGCCACCGAGCCGCCCGCGAACAGGAGGAGGCACCGGCATGACCTACGTGCCTGTAGTGGACCCCGACGAGTGCAGCGCCCACGGCGACTGCGTCGAGATCGCCCCGCAGGTCTTCCGCCTCGACGACACGGCCATCGTCATCGGCACCGGCCCCGACGACCTGATCATGGAAGCGGCCGAAGCCTGCCCCGCGGTCGCGATCTCGGTCGTCGACCAGGAGACCGGCGAGACGGTCTTCCCCTGAGCGGTGCGCCTTTTGGTCGCATAGCGAGCGAAAGGCGCACCGCAACGTAGCCGGCGTAGCCGGCGATCGTCGAAACGCAGACCGATGCAGCGCCCGACCCGGAAGAACCCGAAGCCGAATATCTCGAACCGGAACCGGAACCGGAAGTCGAATACGTCGAACCCGAAGTCGAAGAAGTCCCGCCGGTCGTCACCAGCTCCTCGTGATCACCACGGTCCCGCACACCATCGCCACCCACGGGTGGTGGATCGTCAGCCGCTCCTCGGGCATCGTCGCCTTCGTCCTGGTGACGATCTCGGTCTTCCTCGGCTTGACGATGGCGGGGAGGCCGGTGCGCCGGCCGGGCTTGAACCGCACCCTGAAAGCGCTGCACGAGCAGACCGCGCTCGCCGCCCTGATCGCGATCGGTGTCCACGGCGTCGGGATCCTCGCCGACCCTTGGCTGCAGCCGGGTCTGACCGGGGTCGCGATCCCGTTCGCGATCGGCCTCCATCGCTTTTGGATCGGGATCGGGATCGTTGCTGCCTACCTGGCGCTCGTGCTGGGCCTCAGCTTCTACTTCCGTGGCCGGATCGGCCCCGGGCTCTGGCGCCAGGCCCACCGGGCGACGATCGCCGTCTACCTGCTCGGCCTCGTTCACGCCCTCGGCGCCGGCAGCGACACCGGCTCACCGTTCTTCCTCGCCTGGGCGATCGGCAGCGGTGCCCCGATCGCGCTGCTCTTCGTCTACCGCCTCGGCGCCGCCCGCCGCGCCGGCGAGCGTCGGCGCCTCGCCGCTCGCCGACCCGTCCCCGACACGATCTGAAAGATCGCCTGCGTGGGCGAGATCTTGCGGGGTCGAGCACCCGGAGGAGTCACCCTGTCCTCGCAGAAGGCACCCCCGCATGCGCAGATCGAAGAAGAGAGACAGCGGCAACCCCGAGCCGCGGCGCCCCCGCGGCCGGCGCGCCCCGATCATCGAGCTGAACGACGTCACCAAGGTCTACCCGGGTGGCCACATGGCGCTCGACCGGATCTCGCTGGGGATCGGCCGCGGCGAGTTCGTCTTCCTCGTCGGCCCGACCGGCTGCGGCAAGTCGACGCTGATCAAGATGCTGATCCGCGAGCTCACCGCGACCGAAGGCTCGGTCAAGATCGCCGGGCGGGACATCGGCAAGCTGCCGGAGAAGAAGATCCCGCAGCTGCGCCGCAACATCGGCACCGTCTTCCAGGACTTCAAGCTCCTGCCCAACCGCACCGTCTACGACAACGTCGCCTACGCGCTGCAGGTGATCGGCGCCAGCCGCGCCGAAATCCGCGAGCAGGTGCCGGCGACGCTGCGCCTGGTCGGTCTCTCGACCAAGCTCCACAGCTACCCCGACCAGCTCTCCGGCGGCGAGCAGCAGCGCGTCTCCGTCGCCCGCGCCTTCGTCAACCACCCGCCGCTGCTGTTGGCCGACGAGCCGAGCGGAAACCTCGACCCGGTCACCTCGATCGGGATCATGCAACTGCTCTACCGGATCAACAAGACCGGCACGACCGTCGTCGTCGTCACCCACGATCGCGAGATGGTGGACAACATGCAGCGGCGCGTCGTCGAGCTGTATGAGGGCCGCGTCGTCCGCGACGAGGTCAGCGGCGGCTACACCGAGGAGTCGACGACCGAATTCGGCCTGCGGATGCGGGCCGAGATGGGCGTCGGCGCCGAAGGCGAGCCGCGCACCAACGGACACAGCGACCACGACCAGTTGAGCTGATGGGACGGATCGTCTTCTTCTTCCAGGAGGCCCTGCGCGCGCTGAAGCGCAACGGCGCCCCGACCCTCGCGGCAATCGTGACCACGGTCGTCACCGTCGTCCTGCTCGGGATGCTGATCCCGATCTTCCAGACCGCGCAGGGCAAGAGCGAGGAAGTGCGCGACCAGCTGAACGTGCAGTACGCGCTCTACGACGACGCGACCAAAGCCGAAGTCGCGGCGCTGGGGAAGAAGCTGGAAGCGCTGCCGCACGTCGCCGAAGTCACCTTCATCGCCAAGGACGAAGCGCTGCAGACGCTGAAGGGCGAACTCGACGACAAGACGATCGTCGAAGAGCTGCACACCAACCCGCTCCCCAACAGCTACGAAGTCAAGGCCGACGACGCCGCCAACCTGCCGAAGGTCGAAGCCGAGGTCTTCCCCAACGGCACCGAGGGCAAGCCGTTCGACTCGATCATCGCCAACCCCTTCGACCGCACCCAGTCCTCGGAGAAGATCGAGCAGGTGACGAGCGCGCTGAAGATCGTCCTCACGGTGATAACGGCGCTGCTGATCCTCGCCTCGCTGATGCTGGTCGGCAACACGATCCGGCTCTCGATCTACACCCGACGCCGCGAGGTCGAGGTGATGCGGCTGGTCGGCGCCACCCGCTGGTTCATCCGCTGGCCGTTCATGATCGAGGGCGTGGTCGTCGGCTTCGCCGGAGGGCTGCTGGCCATACTGATCCTGTGGCTGGGCAAGATCACCGTCGTCGACCCCCTCAGCGACTCGATCGGGGTGCTGGCGGCGCAGAACAACTCGACGCTCGGCTTCCCGGCGCTGATCGTCATCCTCTTCGCCGCCTCGATCGTCGTCTCGACGATCGGCTCGGGCGTAACGCTGCGGCGCTTCCTCAAGGTCTGAGGCCGTGAGAGCACGCGGGGCCGTGGCTCTCGCCGTGGCGCTGGCGGCCCTCTTCGCCGCCGGGCTGTGGCTGGGCGGCCACCCGGGCTCCCTGCCCGAACCGCTGCGCGAGGTCTTCGTCGACGAAACGGGCGGGCTGACCGCCGAAGCGGCCGAAGCGATCGAAG
>JBIOWB010000085.1:0-28217 GCA_044868125.1 Solirubrobacterales bacterium
AGGAAGTCGCTCAGGTACGGGCCCACCACCGGGCCGGTGCCGTTGATGTTGATGCCGACGATCGAGGCCCAGAAGGAGCGCTGGTCGAACGGCAGCAGGTAGCCGGTGAAGGCCATCGTCATCGTCAGGATCAGCAGCACCACGCCGATCACCCAGTTCAGCTCGCGCGGGTACTTGTAGGCGCCGAAGAAGAAGGTGCGGCCCATGTGGAGGAAGATCAGGATCACCATCACGCTCGAGCCCCACTTGTGCATCCCGTGCACGAACTGGCCCAGCGGGACGTCGTTGTTGATGTGGGCGATCGAGGCGTAGGCCTGGGTGGCCGAGGGCGTGTAGTACATCGCCAGGAAGACGCCGGTCACGGCCTGGACGATGAAGGCGAAGAGCGTCGCCGAGCCGAGCGTGTAGAACCAGTTGGTCCCCTTCGGCACCTTGCGGTAGAGCATGCCGGTGAGGAAGCCGCTGGCGGCGAGCCGCTGGTCGACCCAGGCGAGGGCGTCGATCGGCGCCTCCTTGCCGCGGTCGAGCAGTTTTTCGCCGTGCGACTGCCGCTCCGGCGGAGCAGTCTTCAGGTCCTCCGGCGCCTGCCCCTTTGGGGTGCCGGCAGCACCCGGCTTGCCGGGTTTGCGCAGCGGCGGCGGGACGACTGCATCCGGGATTTTGGGCACGGGAATTTTTGGCATCAGGGCGGCGGGAAGGTAGAGGGTCGCGGCGGGTAGAGGTATTCCCAGATCCCGCCGGTGAACTCGCCGGGATCGCGGGCGCGGACAGGCTCCATCTGGTTGGTGACGCTGTAACGGGGGCCGACCTCGACCTGGCCGTTGCGGAGACGGGTCTGGAACTGGTCCAGCGGGCGCACCGGCGGGCCGCCGATCCGCTTGCCCTGGAAGTCGTAGACGCCGCCGTGGCAGGGGCAGATGAAGTTGCCGGCAGCCTCGACGAAGCGGACCGGGCAACCGAGGTGGGCGCAGCGGTTGGAGACGGCGACGAACTTGCCGGGTTCTTCGCCGAGCTCTTCGGAGCTTTTGCGGACGTAGGCGGTGGTCTTGCCGGCGTCGCCGATCCCCTCGGTCTCGGTGAAGACAACCTGGCGGTAGGTGTCTTCGACGAAGTCGGAGACCGGTCCGACCGCCTCCCAGCGCTCCTTGCCGCGGTGGAAGATCGGCGCAACCGCGAAGCCGACGGCCGGCAGCACGATAGCCGCGCCGGCCAGCCCGCCCAGCGCCTGGGCGCCGACCGTGAAGGCGCGGCGGCGCGTCATCGACTCCCCCTCGAAATAGCCGGGAGGGTCGGGCTTCGCCCGCTCCTGCTGGGGGGCGTCGGAGACCCCGTTCACCTGTTTCGCGTCCTCAGCCACAATCGATTCGCGTAGGGCGACGAAGTCTATTGCTTAGGGGCTGTGACCTGCGTCACAGTCGAGATGCCTGAGATGTCCTCAGGCAGGCGTCCGGACATCCTTGGCGTCTTTGAGGCCGGTCCAGAACGCGGCGCGCATCTCTCGCCGTAGATCCTGCTCGGAATCTGGTAGTGGCCCGACGCCTTTTTCTGCCTCAAGAAGAAGTTCTGCATCTAACTCGCGAGGTATGCGAGGCTTCTCAGCCAGCAGTGCATCGAGGTCTTCGGGCGTCGCCTTCTTTGCCCAAGCAGCAGCAAACACACGGCCGGCAGTCTGCGCTGCCGCTGGAGTCGGGGGGTCCTGCGTGGGAAGAACTTCCTGCGCTTTGGCGATGAAGTGCTCCTCCCAATGATCCTTTGGCAGGACGACATGCTCATCGGCCTCTCGGATCAGTGCGGCCGACTGATTGGATCGACTTCCCGGGACCCCCAAAAGAACAACCTGGACTCCCATGTCTTGGGCGGCGACCACCCCCTCCCGAAGATCCTCATCTCCAGAAACGAGATACGCGCAGTTGATGGCCCGCTCCCGTGCGAGGGTCATGAGGTCGCGATAGATCAAGGCATCGACGCCCTTCTGTTCGCCTTTGATGATGCGGCCCAATCGAACCTTGACATATGGGAGGCCGCCAATCCGCTCATGATCCGCGGTCGGCACCGCATTGACTGCTCCGTCGTACCAGTACGTCCGCAGGCAACTCAATCGGCCATCATTGTGGTCCTCTACCCAATTAGCAAGCTTCGTGGTCAAGCCAGCGTAATCGCATTTGAAGGCGGCGCGACTGATCGTGCCGCAGGTCAGCAATCCGCCAGCGGCGAGAAGATACCCCGCGTCTACGAAGATCGCGCTGCGATCCATTCCCCATCCTCTACATATGAAAAGAGCCTCCACTGGAGGCTCACCAACAGCGCTGAAGGCCAGCGCCGAGACGGAAGATAGCGCTTCCGTCCGATGCCGTCAGCGCCAAAAAAAGGGCCCCCAGAGGGGGCCCAACAAAAGTTTGTCGGTTTCCCGACTAACAGATAGTAGCTCAGAAACTCCAGTGGCTGGGGAAATTCTTCCCAGCTATCGGGGGAAAGCGAGCGACTTAGCAGCAGCCTTCCACAGGTCCGGGAGCGGGTCGGTGTCACCCTCGGCCTGAAAACGGGCGCAGTCGCTGATCAGGTCGGAGAGGATGGCGACGGCGCGGGGGTCGTTGAGGGCGGCGAGGCGGTCGAGGCCGAGGGCGTAGAGGTAGTCGCCGGCGAGGAGGGCGAGGTCGGAGTCGTGGCCGGCGAGGAGGCGAGGCTGCTCGTAGTGGAGGAGGTAGCCCTCGCGGACCGCCTCGACGACGAGGGCGTACTCGGCGGGCGCCGCGGCGGCGCCGGGTCCGGCGGCGGCGAGTTCGCCGAGCTCCGGCAGCTCGGCCGGGTCGACCACATGTGGGGTGATCGGCGTCTCCTCGGCGCGGAGCTGGTCGGCGAGAGCCTGGAGCACGTCGCCGGGCGATCGAGTGGTCATCTCGACGGTCATGGTGCGTCGAATTGACCGCTCGTCATCGCAGCGCCTCGTCGAGGGACTCGGCAGCCGCTTCCAGGGTCTGGTCGATCGTCGCCTCGTCGTGGGCGAGGGAGACGAACCATGCCTCGTACTGGGCCGGTGGCGGGTAGACGCCGCGCTCGAGCATCGCCCGGCAGAAGCGGGCGTGCGCCTCGGTGTCGCAGGCGGTGGCGGTGGCGAAGTCGGTCACCGGGACATCGCTGAAGAAGAGCGTCGCCAGGCCGGGGGCCGACGCGACCTGCAGCGGTCGGTCCGCCACCAGCTGCTCGAATCCCCGCGCGAGGCGGTCGGTCAGCGCTCCCAGCCGTTCGTAGGCGGCGGCGTCGAGCTGCTCCAGCGTCGCCAGCCCCGCCGCGACCGCGAGCGGGTTCCCCGACAGCGTTCCCGCCTGGTAGACGTCGCCGGCAGGGGCGATTCGTTCCATGTGCTCGCGAGGTCCGGCGTAGGCCGCCGCCGGCAGGCCGCCGCCGAGCACCTTGCCCATCACCGTCAGGTCGGGTTCGACGCCGAACAGCTCCTGAGCGCCGCCTCGGGCGACGCGGAAGCCGGTGATCACCTCGTCGAAGACCAGCATCGTGCCCGCCTCGCGGGTCGCCTCGCGGAGGAACTCGAGGAAGCCCTCGGCTGGCGGGACCACGCCCATGTTCGCCGCGATCGGCTCGGCCAGCAGCGCCGCCACCTCGTGCTCCCTCAGCGCCCGGCTCACCGCCTCACGGTCGTTCCACGGCACCACCGCGGTCGCCGCCGCCTGCGCCGCGGTCACCCCCGGGCTCCCCGGCACTCCGAGCGTCGCCAGACCGGAGCCGGCGTCGGCGAGCAGGCCGTCGGAGTGGCCGTGGTAGGCCCCGGCGAACTTGACCACCACCTCGCGGCCGGTCACCGCCCGCGCCAGCCGCACCGCGCTCATCGCCGCCTCGGTGCCGGAGCTGGTCATCCGCACCATCTCCACCGAGGGCACCCGCGCCGCCACCTCCTCGGCGAGCTGGACCTCCGCCAGCGTCGCCGCCCCGAAGCTGGTGCCGCGCTTGGCCGCTTCGATCACCGCCGCCACGACCGCGGGCTCGGCGTGGCCGAGGATCATCGGCCCCCACGAGCCGACCCAGTCGAGGTAGCGGTTGCCCTCGACGTCGAACAGCCAGGCCCCTTCGCCGCGCTCGACGAAGATCGGGTCGCGGCCGATCTGCCGCATCGCCCGGACCGGCGAGTTCACCCCTCCGGGCAGGACATGCTGGGCGCGCTCGAACAGACCGTCCGAGTCAGGAATGTTCGGACTCCCAGCGGGCGTAGTCCTCGGTGAAGTAGTGGAGGCGGATCTTCTTGTACTCGGTCGAGGAGTAGAGGGTGGCGCGATCGTCGGGACCCATCCCGCACTCCTCAGCGATCGAGTCGAGGATCGCATCGCACTCCTCCTTCGAGCGGCCGTGGGCCATCGTGAAGACGCTGTAGGGCCAGTCCTCATAGGTCGGCCGCTGATAGCAGTGGGAGATGCCGCGGAAGGAGGCCATCTTCGAGCCGACCTCGAAGATCTCGTCCTCGGGCACCTTCCAGACGCCCATCCCGTTGGCCGAGAAGCCGGCCCGGCGGTGGTAGAGGATCGCCGCCACCCGGCGCAGGATCTTGCGGTCGACCATGTCGCGCAGGCGGTCGAGGATCTCCTCGGTCGGGATCCCGAGCTCGGCTGCAGCGGCGTCGTAGGGGCGCGCCACTGCCTCCATCGGCCCCTGCAGGGCACGGATCAGGGCGATGTCGTCCTCGTCGTAGGGCTGCGCTTCCAGCTCGCGCGGTGGCGCCGCTTCGACCGGCGCCGCGAGCGCGTCGGTCCCCTTCTCCATCTCCAGGTTCATGTTGATCTTGAACAGGGTCAGGGTCGGCAGTTCCCGCATCGACTCCGCCCCGGTCTCCTCCATCAGCGCTTCCAGCGTCCCCTTCAGGCCGAGCCTCGAGTCGGGCGGGGTGGCGATCGTGAACCAGAGGTTGAAGTCGTGGGTGCGCAGGTAGTTGTGGGAAACGCCGGGGTGGGCGTTGACGATCCGCGCCGCCCGCTGCGGGTGCTCGGCGTCGACTTTGGCCGCCACCAGCATCGACTCGTAGCCGAGCGCGCGGGTGTCGAAGATCGGCGTGATCTCGCGGATGATCCGGCCGTCGAGCAGGCGCTGGGTGCGGGCGAGCACGTCGTCGAGCTCCAGCTCCGCCTCGGAGGCGACGAGCGCGAACGGCTCCGGGTCGAGCGGGAAGCTCGACTGCAGCAGGTTCATCAACCGCTTGTCGGTCTCGTCGAGCGGGATCGCGGAGCCGTCCTTGCGGCTGCGCGCCTTCGACTGCGGCACCTTCACCGAAGCCAACCCGCCGCCTCCTTCGCGTAGTAGGTGACGATCGCGTCGGCGCCGGCGCGGCGGATCGAGGTCAGCGCCTCGACCACGGCGGCGCGCTCGTCGATCCAGCCGTTGGCGGCGGCCGCCTTCAGCATCGAGTACTCGCCGGAGACGTGGTAGGCGGCGACTGGGGCGCCGGTCGCCTCTTTGACCCGCCGCACGACGTCGAGGTAGGGGAGCGCCGGCTTCACCACCAGCATGTCGGCGCCCTCGTCGAGGTCGAGCTCGGCCTCGCGCACCGCTTCGGCGGCGTTGGCCGGATCCATCTGGTAGCCGCGGCGGTCGCCGAATTCCGGCGTCGAGGAGGCGGCATCACGGAATGGCCCGTAGTAGGCGGAGGCGTACTTGGCGCTGTAGGCGACGATCGGGACGTTCGGGTGGCCCTCCTCGTCGAGCTGGTATCGGATCGAGCCGATCCGGCCGTCCATCATGTCGCTCGGCGCGACCGCGTCGGCGCCGGCCTCGGCATGGGAGATCGCGGTTTTCGCCAGCAGCTCGACGGTGAGGTCGTTGTCGACCTCGCGGCTGCCCTCGCGCGTCACCCCGCAGTGGCCGTGCGTCGTGTACTCGCAGAGGCAGACGTCGGTGATCACGACCAGGTCCGGGTGCGCCTCCCTCAGCGCCCGCACCGCCAGCTGCACGATCCCCTCGTCGTCGTAGGCGCCGGAGCCGACTTCGTCCTTGGTCGCCGGGACACCGAACAGCATCAGGGCGCCGATCCCCGCCTCCAGGATCTCCCCCGCCTCCTCGACGAGGTTGTTGATCGAGAAGCGCTCGATCCCCGGCATCGAGGGCACCTCCTCGCGCACGCCCTCCCCCGCCACGACGAACGCGGGCTGGATCAGATGCGCTGGGGAAAGCTCCGTCTCGCGCACAAGCCCGCGCAGCGTGTCGGTGCGCCGCAGCCGGCGCATGCGCGTACTGGGGAAGGACATCGGGGCCGAGTTTAGGGGAGGGAAGGGGGTACCCCTACCGGACGCGCTCGCTTCGCTCGCTTTGGGGAGTGTCCGTACGGGATACCCCCTTCCCTCCCCAAGCCGCCCAGTACGGTTCCCGCGTGCGGGCCACGGGAGTCGTCAAGCGGTTTGGAGGGAGGGAGGCTCTGCGGGGGGTCTCTTTTGAGGCAGCTCCGGGAGAGCAGGTGGCGATCATCGGGCCCAATGGCGCCGGGAAGACGACCTTGCTGTCGATCCTTGCGGGGATCTCGAAACCAGATGAGGGTGACGTCAGCTCGGCGAACGGCGAGGTCGGTTGGGTGCCGCAGCAGGCGGCGCTCTACCGGCGACTGACGGTGGACGAGAACCTGCTGCTGTTCGCGCGGTTGGAGGGACACGAGGACCCGCGCGCCTCGGTCGAGGAGATGCTCGAGCTGACCGGGTTGCGCGAGCGGCGGGGTGAGATCGTCGCTCGCCTCTCCGGCGGCAACCAGCAGCGGATCAACATCGCGATCGGACTGCTCTCGCGGCCGGCGGTGCTGCTGCTGGACGAGCCGAGCGTCGGCCTCGACCCGCGCCAGCGCGCGCGCCTCTGGGGGTTCGTCTCCGCCCTCGCCGGCCGCGGCACCACCGTCATCTTCTCCACTCACGACATCCAGGAGGCCGAGCGCTACGGCGGTCGCCTGCTCGTCCTCGCCGACGGCGAGGCGCTCTTCGACGGCTCGCCCGACGACCTGCGCAAAGCGGTCCGCACCGAGGCGCCCGAGGCCGCCGATCGCGACTTCGAGACCGCTTTCGTCGCCTACCTCCACCACCGGGGGCACTGATGCGGGGCGTGCGCTGGCTGCTGCTGAAGGATCTGCAGATCCTGCGGCGCTCGCCGCTGCAGGCGGTGCTGCTGGTCGTCTACCCGGTCCTGATCGCGGTCCTGGTCGGCTTCGCGATCTCGCGCGGACCGGAAAGGCCGCGCGTCGCCTTCTTGAACGAAGTGCCGGCGGGGACGCGAATCATGGTCGGCGGCCAGAAGCTGCCGCAGGCGAACGTGAAAGACAGAATCTGCAAGCGGGTCGAGTGCATCTTCGTCTCCGATCGCAACGAGGCAGAAGAGAGGGTGAGGTCGGGGGACGCTTTGGCGGCGCTGGTTCTCCCCGCCAACCTCGTCAACAAGATCAACTCGCTCTCGACCCTGACCCCGGGGGTGCCGGAAGTCGAAGTCCTCGTCAACGAGGAAAACGCGGTCAAGGCGGAACTGGTCGACGACCGGATCACGACGCTCTTGGCCCAGGCGAACCTGGCGGTCGCGCGGCGGATCGGCTCGGAAGGCGGCCGCTATCTCGACCTGATCGTCAACGGCGGCGAGTTCGAAGCGCTCGGCGGCAGCTTCCGCATCCTCGGCCTGCGAGCGAGCGCCCGGATCCTCGAAGCGGTCACGCCGGCGTTGCCGAGGGGGCTGCAGCCGTCGTTGAAGGAAGTGACCAAGTTCGCCACCCAGGCGCGCGACAATCTCGACGTCGCCAAGCCGCTGATCGCCCGCCTTGCCCAGCCGATCAAGGTCGACAAGGTCGTGGTCGGCGGCGAGAGCCCGCCGCTGGAAATCTTCGCGATCGCGGTCGCCGCGACCCTCACCCTCGCCTTCGTCGTCGTCCTCCTGGTCGCGGGGTCGCTGGCGCTGGAGCGGGAGGAGAACGCCTTCCCGCGCCTGACCCGGGGGCTTGTCTCCACCAACGGCCTGCTCGGCGAGAAGATCCTGCTGGGGACCGCCATTGGACTGGTCGTGACCCTGCTGATGCTGTTCGGGATGCGAATTTTCGTCCCGTTGGAACTGGGCCGCGTCGGGCTCTGGCTGGCGGCGATCCTCGTCGCCGGGGCAGCGTTGGGCGCTGCCGGCGCGGCGCTTGGGGCGGCGGCGCGCGAAGTGCGGGCGGTCTCTCTGTCGGCCTTCATGGTCACCCTCCCGGTCGCCTTCCTCTCGCTCGTCCCCTCCGGCGCGGTCAGCCCCACGGTCTTCGACGCGATCCGCTGCTTCACCGCGCTCTTCCCCTTCAAGCCGGCGCTGCAGGCGATCGCCGCCGCGCTCGACGAGGCCGGGCCGGGGATCGGCGGCCCCCTGCTCCACCTGGCGATCCTCTTCCTCGCCTACGCCGCGATCGCGCGGTTGGCGCTGCGGCGCTTCACCGCGGTCTGACTAGAGCTGGATCCGCGAGGTGGTGTGGTAGCGGTGCGGGGCGCTCCAGCGGTCGCCCTGGCAGCCAGGCGACTGCGGCGATCGGCCGGGACCGCTCGAATGTCCCCAGCGGCCGGCCCAGGTTGCCCAGTCGCCGAAATCTGTCCACGTGATGTCGTCGAGCTGCTCGCCCTTGCCGTCGGCCTCGTCGCCGAACTCGGGGATTTCGTCGATCGGGCGAAAGAAGTTGGCGTGGGAATCGCGGGCGACGTAGACAAGCGGCCGCTTGTCGTCTTCACGCTTCTTCACGTTCCACCACATCCGGGCGCCGCCCGAGTGGTGCTGGGAGAGGGTCATGCAGACGGGCGTCTCACCCGCGTAGGCGACCTGGACGAACTCCCAATCGCCCTCGTGGTCGCCGGCGACGACGAAGCGCTTCGGGTTGTGGATGTACCAGAGCCAGTACTGGACCCAGGTGAGGCCGCCGCCTTTCTGCTCGCGCCGGTAACCCACCCGGCCGAAATCGGAGCGCAGCTCCGGCTCGTAGCTCTCCGGGTGCGGCGGGAAATCCATCCAGCCGCCCTTCTCGGGGAGGTCCTTCAACCGCAGGTCCACCCGCGTCCCGCCGCTTTCGATCAGGGCAGCCCCTTCCACCGCCTCGACGCTCTCGACCGCGAGCGGCTGGAACTTCTCGCGGGAGTCGAGAACGAAGATCGGGTCGAGCGGTTTCGTCGGCATCTTCCGCAACCCTAAGTACTCAGAGGTACCTAAGTCAACGGTGGCAGCGGTCTGACCCCCCCACGATCGATGCAGAGACGGATGAGCTCCTCCAGCGGGACCTCCGGCTCGAGGTGCGCGCGGACGCGCTCGAGCACCGCGGGCTCGTCGAGCTCGGGGAGGGTGCGGCCGACCGAGCGCACCGCCGCCAGCGCCACCTCGCTTCCACCGAGCGAGAGACAGCCGTGGATGCTTCGGTAGGCGGCGAGCTCCTTCACCGCCGTCCCGTCTCCGAGCCGGCAGGAGACCCCGTTCAGCGTCACCAGGTCGTAGTTGAGCTCGTATGCGGTCAGCAACGCCAGCTGCCCCGGATTGGGGAAGGCGACGAAGACCGGGGCACTCGTTCCCGGGCTTTCCTTCAACGTCGCCGGCACCGCCCCGTAGGGAGAGACATGGGCGGAGTAGACGACGTCGAAGCCCTCCAGCTCGGCTTGCAGCACCGGCATCTCCTCCGTCGGCAACGACGCGAGCTTGTAAGCCAGCGCCTCGGGGGCGGCGTTGGCGCCGTAGGCGAGCAGCGGCGCGCGGTCATCGAGATTGAGATCGTGCGGGAGCTCGTCGGCGACCCCGTTCCGGTAGAGGTAGGAGCGCTCGAGCGTCGCATAGGGGTACTCCAGGGCCCGCTTCAAGATCGGCGCCATCTCTTCTGGGTTGACCACCTGAGTCAATCTCGCAGATAGGGTCAGCGCAATGCGGGTTCTTTTCATCGGCGACGTGGTCGGGAGCCCCGGCCGACAGGGGCTGCGGGAGACGATGCCCCAGCTGCGCGAGCGCTACGCACCCGACCTGATGGTCGTCAACGGCGAGAACTCGGCCGGCGGGGTCGGGATCACCGAGCGCACCGCCAACGACCTCTTCGGCTCCGGCGCCGACGTGATCACCAGCGGCAACCACGTCTACCGCCACCGCGAGGCCTACGAGTTCCTCGACCGCGAGGAGCGGGTCCTGCGGCCGGCCAACTACCCGCAGGCGAACCCCGGTCGCGGCCATGGCGTCTTCGAGGCGGGCGGGATGAAGGTGCGGGTGGTCAACCTCAGCGGCGGCGTCGGCCTCCGCGTCGCCCGCTCCCCCTTCGACACCGTCGACTCGATCCTCGACCACCACGACGCCGACGCGACGATCGTCGACTTCCACGCCGAAGTGACCAGCGAGAAGGTGGCGATGGGCTGGCACCTCGACGGCCGCGTCGCCGCCGTCTTCGGCACCCACACCCACGTCCCCACCGCCGACGGCCGCGTCCTCCCCGGCGGCACCGCCTTCATCTCCGACGTCGGCATGACCGGCTCGCGGACGAGCGTGTTGGGGGTCAAGCCCGAGCAGGCGCTGCGCTCGCTGATCACGCAGATGCCGACGCGGTTCGAAACGGCGGAGGAGGACGTCTGGGTGATGGGGGCGGTCGTCGACGTCAATGACCGGGGACTTGCCGACTCGTTTGAGCAGGTGATGGTGCCTGCTGGTTCGTCCTAGGGCTCGAGCCGCGGAGTTGGGGTCCCTTCTCGATCGCCGCCATTGCTACGAGTAACAGCGGGAACCACCAGACGATGTAGAGGTAGAACCAGTGGTGAAGGGTCAGCTGCAGGGCGATCAGAAGCGCAGCCGAGAGGGACGCGAGCTCGGCCAGGTTCTTGCGTTTGGGGATGAACGCGAAGAGGAGCGATAGAACTCCGGTTCCGGCCAGGAGCACGATGCGTAGGGGTTCCAGTGAGGGGGCTTGGCCCCAGATGCTGAAAGGGGAGGAGCGGCCTGCCTGGGTGGCGATCGTGCGGTTGTAGAACGTCTTCAGTCCTGGGTCGATCGCGGGCCAGGTCATGACGGCGACTGACACCAGGAGGAAGCCGAGGATGAACAGAAGCGCTGGGCGGCGGAGGGTGTCCTGCGCGCGGGGTCGTGCTCGAACACCCTCCGCCGAACTCGGGCCGTTTCGGTAGGTCAGGTACATGGGGGCGAGCGGGGCAGATACGAACTTGGCCCAGGTCGCGGCGGCGAGCACGGCTCCCCGAGCCAATGGTCTGGCAGCTAAGACGAGCGTTGCCACGAGCAAGGCGGCTATCAGCGTGTCGTTCGAGTTCGACTCGAGGACGTAGGCGGTGTAGGGGTAGGCGGCCCAGCCGAAGGCGAGGGTCGCGGCGAGGCGCTGGCCTTCGGGCCCAGGCCGGATGCGGATCCCGAGCAGGAGCAGGAGGACGAAGGCGGTGACGTCGAAGACGACCGAGGCGGCGTGGGCCGCCGGCAGGTCGTCCCAGCTGCCCGACCAGGGCCAGATCCGCTCGAAGGGGACGTAGGCCAGGTAGTTGACCGGGCCGTAGGTGTCGCCCTGCGAGACGTCGGAGGGGAAGTTGGCGTAGATCGGCTCCCCGTGGGCGATCCGGTCGGCGCCGACCACGCCGGCGTAGCCGACGTCGATCGCCCCCGCGTCGGCGACGTTGAGCCCGACCCGGAAGCCCATCAGGAAGAGCGCCGCGACAACCATCCACATCGCCGGCCAGACCGGCCGCAGCCCCTCTCCCCTCCCCCGCAAACCGATCCAGAGGCTGCGCCCGAGCAGGTAGACCAACACCGGGTAGACGAGCGGGACCGAGACGCCGATCTCGGCCCGGTTGAAGAAGAAGTGGGAGACGCCGAAGCCGAGCAGGACGAGGAGGTCGAGGTTGGCGACCCGCCGAAGCCGCCGCCAGTCGACGAGGCCGAGCAGGAAGATCGCGCAGAGGGGCAGGAAGATGTAAGGCGCGTTCAGCTTGTGGCCGAAGGCGCCGGAGTAGCCCCGGGCCATCTTCCAGGCGATCTGGTGGCCGGTCCAGGACTCGAGCACCTCGCCGCTGCTGGGATCGACGACGACCAGGGCCAGCTCCTCGCCCCCTTCGAAGTAGGCCACTTCCCAGTGCCCGTCCTCCCGGTCCGCGCTTGGCCCGAGGTGCGGGTGGTCGCGCTTCTCCTCCAGGACCTTCGAGTCCCGGTCGGCGATCGCGACCGCTTCGCTTCGCGAGATGAGCTGACTTCCAGCAAGCGCAGGGGGCGCGCCCATAGCTGCCACCGCCAGCGCGACGACGAGAAACGCCAACGCAACTGCGGTGGGTGGCGGGGGGAGGGGACTCCGAGCATCCAGCGCAGGCGTCCCCTCCCCCCCACAGGACCCGCCGCCCACTGCGCTCACGTCCCTCACTCGTCCCGCCCCACCCCGAAGTGATCGAGGACAACCGGGGCGACGTCGCGCAACGTCCACTGCTCCCGCTCCTCGGCCGACTCGGGGCCGCAGCCGACGAAGAGCAGCGGCCCGAGCGAGTCGTCGGCATGCAGGGCGCCGTGGCTGCCGCCGCCGGCGTGGGAGACGCCGCCCCAGTCGACCGCCTCGAAGCCGGGCGCGAGCGAGACGACGAAGTCTCCCGAGTGCGGCGCCGTCAGCCCCGACCAGACCCGCGCCAGCGGGTCGGGATAGATCTCGCTGGCGAGCCGTCCGTCCTCGATCGAGGCCTCCAGCGCGGCCGGGTCCCCCTCGACCTCCCAGCTGCCGCCGCGCAGGTCGGCGACCTCGCCACCGGGGCGGAAGCGCAGCGCGCAGTCTCCCCGTTCGACCACCGCCCACTCGCTGCCTGCGAATGGCATGCCGGGGCTCTCGCGCCGCAACGGCATCCCGTCGGCTCCCTCCAAGCGGCAGACCAGGTCGACCCCCTCGATCACCCCGAGCCGCGCCGCCACCTCGGCCGGCGCGGCCCGCTCGCCCTCGCCCGGCAGCAGGTAGACGTGGGCGGCGCGGCCGGTGGGGCTGACCGCCAGCTGCGCCCGCTCCGGCCGCTCCTCGGAGGGCTGCAGCACCGACCACTCCGTGCTCAGCAGCTCGGCCAGCGGCAGGCCGCGGTGGACGTCGCTCTGCGCGTGATCGGCGAGCAGGATCGCCGCGTGGGTCGCGAGGAACTCGTCGAGCCCGCCCGCCTCCTCGGCGTAGGTCGCGAAGCAGGCGTCCGCCTTGGCGATCGACTCGACGCTCGCCTCCGGCCCGTGGTGGTGCGAGTAGTGGTCGTTGTCGGGCAGCGAGAGCAGCAGGAAGTCGTAGCGGTCCTGGCGCAGCAGCTCGGCCGCGCAGCAGGCGGCGTAGCCATCGCGGTTGCCGGGGATCGAGGTCGAGCGGCAGGGCACCTCCCGGCTGGCGTAGAGATCGCCGTAGAAGAGGTCGGTCGGTCCCCAGGTGTGGTGGTGGAACTTGAGCCGCGTCGCGTCGACCGCGCGCCGCAGCAGGCCGTCGAGCGAGACCTCGTGGCGGCGGCGGCCGCGGTAGATCAGGAACGGCGTGCAGGCGGTGCGGGCGCCGGCGTCTTCGAGGCTCTCGAACAGCGTCTCCACCTCCGGGCTGAGGTGGCCGAGGTTCATGTTGTAGACGAGGTCGTAGAGGGCACGGAAGACACCGAAGGCGCGCGTCGCCTCCAGCGAGGAGCCGTACTCGACGTAGCGCCGCTCGAGCCGGTGGTACCAGTTCATGCCGCTGATCCAGTGGCGATCGGCGCCGACCCCGGTGACCATCTCCGCGCAGGCGACCGGGGTGACCGAGGGGAAGCTGGAGACGCAGTCGGGGACGAGGACGCCGCGCTCGATCAGGGCCGCGAAGGTCGGCGCGCGACCCTCGGCGACCGCCCGCTCGAGCATGTCGGTGCGCAGCGAGTCGACATAGGCGAGGACGAGCTTCTTCGGGGAAGCCATGGTCCGAATGATGCCCGGCGACCGGCGTCGTTAACGGAGAACGCGGAGGCCCGCGTGCTTGCGCTGGGCGCGGCGGTGGCGGGAGACGGCGAGCCAGATCAGCGCCAGGGCGAAGACGACGACCACGGGCGCGACGAAGAGCGAGATCGCGATGACGATCAACGCGGCCAGGACGACGAGGAAAGCGAGCGCGCCGGAGCCGCTTCCCTCGCGGCGGCTGGCGCCGTAGACGACGTCGCTGAGGACGATGCAGCCGAGGGCAGCCCCGGCCGCGGCCAACAAAGCCCCGACCGCCCCGTCGATCAGGAAGCCGGCGACGAGGCCGATCACCGCGGCCAGGATCGTCATCCGCCCGCGGGCGGAGCCATGGGTGCCGGCGGTGCCGGCGAGCATGCCGATCGCGATGCCGATGCCGAGGTCGGTGAGAATCTCCACGTGCGAAAACCTAACCGCCGCGGCGGCCGCGCGTCGATCCGCCACACTTCACGGATGAGCGAAGTGCCCGAGCCGACCCACAGAAGACGCTCCCACGCCGGTACCCGCGACCTCGAGCGCTACGCCGGCCTCTTCGCCGAGCGGACCGGGGTGATGCGCTCCTCGGCGATGCGGGACCTGATGGCGATCACCGCCCGGCCCGAAGTCATCTCCCTCGCCGGCGGCCTTCCCGACACCTCGACCTTCCCGCCGCAGAGCTTCGCCGCGCAGATGACTCGGATCGCCCAGGAGTCGGCGGCGAAAGCGCTCCAGTACGGGCCGACCGAGGGTTTCGAGGAGACCAAGGACTGCATCCTCGAGGTGATGGGCGCCGAGGGCATGCTCCCCGACCCCGACGACATCATCGTCACCACCGGCGGCCAGCAGGCGATCGACCTCGTCTGCAAGACCCTGGTCGACCCCGGCGACGTCGTCATCTGCGAGGCGCCCACCTACCCCGGCGCGGTCCCGGTCTTCTGCAGCTACCAGGCCGACGTGATCCAGGTCGAATGCGACGAGGACGGAATGCGGATCGACGTGCTCGAAAAGCTGCTCGGCGAGCTGCGGGCGGAAGGGCGCAAGCCCAAATTCATCTACTCGGTCCCCAGCTTTCAGAACCCGGCCGGGGTGACGCTCTCGCTGGAGCGGCGCCGGCGCCTGGTCGAGCTGGCGCGCGAGGAGGAAATCCTCGTCGTCGAGGACAACCCCTATGGCCTCCTGCGCTACAGCGGCGAGCCGATGCCACCTCTCTACCAGCTCGACGGCGGCGACTTCGTCATCTACCTCGGCACCTTCTCGAAGATCCTCTCCCCCGGGATCCGGTTGGGCTGGGCGGTGGCGCCGCCGCCGGTGATGGAGAAGATCGTCCTCGGCAAGCAGGCCGCCGACCTCTGCACCTCGACCCTGACCCAGTACTTCGTCCGCGAGTACTTCGCCGAACGGCGCTGGCAGCACTACATCGACGACCTGGTCGAGCTCTACCGCAGCCGCCGCGACGTCATGCTCGAGGCGCTGCGGACGCATTTCCCCGCCGAGGCGACCTGGACCGAACCGGAGGGCGGGCTCTTCATCTGGGCGACCCTGCCCGACTACATCGACACCAACGATCTGCTGGCGAAGGCGCTGCGCGCCGACGTCGCCTTCGTCCCCGGCCAGGGCGCCTACGTCGACGGCCGCGGCACCCACTCGATGCGGCTCAACTTCTCCGGCGTCGACGAGGACGAAATCCGCGAGGGGGTGCGGCGGATCGGCAAGGTGATCGCTGAGCAGGTCGAGCTCTACGGGACGCTGACCGGCGAACAGCGCCTGCCCGAGCCGGCCGCGGAGCCGGAGCCGAACGTGCTGCCGTTCCGCAAGGCGGGCGAAGCGTGAAGGTCGCGGTCCTCAAGGGCGGCCGGTCGTTGGAGCGCGGCGTCTCGCTGCGCTCGGGGGCGCGGGTCGAGGACGCGCTGGAGCGGCTCGGGCACGAGGTGCTGGCGATCGACGTCGGCCCCGACCTGGTCAAGCGCCTGGTCGCCGAGCGCCCCGAGGTCGCCTTCGTCGCCATGCACGGCGCCGGCGGCGAGGACGGCACCGTCCAGGAGCTGCTGGAGATCCTCGGCGTCCCCTTCACCGGGCCCGGCGCGGCGGCCTGTGCCCGCTGCATGGACAAGGTTCAGGCCAAGGACGCGATCGACGAGGCGGGCCTCCCCACCCCCGACTGGTTCGCCTTCAACCAGACCGCCTTCCGCGAGTTCGGCGCCGCCGACGCGCTGGGCCGACTGGAGGAGACGCTCGGCTTCCCCCTCGTCGTCAAGCCCAGCCGCGGCGGCTCCTCGCTGGGGGTCAAGTTCGCCCGCTCGCCCGGCGAGGTGCCGCAGGCCCTCGTCTCCGCCTTCAGCTATGACGACCGCGTCCTGCTCGAGCGCTTCGTCGACGGGCGCGAGCTTGCGGTCAGCATCCTCGGCGACGAGGCACTGCCGGTGGTCGAGGCGATCCTGCTCGAGGGCGACCGCTACGACTTCGAGGCGCGCTACGAAATCGGCCGCACCCGCTTCGTCTGCCCGGCCGAGCTGAGCGCCGAGGAGGAGCGCGCCGTCACCGAGGCAGCCCTCGCCACATACCGTGCCCTCGGCTGCACCGGTTTTGCCCGCGTCGACCTGATCCTCGGCGCGGAGGGCCCGTGGCTGCTGGAGGCAAACGCGATCCCCGGCCTCACCGACACCAGCCTGCTCCCGCAGGCGGCCGAGGCAGCGGGGCTGTCGTTCGAGCAGCTGGTCGAGCGGATTCTCGATTTGGCGCTTAAGCCGGCGACGGCTTAGGAGTCGCCTTGCGCAAAGTCTTCCGGGGTGACCTCGTCGAGGAACTCTTTGAACTTGTCGACGACCTCCTCGGTGTCCTCGACCTCGTGCTCGAACTCGATCGCCGACTCCTCGATCACCTCCTCGGCCGCGAAGATCGGCGCCGCGACGCGGACCGCGAGGGCGAGGGCGTCGGAGGGGCGGGAGTCGATCTCGACTTCGGAGCCGTTGATCGAGACCGTGATCGAGGCGTAGAAGGTGTTGTCGCGCAGTTCGGTCACCGCCACCCGCTCGCACTTCGCGTCGAGGTTCTCGAGCACGTCGGAGAGCAGGTCGTGGGTCATCGGCCGCGGCGTCGAGGCGCCCTGCAGCTTCATCAGGATCGCCGCCGCCTCGGGATGGCCGATCCAGATCGGCAGGAAGCGGTTCCCGTCCACGGTCTTCAGCAACACGATCGGCTGCTTGCCGACCATGTCGAAGCTGACGCCATAGATCTGCATCTGCTGCAAGAGAAGCTCCCGAACCTAGTTTGGACCGCGAAGTATAGGTCCGGCTTCTACCCGGCTCGGGGACGGTTTTCACTCGCATGCTCCAACTCCCTCACGTAGCTTTCCGCACGCGATAGAAGGTCGAGAAGGTCAGGCGCAGACTCGGTGAGGGCCTGCACCGCCGGTCTGATAGGGGTGGCGGCCAGTTCTTGTAACAACTCCGCGGCGCGGCCCTCCCCGGATCGATCGCCTTCCAGGAGCTCGGCCAAAGGGACGCCGAGCACCCGCGAGATGCGGCGGAGATGGCGAAGGCTAGGCTCGTTGTGGCCCTGCGTCCAATTCGTCACAGATTGTTTGGACGCTCCTACTTCCTCTGCCAGTTTGCGCTGGCTATAGCCGCGAAGGCTCATTGCCGCTCTAAGCCGCTCTGGAAAGCCATTTCCTGTCGTTTCTTGGAGCCGTTCAAACGCCATATCGCGTCCTAGCTTATTTGTACGCTGGGCGTGTCACTACCCCAACATCTTTGGGGGAGAGTTTGTGAGGGCTACGGCCTTGAATCCGGGTAGCGGAAAGCGAGTGCGCCTGTGCCAGCTCCAACGGCAAATTCCCTGATCGACGCGGTCAACGACCGCGATGAAGCCGTGGGCAAAGTCCGGCGCGGTGATGTTCTACGCGATGGCCGTAATTTCCGGACCGCTCATGTCTTCGTTTTCAATGCTGCCGATGAGCTTTTGCTTCAGCGCCTAGCCCGGCAGCGGGAACGTCATCCAGGCAGATGGGGGTCTTCGGTCGCCGCCTACCTCTTTGCCGGCGAGTCATATCGCCATGGGGCAACGAGGAGGATGAGAGAGGAGCTCGGAATCGAGGACGATCCCGATCCTCTCGGAAAGATCGAGATCCGAGATTCCGGTTCTCTCAAGTTCGTGGCCCTTTTCCTCGCCCGCAGCGATCACCCAGAAATCCGGGATCCTGAACACATCTCCGAGTTGCGGTTTCTTCCCATAAGGGAGATTCGGGAGCGGATCGAGACCAACCCCGCCGAGTTCACGCCCACGTTCCTCAAGCTCTTTGAGGCTTTCGCCAGACGGCTCTGATGCCGACGCCTTCGGGGGATGATCTCGCCGTCAATACGACCGGGCGGTAGACGAGTACAGATTTCAGGTCGACCTGAACTGGCGGCGATCCGAGTATTTCTTCGTGCTCAACCTAGGCGTCCTGATTGCCGCCGCAACGATGTTCTCCTCAGAAAACGTTCCGAGGGTGCTGGTGGCCGTCTTGTTCTTAGTGGGAACTCTGCTGGCTGGCTTGTCCTTCCTCGCAAATGACGTTCAGCATCGCTACTACCAGTCCGCCCGTGAAAGAAAGAAGGACATCGAGGAAGCCCTGGAACTGAAAGATATGGCCCTGGCTACGACCCCTGGCATGGGGTCCCGCATCGAGCGCCTGGGCAGGGTCGGCACTTTCCTCAAGGTCATGCTGGTCGCGATCGGGGTTGCAGACCTTCTTGGCGCCGGCTTCGCGTTGGCGAATGCAAAAGGAAGCTCAGGACGCCCACCGATCGTATCTATTCGATTTGTGCCCCCCCGAGAGTCGCTGCCTGCAAATGGCGAAAGCGTCCTCGTTGTGAGTCAAGGCCAGGAGGTAATGGCGTACAGACGTTTTGAGGAGAAGCACCGCCTCGCAACGGTGCCGCTGCAACCCGGGACCTACCAGGCTTCCGCTACTGCCCTGGGCAGGATCTGTCGGCGACCCGTCGAGGTGAGCGATATGCCGCTCCAGTCGTTCACGCTCAGATGCCGCCACCGCTGACGGCGCATGGGCGATCCTGGATTCGAACCAGGGACCTCGTCCTTATCAGAGACGCGCTCTAACCAACTGAGCTAATCGCCCGGGGACGGCGATGATAGCTAGGAGGAGCGCTTGCGGAGGCGGCGCGCGAGGGCGTGCGCGTCGCGGACGTCGGCGAAGCGGAGCTCGGCGACGATGCCCTCTCCTTTCGCCCGCGCGGTGACTTCGTGGCCGAGCGCTTCCTCGAGCGCGTCGGCGACGTCGCGCAGGGCGGCGAGGGCGTCGGGGTCGGCCGACGCTCGTCTCGGCTTTGCTCTTGGCTGGCCAGCCAGCCGAACCCTCT
Source organism: Solirubrobacterales bacterium (assembly GCA_044868125.1). Taxonomy (GTDB): domain Bacteria; phylum Actinomycetota; class Thermoleophilia; order Solirubrobacterales; family 70-9; genus VAYN01. Next base: position 19,245 of record JBIOWB010000085.1, read on the forward strand.
CCTCGGTTTCGCGGACCGACCAGCCGCCGCGCGCGGCGTCGCGCGCGAGTCGACGGCGGGCGTCGTTGCCGAGAACGCCGAGCAGCGCCTTGCCATGGCCCTCGCTGAGGTCGCCGGACTCGAGCAGCGCCAGGGCCTCGTCCGGCAGCTCGAGCAGGCGGATCAGGTTGGAGACGGCGGGGCGGCTGCGGCCGACCCGTTTCGCCAGCTCCTCTTTGGTCAGGCCCAGGTCCTCGACCAGGGCGGCGCAGGCCTTGGCCTCCTCGACCGGGTTGAGGTCCTCGCGGACCATGTTCTCGATCAGGGCCGCCTGCAGCCGCTCGGCCTCGGCCTGGTCGCGCACCACCGCGGGGACCTTGTCGAGGCCCGCCTGCCGGGCGGCGCGCCAGCGGCGCTCGCCGGCGACGAGCTCGTAGCTCCCATCGGGGAGGGGACGGACCAGGAGCGGCTGGACGACACCGGTGGCCTCGATCGAGGCCGCCAGGGCCGCCAGGGCCTCCTCGTCGAACTTGGTGCGCGGTTGCGACGGGTTCGGCTTGATCAGCGTGACCGGCAGCTCGCGCAGCTCGCCGGCGTCGGTGGCCTCGGCCTCCGGCAGGATCGCCGCCAGCCCCCGGCCGATCCCGCGCCGGCCGCTAGCCACGGCGCGCCAGCTCCTTCGCCAGGGCGCGGTAGGCGACGGCGCCAAGGGAAGCGGGTGCGTGCTCGGTCACCGGCAGACCATAGCTCGGCGACTCGGCGACTCGAACGCTGCGGGGAATGACCGTCTCGAAGACCATCCCGTCGAAATGCTGGCGCAGCTCCGCCTCGACGTCCTGGGCGAGGCGGGTGCGCTCGTCGTGCATCGTGATCAGCAAACCCGAAACCTCGAGTTGAGGGTTCAGCTCGCGCCTGATCAGGCCCAGGGTTTCCAGAAACTGGACCAACCCCTCCAACGCCAGGTACTCGGCCTGCACGGGGACGATGACGCGGTCGGCCGCCGTCAAGGCGTTGACGCTGACGGGTCCGAGGGAAGGGGGACAATCCAGGAGGGTGACGGCGAAGCGTTCGCGCACCGGACCCAGGCGCTCCCGCAGTCGGGTCTCCGAGCCCGGGATCCGTGGCAGCTCAACCGCCGCTCCGGCGAGGTCACGGCTGGCGGGGACGAGCCAGAGGTTGTCGGGACCCGCGGGACGCGCCGCTTCGGCGACCGAGGTGTCGCCGGTGAGGCAGTCGTAGGAGGAGGGGTGCAGGTCGCGGCCACCCCCGATAGCCACGGTTGCGTTGCATTGCGGGTCGAGGTCGACGAGGAGCGTCTGTCGACCCTCTGCCGCCGCGCAGGAAGCCAGGTTGACGGCGGTGGTCGTCTTCCCGACCCCGCCCTTCTGGTTCGCAACCGCGTAGACCTTGCCCATCGGCTCTCAGCCTAGAGCGTCGATTCCCCGCGCGTTTCGAAGCGGTGGGATAGCCTGCCCACCGTGCCCGAAAGCTTCGACTGGCCCGAAGACCCCACCGAGCGAGCACAGGAGCTCGTCGAGGGGGTCCTGGACGAGCTCGAACTGGACGGCGACGTGATCGTCGAGGAGGACGACGACCGGATCCTGCTCACGGTGGAGGGTGACGACGACTACGGGCTGCTGATCGGCAAGCGCGGCCAGACGATCGACGCCCTGCAGCTGCTCTGCTACCAGGCTGCCTTCCGCGGCATGCGCGACCGCAAACGGGTCGTGGTCGATGCCGCCGGCTACCGGGAGCGGCGTCGCGAGACGCTCGAGGGGCGCGCCGATCGCGCTGCCGAGCAGGCGCTGTCCAACAACAGGATCGTGGAGATGGACCCGATGAGCGCACAGGAACGGCGCGTCGTCCACGAACGGCTGAAAGAGCGTTCCGGCGTCGAGACCTACAGCGAGGGGGACGAGCCCCGCCGCTGCGTGATCGTCGCGCCGCTGCTGCCGGAGTGAGTCGCGATCCAGCTGCAGCGCTGGGCACTACCTCGAAGGAGAAACTGGAAGTCGTCCTCGCCCTGCTGGCCGAGGAGCGGGCTTCGGTCAGCTCGGTGGTGGACCAGCGCGCTTGGCAGGTGCACGTCGTCGACAGTCTCACCGGGCTGGAGGTGTCGGAGGTGCGATCCGCCCCGCGGATCGCAGACATCGGCGCGGGAGCCGGCTTCCCGGGCCTCGTGCTTGCCGTGGCCCTGCCCCAAGCGCAGGTGGACCTGATCGAGTCCGTCGGCCGCAAGTGCGATTTCATGCGGCGGGCGATCGCGGCGGCGGCGATTTCCAACGCCACCGTGCGCAACACGCGCTCGGAGGATTGGGCGTCATCCGAAGGGCGTGAGGCCTACACGGCCGTCACCGCGCGTGCCGTCGGGCGTCTCTCGACTCTTGCCGAGCTTGCTTCCCCGCTCCTGAAGCCCCAAGGCGTGCTCGTTGCCTGGAAGGGCAAGCGCAACGACGACGAAGAGCAGCAACTCCAGCGTGCCTCCGCGGCCCTGGCAATGGCTCCCGAGCGAGTCTTCGACGTCGGTGACCGCGCCGGCAGCGAGCACCGCCACCTGCACGTCATCCGCAAGAACGGACCGACCCCCGCAAACCTCCCCCGCAAGCCCGGAATAGCCAAGAAGCGCCCCAAGGGCTAACCATCTGCCGCAAGCTGTGGAGAGGGGGTCCGGCACCCCTCTGAACGGCTTGTACTTCTCGGTCAAGGCAATCTAGGACTGCCGGAGCGGCCCCACCCGAGCAAGTTGAGTGAAGAGGGGTGCCGGACCCCCGTACCGCCAGCCCTATCGCCGCTTCTTCTTTTTCCGCGGTGGCGGAGGCGGGGGTTTGGCCGCCTGGACCGCGGCCGCGCCTTCTGGGGCGGCCACGACGGGCACCGGCACCACCCTCTGGATCACGAACTGCTGGCCGATCGTCCAGATGTTCGTGGTGATCCAGTAGAGGATCAGCCCGGCCGGGAAGCTGAGGATGAAGGGGACGAAGATCAGCGGCAACAGGAACATCATCGTCCGCTGGCTTTTGTCCGCCGAGAGCGACATGACCATGCCGGAGATCAGCTGGGTGCCAACGTAGAGGACCAGGAGGGCGATCAATTCGCCTCCGGTTGCCTTCGCCGTCAGGTCGTTGATGAAGAGGAAAGAGGCTTCGGCACCGCAATGTCCGGCCTCGCAGCCGATGTCGGCCGGGAGCTCGTGCCGGAGCACGTAGAAGAGCGTGATGAAGACCGGCAGCTGCGCCAGCAGCGGGATGCAGGAGGCAAAGGGGTTGACTTTGTTCTCTTTGTAGAAGCGCATCATTTCCTGCTGCATGCGCTGTTTGTCGTTTTTGTACTTCTCCTGCAGCTCCTTGATCTGCGGCTGCAGGGCCTGCAGCGCTCGCATCCCTTTCAGCTGTTTGTAGGTGAGCGGGATCAGCACCGCCCGGGTGACCACCGTCAGGGCGATGATCGACATCCCCCAGCTGAGGCCGACGTCGTCGTGGAAGAACTGAAGTACCGCGTTGGCGATGTCGATCAGCGGCTGCAGGATGTTGGCGGCGGGGAGGCTCATGAGTGGGTGCGGTGGTGCTCGGCCGGGTGGGTGGGGCCGGCGCGGAGCGTGAATCTATCGGGGACGGGGTCGAAGCCGCCGTGACTGAAGGGGTTGCAGCGCAGAATCCGCCATCCGGCGAGGAGAAGCCCCCGCGCCGCGCCGAAACGTTCAACCGCCTCCACGGCGTATGCGGAGCAGGTCGGCTCGTAGCGGCAGCGACGGGGAAAGGCGGGGGAGATCCAGCGCTGGTAGGCACGGATCGGGCCGAGGAAGAGGCGTTTCACGTGGAACGCCTCTTGGCGAGGGCCTCTTCCAGGTTCTCCTTGACACCGTTCATGCCGCCCTTCTCGATCAGGTCGTTGATCTCTGCCCGGGCGACGACGACGAAGTCGTGCCGGGGAGGGAGTCGGTCGGAAAGTGACCAGAAAGCCTCGCGCAATATCCGCTTCACCTTGTTGCGGTCGACCGCGCCTCCCACCTTCCGGTTCACGGAGACCCCAAGTCGCACGTCCTCATATGCCTCGTCGTTGCGGGGAAATGTGTAGAGCACCAGGTACCTAGTCGCGTGCGAGGAGCCGTCGCGATAGACGCGGTCGAACTCGCCGCTGCGCGAGAGGCGCCGTCGCTTCGACGCCATCAAATGCTCGGCAGGATGGCCGCGTGCATTCGGGGCCTGCCTACGGGGTGAGGCGCTTCCGGCCCTTGGCCCGGCGGCGCCTGAGGATGGCGCGCCCGCCGCGGGTGCTCATGCGTGCGCGAAAGCCATGCGTCTTCGCCCGCTTCCGCTTCTTTGGCTGGTAGGTGCGCTTCATGGCGGCGGAGTATACGGACGGCGCCGAAAATCTTTTCTGCGGGATTTGCGAGGCGCTCGAATTGGCCTCTCAGGCACGGCGCTATGGTCGCCGCCGGTGTCCGATGACTCTCCCCGACACGATCTCGACGTCCTCTGGCAGGCAACTCAGGAACGCCTGAGGAATTCGGTCCCCGAGTCGACCTACCGCCTCTGGCTGGAGCCGTTGGAGGCGGCCGGCGACGACGGCGAGACCCTTTTCCTCTCGGCTCCCGACAGCGTCCGAGCCTGGACCGAGCGCCGCTACTCGGATCTGATCGCCGAAGCCCTGGAGGCAATCGACTCGCCGCTGCGACAGGTGAGCTTCGGCGAGCCCCCGAGCGCGGACAAGCGCCCTGAAGCCGATCTTGAGCTGAACCCCCATTACACCTTCGACCGCTTCGTGATCGGGCCGGGCAATCGCCTGGCCCACGGCGCCGCCCTCGCGATCGCCGAGGCGCCCTCCGAGGCCTATAACCCCCTTTTCCTGCACGGTCCGCCCGGGCTTGGCAAGACCCACCTGCTGGCGGCGATCGCCAACTACCTGCGCCGCAACGCTCCTGGCCTCAGCGTCCGCTACACCACCGCCGAGTCCTTCACCAACGAGTTCGTCGCCGCCTTGAAGACCTCGGGCAGCGACGCCTTCAAGGCGCGCTACCGGGACATCGACGTCCTCCTCATCGACGACGTCCAGTTCCTCCAGGGCAAGCCAGCCACCGAGGAGGAGTTCTTTCACACCTTCAACGCTCTTTACGAGTCCGGCAGCCAGCTCGTACTCTCCGCCGATCGGATCCCCAGTGAGCTCTCGACCCTCGCCTCGCGCCTGCGCGACCGGTTCGAGTGGGGACTGACGGTCCCCGTCGAGCCGCCCAACCTCGCCACCCGCCTGACCCTTCTGCGTCGGCTGGTCGAGGAGGCCGGCGTCGAGATCGCGGACGAGAGCGCCCTGGTCGAGCTGGCGAACCGAATCGACGCCAACGTCCGGCAGCTTCACGGGGCGCTGACGAAGGTCGTCGCCCACGCTTCGCTGATGACCCGGCCCCTCAGCACCGAGCTGATCGCCGAAGTCGTCCCCGGCGTCCGCTCCCGACGACCGACCTCGGTCGAGGAGATCCAGCAGCGAGTGGCGGAGGGGTTCGGCATCTCACGTGCCGAGCTCGTCGGCTCGAGCCGGGCCGCCACCCCACTGCGTGCGCGCCAGGTGGCAATCTTCCTCACCCGTGACCTGACCGACCTCTCCCTCCCCCAGATCGGTCGGCTCTACGGCGGCCGCGACCACACGACCGTTCTCAACTCCCTGCGGCGGGTCGAAGCCAACCTCGACGAGGACCCCGATCTCGCCGAGAAGGTTCGGGAGTTGCGAGGAGCAATCCACAACCCTGTTGCCGACGAGCGCTGACAGCCGCTGACACTGTAAGAATCCCCAGCCCCCCACAGCGCCTTCCACATCCCGGAAACCGCGCCGCGCCGCCGAATCCCCGCAACGCAAGACTTTTTCCACAGCACCTAATCCAACTCGAGAAGGCAAGATCAGAGGGACGTCACTTGAAGCTCACCACCAAACGCGAAGACCTCGTCTTGAAGCTCTCGACCGTGTCTCGAGCGGTTTCGACTCGCGCTGCCACCCAGGCCCTCTCCGGCGTTCTCCTCAACGCCGCCGATGGGCGGGTGACGTTGGCGGCGACCGACCTCGACCTGGGTCTGGAGACGACGCTCGAGGCCGAGGTCGCCGACGGAGGAGCGGTGCTCCTCCCCGGTCGCCTCTTCGCTGAGGTCGCGCGCTCGCTGGCGGACCCGACCGTCGAGATCGAGTCGCGGGAGGCGGAGCACGACGTCGAGATCCGCAGCGGCGGCTCGAGCTTCCACCTGCGCATTCTCCCGGTCGAGGACTTCCCGACGCTTCCCCAGCCGCGGGAGGAGGGCGGCCTGAAGATTCCGGCGGCGGCGCTGGAAGAGAGCATCGAGCTGGTGGCGCGGGCTGCCTCCAAGGACGACATGCGGCCCGTTCTCACCGGCGTCTTCGTCGCCGCCAGCGGCAAGGAGATGACGATGGTCGCCACCGACTCCTATCGGTTGGCGGTGAAGCGGACCGAGCTCGAGGCGGACCTCGGCGGCGAGCTCGAGGCGAACGTCCCGGCCCGGGCGCTGCGGGAGCTGGGACGGATCCTCTCCTCGGAGGGTGCCGGCGAGGCCTCGATCTGGCTCCTTCCCAACCAGGCGGTTTTCGTGGCGGGGTCGATCCTCCTCTCGACGAGGCTGATCGACGGCCAGTTCCCCAACTTCCGGCAGCTGCTGCCGGAGTCATACGAGCACGACGTGCGGCTGCCGCGCTCGGACTTTCTCGATGTCACCCGCCGCGTCAGCCAGCTTGCACAGCGAAACGCGCCGCTGCGGCTCTCGTTCGAGTCCGGCGAGCTGACCGTGGCCGCGGAAACGCCCGACGTCGGCGACGCCCGCGAGACGATGCCTGCCGCCTTCGAGGGGGAGTCGCTCGAGATCGGCTTCAACCCGGACTTCCTGCGCGAAGGCATCGAAAGCGTGCAGGGCGAGGAGATCCTGATGCGGCTGATCTCGCCGCTGCGGCCGGGCCTGCTCGAACCGCTGGAGGGAGACGACTTCCGCTACCTGGTGATGCCGATCCGCCTCAACGTGTAGATGATCCCACCCGCCGAGTAGCCGGCATGCTCGTCACCGCGATCGAGGCAAAGCCGCTGCGCAGCCTCGACTGCGTCCGGGTCGAGCTCCCGCCGGGGATCGTCAGCGTCATCGGCCCCAACGGCACCGGCAAGACGAACCTGGTTGAGGCGCTCTACTTCGCCCTCACCGGGCGCTCCTTCCGCACCTCCGACCGCCGCGATTTGATCCCGTTCGGCGGAACGCTCGCCAGAGCCGAAGCGACGATCGTGGACGAGGACGGGATCGAGCACAAGCTGCTGGCCGCGGTCAGCCGCGGCGAAGGCCGCCGCCACCTGCTCGACGGCAACCCGACCGACCCCGGCACCCTTGCCCGCAGCCGTCCCCCGGTGGCGGTCTTCGCTCCCGACCGGTTGACGCTGGTGAAGGGGCCGCCCGCAGAGCGCCGGGCGCACCTCGACGGCCTCATCGCCGCCCGCTGGCCCGCCCGGGCAGGGCTGCGCAAGCGCTACGGGCAAGCGGTCGCGCAGCGAAACGCGCTGCTGTCGCGGCTGAGCGGCGGCTACGGGTCTCCGGAGGACCTGCGGATTTGGGACGCGGGTTTGGCCGAGGCCGCCGCGCCCCTCGTCGAGGCGCGAACGGAGGCGGTCGCCGAGTTGGCGGAGCCATTTGCGGAAGCGGCGGCCGAGCTCGGGCTGGAAGGCTCCGAGCTCGAGTACGTGCCGCGTGCCGGAGGTACGGTCGAGGAGATCCGGGCGGGGTTGGAGGAGCGCCGCGAGCAGGACATCCGCATGAGCCGCAGCTCCTGGGGCCCGCACCTCGACGAGCTGAAGCTGTCGACGAGCGGGAGGTCCCTGCGCCGCTACGGGTCTCAGGGACAGCAACGCGCGGGTCTCCTCGCCCTCCTCTTCGCCGAGCGCGAGGCCCTGCTGGCGGCGCGGCGCGTGACGCCACTGCTGCTGCTGGACGACGTGATGAGCGAGTTCGATCCGTGTCGGCGGGAGCGGTTGGTGGCGCGGCTGGGCGACGGCGGGCAGGTCTTGATCACGGCGGCCGACGAGGAGTCCGTCCCCGCCGTTGCCCGCGAGACCGTGGTGCGGATGCCACCGCCGCAGACAGAAAGTGCCGCCACGTGAGCAGGCGGCGGGCACCGCGACCAGCGGCGGCTGCTTTGCAGACGGCGCTGCAAAAGGCCGCGCCGCGAACGCCGCTCGCCGCGGTGCAGGTCGCCTGGCCGACGGCGGTCGGCGAACAGCTGGCGGCGAAGGCGATTCCGGTCTCCGAACGTGACGGCACGCTGACGATCGAGTGCGCCGACGCGGTCTGGGCGCAGGAGCTGGACCTGATGCAGGAGACCCTGCTGGAGCGTCTCAGAGCGGAGGTTGGCGACCAGGCTCCGCAGGCGCTGCGCTTCCGTGTCGACTCAGCGCGGTTTTAGGCACTGTTTTTCCACGATTTGCAGGGTAATTGCACCTTCTGCCCGCCCAATACGCGACCTCGAACTGGTATTCTTATGGCAACTCGTTGTTACGCCCCGACCAACCGTGGAGCGAGTCTCCGGGCGTCGGGGCTTTGTGTGTCTGAGTATCAATCGGAAGGGACTCATTGCCTGACAAAAAAGCCAGCGCCGACTCCTATGGCGCCAAGGACATCACCGTCCTCGAGGGGCTCGAAGCGGTTCGCAAACGCCCCGGCATGTACATCGGCTCGACGGGCCCGCGCGGGCTCCACCATCTCGTCTACGAGGTCGTCGACAACTCGGTCGACGAGGCCCTCGCCGGCCGCAACGAGCGCATCGACGTCACCCTTCACCCGGACAATTCCGTCACCGTCCGCGACCACGGATCGGGCATCCCGGTAGACGTCATGCCCGAGCAGGGGCGGCCCGCGCTCGAGGTCGTCCTGACGAAGCTTCACGCCGGCGGCAAGTTCGGCGGCGAGGGGTACAAGGTCTCCGGCGGTTTGCACGGCGTCGGCGTGTCCGTCGTCAACGCCCTCTCCG
>JBIOWB010000086.1:0-60173 GCA_044868125.1 Solirubrobacterales bacterium
CTCGGTGCCGGTCATCGCCAAGCGCTCGGCCAGCTCCTCGGCGCCGACACCGGGGTCGCAGTGCTCGCGCAGCCATGAGTAGGGGACCTTCATGAGAACTGCTCCAGGACCCGGACGTCATTGTCGAAGAACCGCCGCAGGTCGGGCACGCCGTGGCGCAGCATCGCGATCCGCTCGACCCCCATGCCGAAGGCGAATCCCTGAACCCGCTCGGCGTCGTAGCCGTTGGACTCGACGAAGCCGAGCACGTTGGGGTCGACCATGCCGGCGCCGCCGACCTCGATCCAGCCGATGCCCTTGCAGAGATTGCAGCGCTCGCCATCGGGCAGCGTGCCCGTGCCCTGACACTGGAAACAGGAGACGTCGAACTCGACACTGGGCTCAGTGAAGGGGAAGAAGTGCGGCCGCAGGCGCACCTCGCGGTCGGGGCCGAAGATCGCCCGGCACATCGCCAGCAGCGTCCCCTGCAGGTCGGCGAGGGTGATCCCCGCGGCGATCGCCAGTCCCTCCATCTGGTGGAACATCGGGCTGTGGGTGGCGTCGGAGTCGCGCCGGTAAACCTTGCCGGGGACGATGACGAAGATCGGCGGCGGCTGGGTCTCCATCGAGCGCACCTGCATCGGCGAGGTGTGGGTGCGCAGCAGCACGTCGGGGTGCGACTGGACGTAGAAGGTGTCCTGAAGCATCCGCGCCGGGTGCCCGGGCGGGTGGTTCAGCGCCGTGAAGTTGTAGTAGTCGTGCTCGATCTCCGGGCCTTCGGCGACGTGGTAGCCGAGGCCGATCATCGTGTCCTCGATCAGGCGGGTGGTGCGGGCGATCAGGTGCGCGTGGCCGACCGGCCGCGGCGGCGCACCCGGCAGGGTGACGTCGATCCGATCGGTGACCAGCTGCGCCTCCAGCTCGCTCGCGTCGAGCCGCTCGGCGCTCTGCTCGAGCAGCGCCTCTAACTCCTTGCGCGCCTTGTTGGCGGCACCGCCGACCTTCCCCCGTTCCTCCTGGGGCAGCTCGGCGATCCCGCGCAGGACCTGGGTCAGCTCGGCTTTGCGACCGAGGTAGCGGACCCGCAGCTCCTCGAGCTCGGCGCTGCTGCCGGCGCCATCGATCGCCGAGGTCGCCTCGGCCCTGATCTCCTCGATCCGCTCAACCATTGCCTTGGGCCTCCCGCATGGCGAGCGAAGATATCCGCTGAGCGGCGATCGCAGCCGCCGCGGCGACGTTGAGCGACTCGGCGCCGCCAGACCGCAGCGGGATCGTCACCCGACGGTTGCACACGGCGAGCACCTCCTCGGACAGCCCCTCGCGCTCGGCCCCGAGGCAGATCGTCGCGGCTCCGTCGAGCGCGTCGAGACCCTCGCCGCCGTGGGCGACCAGCGCCGCGCGGGGACGCGGCGTCGCCTCGATTCCGGCTTGCGTGGGCGGCCGATTGAAGATCGAACCCATGCTGGCGCGCACGGCCTTGGGCGAGTAGGGATCCACGCAGTCGGGGCCGAGAACCACCGAGCCACCGATCAGAGCATCCACCGTGCGAATGATCGTCCCAACGTTGCCGGGGTCTGAAACACCGTGCAGGTAGAAGCAAGGGCTCGCCGGCCGCTCGAGCCACGTCAAAGGCCAAACCGGGATCACCCTCGTGCCGGAACCAAGTGAGGAGACACCGGCCAGCAGCTCCGGCTCGACCTCCTCGCCTTCAAGCCCAGAGTTAGCGGCGACCAGCACGAACCGTGGCTCTGCCCCAGCGGCCAAGCCCGCCTCCAGCAGATCCTCGCCCTCGGTCGCGAACAGGCCCTCGCGCTCGCGGTGCTTGCGGTCGCGCAGCCTGCGGACCAGCTTCAGCTTCTCGTTGTGGGCGCTTTCGATCACGGTTTCGTCTCTTCGGCTCTGCGCCTTCTTCTCCTGGAACGAAAAAGCGGGCCGATAGACGGCCCGCCCGGGAGAGAGTGATGTCGGTGCGCGCTCAGGCGGCCGCACCCTCCCGGGCTATCTCCACAAATCGGCGGAAGGCGTCGCGATCGCTGACGGCGATCTCGGCCAGCATCTTGCGATTGACCTCGACCTCGGCCTTGTTCAGGCCGTGCATCAGTTCCGAGTAGCTCATGCCCTCGAGCCGCGCCGCGGCGTTGATGCGGGTGATCCAGAGCCGGCGGAAGGTCCGCTTCTTGTTGCGCCGGTCCCGGTAGGCGTACATCCCCGACCGCTGCACCTGCTCTTTGGCGAAGCGATAGGAGGAGTGCTTGCGGCCGAAGTAGCCCTTCGCTTCCTTCAGCACCTTGCGGCGCTTCTTGCGCGCGTGGACGGAACGCTTGACGCGGCTCACTTGCCGCCTCCAAGGAGGGTCCGTACTTTTTTCGCGTCTGCCGGTGCGATGTCCACGGGTTTCGCCATCTTCCGCTTCCGCTTCGGCGACTTTTTCTCCAGGATGTGGCTGGAGTAAGCGCGACGGCCACGGAGCTTGCCCTTGGCGGTCTTCTTGAAGCGCTTCTTGGCGCCGGAATGGGTTTTCATCTTCGGCATCGGGTCCGCTATTGAAGCAGACCCCGTCGGTTTCCCGTCAGGACGCGTGCCTGAGGAATGTCGGATGCCTGTCATACGCTGGCGCCGCGATGCGCATCCTCTACGTCGTCGGCACGCGGCCGAACTTCGTCAAGACGGCCCCCGTGATCGGGGCGCTTCGCGAGCGCCATCCCGAGGGCCGGCACGCGATCGTCCACACCGGCCAGCACTACGACCGGCTGATGTCAGAGGTCTTCCTCGACGAGCTCGGGGTGCCGGCGCCCGACTACATGCTCGAGGTCGGCTCGGGCAGCCACGCGGCCCAGACGGCGAAGACGATGGAGCGCTTGGAGCCGGTTCTGGCTGACGAGCGACCGGACCTGGTGATGGTGCCCGGCGACGTCAACTCGACGCTGGCGGCGGCACTTACCGCGGTGAAGACGGGGATCCCGGTCGCCCACATCGAGTCGGGCCTGCGCAGCTTCGATATGACGATGCCCGAGGAGGTGAACCGGATCGTCGCCGACCGCTTCTCCCGGTGGCTCTTTCTCCACAGCCCCGAGGCGGTCACCAACCTGGAGGCCGAAGGCATACCGAGCGAGCGCATGCACATGGTGGGAAACACGATGATCGACACGCTGGTGGCGCTGGAAGGGCGGTTCCGGGCGGCGGGGGCGGCGGCGCAGATCGGGGTCGAGCCGGGCTCCTTCGCCCTCGTCACCCTCCACCGCCCCGCCCTCGTCGACGGCCCCCTGCTGGGCGAAACGGTCTCGCAGCTGGCGGCGCTGGCGCGGCAGATGCCGGTCGTCTTCCCGGTCCACCCGCGGACGCGGAAGATGATGGAAGGGCTGGAGCCCGACCATCCCGGCCTGCAGCTGATCGAGCCGCTCGGCTACCTCGACTTCCTCTCGCTCCTCGCCGACGCCGGCGCCGTCCTCACCGATTCCGGCGGCATCCAGGAGGAGACGACCTACCTCGGCGTCCCCTGCTTCACCCTCCGCGACAACACCGAGCGACCGGTCACCCTCACCTCGGGCACCAACACCCTGCTCGGACTCGACCCGGCCGCGATCGGCCGCATCCCGGTTCTGCTCGGCGAGCGCGGAGAGGCGCCCTCGGAGCCCCCGCCCCTCTGGGACGGGCACGCCGCGCAGCGGATCGCCGACGTGATTCTCGTTTAGGCGTCGCCGGGCGAGTCGGACTCGACAGGCGCGTCGGCGGGGGCGCCGTCCTCGGCCTTGCCGGCGTCGGCAAGCTTGTCGACCTCTTTGCTGGGGCCGAGCAGCATGCTCATGTTGCGACCTTCCTGCAGCGGCGCCGACTCGATCGTCGCCAGGCCGTCGAGATCCTCGAATAGCTTCTGCAGCAGATCCCGGCCTCGCTCCGGGTGGGCCTGCTCGCGGCCGCGGAACATGATCGTCACCTTGACTTTGTCGCGGTGCTTGAGGAAGCGTTCGACGTGGCCCTTCTTCGTCTCGTAGTCGTGGGTCGCGATCTTCGGCCGCAGCTTGATTTCGCGCACGTTGACCTGCTGCTGGTGCTTGCGCGCCGCCTTCTGCTTCTGCTCCTGTTCGTATTTGTACTTCGAGTAGTCGAGCAGGCGGGTGACCGGCGGCTTCGAGTTCGGCGCCACCTCGACCAGGTCGAGGTTCGCGTCCTGCGCTTTTTTCAGCGCGTCGCTGGTATCGAGGATGCCGAGCTGCTCGCCGTCGGCGCCGATCAGGCGCACTTTCGGGACCCGGATCCGCTCGTTGATCCGAGTCGTGTCGCGCTCTGGAGGGCGCCGGTCGAACCTGCGAGGAACCGGCACTATCGCGAGAAACCGTGTGACTTCAAGAGGACGAGACTGGGGTCGGGCACGGGGCGCTCAGTGGCGGCGGCGGTTGTTCGTGCCTGCGATCAAGTTCGGCGCAGTATAGAGACAGAGCGGCCGCGCGTAAATGCGGGGCTCAGCGAGCCTCCGTCTCGGCCCGCACGCGGGCGGCGAAATCGGCCAGCGTCATCGCCCCGAGGTCGCCGTCCTCGCGGGAGCGGACCGCAACCCCGTTGGTCTCCTCCTCGCGGTCGCCGACTACCAGCATGTAGGGGTAGAAGCCGACCGTGGAGGCGTCGCGGATCTTCTTGCCGATCGACTCCGAGCGGTCGTCGACGGCGACGCGCACCCCGAGTTCGCGCAGCTGCTCGTAGGCGCGGTGGCCATAGGGGTTGTGGCGGTCGGAGATCGTCAGCACGATCCCCTGCACCGGCGCCAGCCAGGTCGGGAAGCGGCCCGCGTAGTGCTCGATCATGATCCCGGCGAAGCGCTCCATCGAGCCGAGCAGGGCGCGGTGGATCATCACCGGCCGGTGGGCGGCGTCGTCGGCGCCGGTGTAGTAGAGGTCGAAGCGCTCCGGCATCTGGAAGTCGAGCTGGCAGGTGCCGCACTGCCAGGAGCGGCCGAGCGCGTCGGTGACGTGGAAGTCGATCTTCGGCCCGTAGAAGGCGCCGTCGCCGGGGTTGAGCGTGTACTCCCGGCCCTGGCTCTTCAGCGCTTCGGCCAGCGCTGCCTCGGCCTTGTTCCACTGCTCTTCACTTCCCATCGACTTCTCCGGCCGAGTCGAGAGCTCGACGTGGACGTCCTCGAAGCCGAAGCGGGCGTAGAGCTCGTCGATCGCCGCGCAAATCGAGGCGACCTCGTCGCCGATCTGCTCCTCGGTGCAGTAGACGTGGGCGTCGTCCTGGGTGAAGGCGCGGACCCGGAGCAGGCCATGGAGGACGCCCTCGCGCTCGTTGCGGGAGACGCGGCCGAACTCGGCCAGGCGCAGCGGCAGCTCGCGGTAGGAGTGGCGGTCGGCCGAGTAGACGAGGCAGGCGCCGGGGCAGTTCATCGGCCGCAGCGCGTAGCGGCGGTCGTCGTCCTCCATGAAGTACATGTCGTCCTTGTAGTTGTCCCAGTGGCCGGAGCGGTGCCAGAGGCTCTCGTCCATCACCTGCGGGGTGGCGATCTCCTGGTAGCCGCGCTTGCGCAGCTGGTCGCGGACCTCTGTCTCGATCGTCCGCAGCAGCGTCGTCCCGTTGGGCAGCCAGAACGGCATCCCCGGCGCCTCCTTGCGCAGCATGAAGAGGCCGAGCTGGGGACCGAGACGGCGGTGGTCGCGTTCCTTGGCCTGCTCGAGGCGCTCCAGGTGCTCCGTCAGGTCCTTCTTCGAGAAGAAGGCGGTGCCGTAGATGCGGGTCAGGCTCTCGCGGTTCTCGTCGCCGCGCCAGTAGGCACCCGCCACCGAGCTCAGCTTGATCGCCTTGATGCGGCCGGTCGAGGGGCCGTGGGGGCCGCGACAGAGGTCCTCGAAGGGGCCGTTGCGGTAGAGCGAGACGGTCTCGACCCCCTCGTCGCGGACGAGGTCCTCGATCAGCTCGACCTTGAACCCCTGGTCCTGGGACTTGAAGATCTCGATTGCCTCGGCGGCGGGGACGTCACGGCGCGAGAACTCCTCGTCGGCCTTGATGTGCTTCCGCATCGCCGCCTCGATCTTCGGCAGGTCGTCTTCGGTGATCCTTGTGTCCGGCGGGAACTCGAAGTCGTAGTAGAAGCCGGACTCGATCGGCGGCCCAATCGTCACTTTGGTGCCGGGATAGAGGTCGACCACCGCCTCGGCCATCACGTGGGCGGCGTCGTGGCGGATCAGCTCCAGCGCCTCGGGGTCGCGGTCGGTGAGGATCGCCACCTCTCCCCCGCCCTCCGGCAGTGGCGCCGCGAGGTCGCGCAGCTCGCCGTCGACCTTGATCGCCAGCGCGGCCTTGGCCAGGCCGGGCCCGATCGCCGCCGCCGCGTCGGCGCCGGTGGCGCCCGCGGGCAGCTCCAACGGCTTGCCGTCAGGGAGGGTGTAGGTCGTCTTCTCGGTCGCGGCCTCCATGCGTGGGGGCATGGTACGGGGAGATCAGCGCGCGGGTCCCTGTCGCGCCTGACGTTCGGCGATCGGCGGGCAGGGGCTCTGGCCGGGGAGTGGGTGCCGCACCTTCGTCAGGGTCCAATCGCCGTCTTCCCTGACCACGAAGCGGGTACTCGGCGGCAGCCTGCCCGCTTCCTCGGTCGACTGGATGCAGACGCGGCCGCCGCGCAGTTCCCAGGAGATGAAGGGGGCGCCGTGTTCTTCGTCGAGCAGCTGGGGCGAGGCGACGACGAGCGTCGGTCCTTCGCCGACGACCTTGCGGTAATCGCTGAGCGTGGACGAGTAGGAGGTCGGGCCGACGGGGGCGTTGGCGAGGGCGAGGAGTGAGCAGATCCCAGCGGCGAAGACGAAGAGTGCCGCCGCTATGGGCAAGACGAAGCGTTGCCTGTCGCTTTTGTGGCCTATGGGTCCACTAAATCGACACGCCTCGGTGAGCAGCGGCAAGAGGATCGCCAGCGCGACGAGGGGCGTCCCGATCTCGATCGCCTTGGCGGCGGTGTAGGGCGTGCCGCCGACGCGTGCTGCCGCGTAGGCGAGCGCGGCGGCGGCGAGGCCGCTGAGGATCGCGGTCTCGCGGCGGCGCCAGAGCTGGACGACGCCGTAGATGAAGAGGACGAGAGCGAAGGCGATCCCGAGGTAGTAGGCGGGCGCCGGAACCGCGCCGTCGCCAGGCGCCAATCGGAAGTCGCCTGAGGGCCAGATGCCGAGCGCCTCGAAGGGCGAGATCTGGCCGAAGAGGTTGCCGAGGCCGGGGCCGTTGGGGTCGAAGGTCTCGAATGAGTGGAAGTCGATCATCCGACCGAGCTCGGGGGCCGTCAGGACGACGAAGGCCATGAGCGCGAGACCTAGCGGTCGGCCCGCGGGTCCTGTCACGGCAGGGGACCCACCCCCTCCGGGGACACCTCGGAGGGGGTCCCCCCTACCGTGCCACCCGCGGGAGAGGACGAACCACAAGACAGCCGCTCCACCCAGCCAGATGAGGCCTGGGAAGCTGTACGTGTAGACGGATCCCACTGCTATTAGGGCAGCTGGCACATAACGAAGCGGTAGAGCTGCCCATTCTCGCTCGGATTCGCGGAGGGCGAGGACGAAGGCGAGGAGGAAGAGGGCCTGCATCGTCTCCTTGAAGGCGCCTTGGGCGAAGTAGGAGACGGCCATGTAGGCGAGACCGACGAGGAAAGCTCCGGCAGTCCGTGGGAGAAACGGCAGCTCCGCGAACGCGGCGAGGGCCATGAGGCAGGCGAGGATCGCGACGGCGACCGTGAGGCCGCTGAAGCCCTGGACGAGGCCGATCCCGAGGCCCTTATTGAGGGCGACGACGATCGAGTGGGGTCCGAGCGGATAGCCCTGGTTGAGGAGCTGCGCGGAATGCCCTTCCGCCAGCCGGTCCGCCGCCAGCAGGTGCTGCGACATGTCGGGGTTGAAGCTCGTCCCGAGGATCCCGAAGTGGCCTTCGACCGCAAACGGCAGCGAGGCCGCCAGCAGGGCGATCAGGGCCACCGGCCAGCCGAGGGCGAGTGCCTCCCCCGCACCCTCGACTCGTCCCCACAGATAGGCGACCGCCGCCACCGTCAGCACCAGCACCGCGACCGCCGAGACCACCCCGTCCCCAGGCAGCCGCACCGTCCCCCAGCACAGCGCGCAGAGCAGCGCCAGCCCCACCGCCGGCGCCAGCCATGACCAGCGCCGTCCACCGCACAGCAGCACCGCCGCCTGCCCGATCGCCAGCGACGACATGCAGACCGCCGCCACCGCTGCATAGGTCCCGATCACGAGGCGGCGAGCCTAGAGGACGTGTCCCCTACAGCGGAGTTCACAAAGAGTCATAGATTGCTCGTCTTCGTTTAGGTCAATCCAGGGAGGTCGTTTGATGAAGCTCGGTATGTCGGTCCTGGTTCTCTCTGCGGCCCTTCTGGGGATGAGCCTGGCCCCTAGCGCGGCGGCAGCCACGGATTACGACTGCGCCGACTTCGCCAACCAGGCCGAAGCGCAGGAATATCTGCTGCCGGGAGATCCCTACAACCTGGACGGGGACGACGACGGGATCGCCTGCGAGGACCTTCCCTGCCCCTGCTCCTACGAAGAAAGCTCGGGCGGCGGGGGTGGTGGCGGAGGTTCCGCCCAGCCGCCGCCTCCCCCTCCCTACCACCTGACGAAGTCGGTTGCCCGTCACGCCGCCCGACAGGTGGCGCGGAGCTTCACGCGGAGGAATCCGCGGGTGGATCGGGTGCAGGTCGGGATCTGCGAACGCCGGGGCGCACGAAGAGTCGTCTGCTTTGCCACCGCGCAGGGGGAAACCGCCAGCAGTCACACCACCTGCCACCTACGGATCGTCGTCCGGGCCGTCAATCGGCACCCGCGGGCGACCTTGGCGCGAACCAACTGCGGAACCCGCTCCACGGCCAGGCTCACCGCTGCCCGCGCGAGCAGGGCGATGCGCGCTCGGGGCGCCGAAATGGCCGGTAAGCAAGTTGCCATCGGCTTCCTCGAACGGCAGAGCCGGACCAGCTTCATGGGCACCGCCGAATGGACGCAACGCTCAACCGGCACCCCTTCCGTGAGGGAAGAATGCTTCGCGCTCCTGGAAGCCGTTCTGACGAGGTCGAATCGAGTTCGGGTCGTCCTGATCGAAACGGGCTGCGAATAGCCGGCTTCGCGTCGCCGAGTCCCTAAATTGGGGCGATGGCGTCAGTACCTCCCGCCCGCCATCTGCTCCGTGCCAAGGACCTGGCGGATGCACGCTACGCCGAGCCGCTCGAGGTCGACGACCTCGCTCGTGCGGCCGGGCTCTCCAAGGCCCACTTCAGCCGCGAGTTCCGCCGCACCTTCGGCGAGTCGCCCTACGTATACCTGCTGACCAGGCGGCTGGAGCGGGCGGCGGCGCTGCTGCGCAACACCGACTACTCGGTCGCCGAGATCTGCCTCGAGGTCGGCCTGCAGGGGATCGGCTCGTTCACCACCAGCTTCAAGCGGATGTACGGGATGACGCCGACCGAGTACCGCGCCGCCGCTCCGCCCGCCTCGGCTCACGCCGTCGTCCCCGCCTGCATCGTCCGCACCTACGCCCGTCCGCAACACCGCACGATTCGAGAAGACAGCCTGCCCCCGCGCTCCTAGCATCGCCACCAGTCGATTCCAACCAGGAGGACAAGTGAAAATCGCAAACGCGCATCTGTGGGTTCACGACCAGGACGAGGCGCTCGCCTTCTACACCGAGAAGCTGGGGATGGAGATCCGCTCCGACGTCACCCTGCCCGAGGTGGGCGACTTCCGCTGGCTGACGGTGAGCCCTCCCGGCCAGGAGGACGTGGCGATCGTGCTGATGGCGATCCCGGGCCCGCCGGTGATGGACGAGGAGACGACGAGGCAGGTCGAGGAGCTGATGGCGAAGGGCTTCTCCGGCACCGTCTTCCTCACCACCGACGACTGCCAGGCCGACTACGAGCGCCTGAAGGCACGCGGCGTCGAGTTCACCGAGACGCCGGAAGAGCGCCCCTACGGCATCGACTCCGGCTTTCGCGACCCCTCCGGCAACAGCATCCGGCTCACCGAGGTGAAGCTCCCCGCGACCGCCTGAGGGCGGTCGCTCGGACGGGGCGGAGCGAGAACCAGCGATCGAGTCATTCGGACCTCCGGACATGGGCGTAACTGGGCTCGAACCAGTGACCTCCGCCTTGTCGAGGCGGCGCTCTCCCAACTGAGCTATACGCCCGGGAAACGTGAATCTAGCAGCGGCTGGCGGGAAGCCGGCCGGTGGCGATCCAGCCGCTTGTTCGAGGGCTAAAGGATCGATTGCAACGGTCGATGCAATAGGTGCAACTTTTCAGAGCCCCGGGTGTTTATGGGGCGAGCTTGCCAAGTTTGAGGACCGACGAGCCAGCGACTTAGCACTCTCTGGTGGTACGTCCTTCGGAACCAAAGGGCCCCGTGACGGGGCCCTTTTCCGTTCCCCATCCAGAGCGCTCGCTGGGTTCAAACGTGGTCGCTGGGAAGGTGCCAGCGGCGCGGCGCGATCAGCTCGTCGATCTCCTTCGGCCCCCAGGAGCCTGGCTCGTAAGGAATCGCCGGCGGCGGCTCTTCGAGCAGGGGCTCTGAGACCTCCCAGAGCCGCTCGATCGCCTCGGAGCTGCTGAACAGCGTGCGGTCGCCGACCATCACGTCGTGGATCAACCGCTCGTAGGGATCTAACGCCTGGTCGGTGCCGCCGAAGGTGTCGGCGTAGCTGAAGCGCATGTGCGCCTCGCCGAGCTCGATCCGCGGTCCCGGCACCTTGGCGAGGAACGAGGCGGAGATGCTGCCCGGGTCGCCGAGCTCGAAGGTGAGGTGGTCGTGGCCGAAGGACTCGGCGATCTGGTCGCAGTCGAGCGGGAACATCCGTCGCGGCGGCTGCTTGTAGGCAACCGTCAGCAGGTGCCGGCTCTCGGCCAGCCGCTTGCCCGAGCGCAAATAGAACGGCACGCCCTCCCAGCGCCAGTTGTCAACGAAGCACTTGACGGCGACGAAGGTCTCGGTGTCCGAGTCCGCGGCCACGCCCTCCTCGTCGCGATAGCCCTCGTACTGGCCCCGGATCACGTCGCCGGGCCGCAGCGGCGGCATCGACTCGAAGACCTTCTCCCGCTCGACCCCGAGCGCTTTCGGCCCCAGCGAGGTCGGCGGCTCCATCGCGACGAAGCCGAGCACCTGGAAGAGGTGGGTGACGATCATGTCGCGGAAGGCGCCCGTCTGCTCGTAGAAGGAGCCGCGCATCTCGATCGAGAGCGTCTCGGGGACGTCGATCTGGACGTGGTCGATGTGATTGCGGTTCCAGACCGGCTCGAACATCCCGTTGGCGAAGCGCAGCGCCAGCAGGTTCTGGACCGCCTCCCGGCCGAGGTAGTGGTCGATGCGGAAGATGCAGTCCTCGGCGAAGACGGAGTGCAGCGTCCGGTTCAGGTCGAGGGCGGAAGCGAGATCGGTGCCGAACGGCTTCTCGGTGATCACCCGCGCTCCCTGGCCGAGGTCGTGCGCGCCGATCTGGTCGACCGCGCCCTCGGCGGCCCGCGGAGGCACGGAGAGGTAGAAGAGCAGCTGCGAATCGTTGCCCAGCTCCCCCCGAGCGCGCTCGATCTCCTCCACGAGCGCATCGAAGCCGTCGCCGACGCCGGCGAAGCCAAGCGATCCTTCGAAGCGTTTCCATTCCTGCGGGTCTCCGAGCTCACGGCTGGATTCGTCGAGCGCCTGCCGCGCCAGCTCGCGGAAGCCCTTGGTGCCGATGTCGCGGCGGGCGGCGCCGATGACGCGGAAGCGCTCCGGCATCAGGCCGGCCTGCTGCAGGTGGAACATCCCCGGCAGCAGCTTGCGCCTGGCGAGATCCCCGGTCGCGCCGAAGAGGACGACAACCTGGTTCATCGTTTTCGAGACAGAGCCTTGCTGCTGCGGTCGCGTCATCGCCCTCAGCCTATGCTGGTCCCCGATGACTCCCCAGACCAAGCGCGGCGTCAGCTATGACCCCGCCGCGCTCGACCGCGCCGAGCGCCGCTTCTGGCGCGACATCTGGGAATCGGTGCCCGCGGGGGTGGCGACCGAGCACGGGGTCGATTTGCGGGAGTTCGGCGCGATCCAGGCCTCGATCGTGCGCGATCTGCGGGAGGTTTCGATGCTGAACCTGGTCCTCGGCGCGCCGGCGGCCGGCGATGACGACCTCGGCCGGGCCATGTCCTGGGTCGCGGAGCACGGTGTCTCTCCTTATGTCCCGGTCACCCCCGGGCTCGACGGCTCCGAGGCAGCGGAGGCCTGGCTGCAGGGAAATGGCTTCGAGCCAACCTATTCCTGGATGAAGTTCGTCCGCGACTCTCACCCACCGCGTTTCCCCACTCCAGACGGGGTCGAGGTGGTCGAGCTGGCGGCCGCGGACGAAGAGCCCTTCGGGGCAATCGCCGCGATCGGCTTCGGGCTCCCCGCCTGGGCCGCCGAGCTCTTCGTCCGCCTCCCCGAACGGGAGCGCTGGCGCTGCTACGTCGCCCTGGTAGGCGGCCAAGCCCAGGCCTGCGCGGCGATGCTGGTCGAGGAGGAAATCGCGGAGTTCGGCATCGCCGCAACCCTGGAGGAGGCACGCGGGCGCGGTTGCCAGACCGCACTCCTGCATCGGCGCATCCGCGATGCCGCCGAGGCCGGGTGTCAGACCCTCTTCGTCGAGACCGGCGAGCGGGTGCCCGACAGGCCTTCGGCCAGCTACCGCAACATCCTCAAGGCCGGCTTCGAGGAGGCCTACCTGCGCCCCAACTGGCAGCGCAGCGCGGACTGATGCCTCGTGTCACCACCGCTTCAGCAAGCCAAATTCCGCTTGCCAGAGCCAGAGGCGCCTACCGGAATCGAACCGGTGTAAACGGCTTTGCAGGCCGCTGCGTAGCCACTCCGCCAAGGCGCCAAGCTGGCTCATAGAGCCAAATTCAGGCGGTTTTCCCTCGATTTCCCGAATTGTTTTTTGGCAGTCACTGCCAAAACTCCCAGGTCGGTCGTCGGCAGGACGCCCACGCGAGGACCCGCTTGAATTCCCCAAGATAGACGGCCTCGAGGTTCGGGGGCAGCTCCATCGGCTTCGCGTAGCGGTTTAACGGTGAAGCACACGCCGTGCCCGGAGTCGCCGGGGGTCGACATCGCGGTTGCCCAGATAGTCGGAACGAGTACGCAGGCATCTGCGCACTTCGCTCATTGCCTGCTCGCTTCGAGGCCACTTCGTCGGCTTTGCGTACGGGTTTGAGGGGCAGCGGGCTCTCCGTTGCCGAGGAGTTGTTGCCGGCACGCAAGCATCTGCGCACTTTGGGCGTCGATCGTCCGCCGGTAACCGACCCGCTCCTCCTTCAAGGCCACGGGCCGCCATGACCCACTACCCCTTGCCTGATCGATCCAACGGTCGCTCGACGAGCTCGCCGCAGAAGCTGGGGACCGAGCCTCTTCGCGCCCGATCAGGGTCTGTGTTGACAACGCGTAAACGCACCTAGTCGAGCAAATGCTTGGGACTACCACCATAAATCCGCCTGAACAGATCAATAAGTTTCCGACGTGAGACTCTCCGCAGTTCGGATCCGCGGATTTCGCTGCCTTTGCGACATCGACGTGGCGATGGCCGACCTTACGATCCTGCTCGGAGGCAACAACGCGGGCAAGTCGACCTTCCTCCGCGCTCTCGATTTCTTCTTCAACGGTGCCGGCCTCACCCCCGACGACCGATTCATCGGATCGGATGAAGGCGTCTCGGTTGAGGCGACCTTCGACGAACTCACGGAGGCAGACCGGGATGGTTTTACCGTCTATGCCCGGGGAGAGCGGATGGTGCTACGTCGATCCTGGGACGACGGGGAGGAGACTATCTCCGGTCGGAGCCGCAGATATGCCGACTTCGAGACGATCCGAGCGACGGCAGGAAACTCGAAGCGGCGGGTTTACCGGGAGTACCGGGAGTCCAACCCCGACCTCGGACTCGGAGAGGCGACGACGATCGATGCGATCGAACAGGAGCTGCTGACCTGGGAGATGCAAAATGCCTATCGATGCGACCCAGTCGAGACTGACGCGGGGAACCTTTTCGGATTCAAGAGCGTTGGCCAGAGACGACTGGCCGATCGCTATAAGTTCGTGCTTGTCCCCGCCGTACGAGACGCGGCCTCCGAGGCGATCGAGAAGAGGGGGACGATCCTTCAGCAGCTCCTTGAGGCGATCGCCGAACAGCGCGCCGAGGCAGACGAGAATCTTGTCGATCTACAGGAGGAGATGCGCACCCGCTACTCCCAAGTCGTGGAGACCTCCCACGGTCCCACGCTCAACGAGCTCGGTGAGCGTCTGACCGAGCAGATGCGGCAGTACATACCCGCGGCCGACGTAATGATCGAACCAAGCACGCCGCAACTGTCGATCGCGCCGCCGAACGTCACTCTGCGCGCCGGCGAATCTCGCAACGTCACCGATCTGGGTCGGCAGGGACACGGATTCCAAAGGACGTTCATCATCTCGGCGCTCGAATATCTCGCGAGTTCGGAGGAGGCCGAGGACGCGGATCCCCCGATGCTCCATCTCGCCGTCGAGGAGCCCGAGCTCTATCAGCACCCCCCACGGGCGAGGCACTTCTCCTCGACTCTGCATGCCCTCGCCACGAGACCGACCGTGCAGATCTCTTACGCCACCCACTCCCCTTACTTCGTCGGGCCCAGTGACCTGTCGGGAGTCCGCCTCTTCCGCCAGGCCCGCGTCGTGGGCTCGCAGAGCGACATCTTGGAGACCAAGATCACGGCCGGCAATCTGGAGGCCGTCCGATCGCACGCGCCGGAGCAAAAAGAACTTCCTCGCTTTGTCGCACGGACGCTGGACGTCTCCCTCGGGGAGGCGCTCTTCGCAAGGGCCGTGATCCTGGTCGAGGGAGAAACCGACTCGGCCGTCCTGCGCCAAGCTGCTCATCTACACGGTGTTGACCTCTCCGCACAAGGGATAGTCGTTGCGGCTCCCGGCAAGAGTTCGATCCCGGTCGCGGCAGCGGTGCTGGACTCCCTCGACATCCCCTACCTAGTGGTCTTCGACGGCGACTCCGCCACCGAGGATCGCGAACCGTGCAGCGTATGCGGACGAGGAACCGATCGTCCCCGGACGGCTGCGGCGGGCGAGAATAGGAAGATCCTGGCCGCACTTGGCGTCGCAGAGGAAGAATTTCCTGAGACTGGGATGCACGGGAAGTTTGCGTGCTTCTCCGTCGACCTAGAGACCTACCTCGAGGAAGAGATCGAGGATTTCCGCAACCTCGCCGCTGGCATCGCACGGGAGATGAGCTGGAAGACGAAATCCCCCGAGGTCTATTCAGAATTGCTCGAGAGATGCGGTTGCGATGCCGTCCCACCATTGTTGATCGAAGTCTTCAAGCGAGCGGTGGAGTTGGCGGAGGCCTGAGCAGCGTCTCGTTCGGGTCCCTGGTGAGACCAGCCAGGCCAGGCCAGTGCTTGAAAGTCCCGCTCTTCGCGGAACGCCCAGGCTGCGCTCGCCCTCCGTCGCGGTGTGGTTACCGAGTCTCGCTGTCAAGCTGGGCTTGGATCTCGGAGAGGAGCTTGTCCTCCGCAGTACGTTCCGCGCTGCGCTGATCCTCGTCAGCTTTATCCCTCGCGTTGGCCATATCTCTGGCTTGGGCCATCCAGGCGATGACCTTTACCGCGGGCCAGTCGACTGGCACCACAACATCCGCGAAGCCCATTCGACACCTCTGGCGTTCGTGGCCCTCAAGGTGCTCATCGAAGCACTCGTCGAGGCACTTGCCGAACCATGACGTCCCTCGAGTGCCAACATCGGCCAGTTCGATCCAAATGACGAGTGGGCCCGCACCCCGATCAGCGGGGCGAACCATGAGCTCCTTCAGCGGCAGACCGGCCTCGGAAAGCGCCGCCTTGAAGGGTGTCGCCAGATCCTCGCGCTGCTGGGACTCTTCGGCATCCTCGGCCCAGCGCGCCTTCAAAATCTCCTTTGCGACCATGATCAGGAGGCGAGCAGCATCAGCTAGCTCCTTCGCGGCGACTCCCTTTGGGGCACGGACCCCCATTTTTCCTGCCCGGTCAAGGTAGGCGTGGGTAAAGAGCACCTCAGACTGCTCGGCGCCGACACCAATTGCCCACGAGAAGTCCGGATTTTCGTGGTCGGGCACATCGGTCAGCTGGAAAATCCACTCATCCTCATTTTGAGGAAGGTCGCGTCGGCCGCGGACGACATCGCGAATGTGAGGACCACCCGGCAGACACGTCACCGGCGCCCGATGCTGATTCCACCGCTCCCAGCGATCGGGTCCATGACGCGCAACGTAACTCTCCATTCGAAGCACCCAGCCGAGAGCGAAGACGAATCCGCGCCTTGCCTCGCCGACGCTTGGCTCTAGTCCATTGGCACTCTCGCCGTGTCGCTGCTCAAACCACATCCACTCCCCTGCCTCGCTCGCAAATAGCGACAGCTCGAGCTGTCGGGAGATCGAGGCGATTTCGTCTTCAATCGCTCGGAAGTCATTGAATTCCCGCCCGAGGGTGCTGCGCGGTGACTGACCGCCGAGCCCGGTATGGCGACGAAACACGATCAAGGCATCTTGAATCGTCTGCCAGGACAACCTGAATGCGAGGGTCGTATCGCCGTTTTCAATTGCCTCCTCGGCCTCACTGAGGAGTCTGGCGAGTCGCTCCTCCTTGACGGCTGCTGCGGAGCCCACGCTGCTGAGCTCGACATCAAAGCAGCATCGAACCAGGAACGTGGAAAGTGCGGCGGTCTCATCGATCCAGCGCGGTAGCTGGTCTGGAGCCGGCAGAATTCCCTGGTGCTGTGCCTGGTTCCGGGCGGCATGCAGCTCTCTAAATCCCTGAGCTCCGGGTGCATCGTTAGCCGAGAGATCCTCGAGTAGAGCTGAAAGCGTGGTCAACAACGGCTTGAAGGCACGATAGACACCACGCTTGTGTGCACAGATACCGATCGCAAGCTCGCCGACGCCGTCGGCGCCGACGATCGCGAGGTGCTGGCCAAGGGCGGACTGGTCGGCGATTCGACTCTGCGCTTCGGCCAGCATGATTCGAAGACGGCTGAGCCGCTCGGTCTCGGCGGCATTGAGTACCACAGTGGCCTCCGGCATCGTCTAAGTCTTACCTGGGAAACGGTTGCCGTGCTCGCCGTGATGCAGATGGACCAAGTTCTTGGAGGCTAATCAGGCACACCTTCGGCTTTGGGTTGAGATACGCCCGACGATGAGTCTTAAGAGCTTGTGGTTCAGTTAGTCAACTAGCGCTTCTCGTCGGCATCGAGAGCTATGCGGTGATGCTGTCCTCGGCCCCGCATGGCATCACGATTGACCCCCAGCGTCTACACCTCCTTCGCGACGCTCAGGATGCACGGAGATCCCTCGATCGGCCTGGGTCGGTGCAGTGAAGCGCCCGGAGGCACTAGGCGAAAGCGAGTTCGACCTCGAGGTGGCCGGAAACTAGCCGAGTGATATGCGACATTGATTCAGTGAGTCGACTACGCACGATACCCGGACTCCTGCCACCTCCTTTTGTGCTCGGCCTGCTCGTAGTCGAGGTGGCCGGGGCCGCGGTAGCGCTCTTTGTTGGGGTGCCTTGGCCTACCTTGCTGATATGGGCCGGTCCTCTGATCGCCTTCACCCTCGCGACGCTCAGCCCGACTATGGGCGAACTCGCTCGGCGAAAGCCGCGCCTAGCCGTCACGACCCAGACGGGCGAGCGGCTGGTGGCGAGGAGCAGGCCGTGGCCCATCGACGCCGAGCGGATCCTCGCTAACGAACTCGCCGATGCTCGAGAGACGGCGAAGCGGCGCCACCACGCTCTGGACAACTTTACGTTCGGAGGGGCCTTCGGCGGGCCCCCAAGCGAGACCGAACACGACCGAGCGCAAGTGGCCTTCGAGAAGGACGTCGTCGACTACGACGAAAAGCTGAGTACCTGGCTCACCAACTACTCGAAGGCAGCGCGGGAATACGCAAACACCTTCGAGATCATCATCAGGCTCGAAAACGGAGTCTCCGGCGCCTTTGCGGACACAGTCACCGTCGTCCTCGAGTTGCCCTCGAACGTCACCGCGATTGACGGTCTTCCCGAGGTGCCCGCGCCCCCTGAGCGGCCCAGCTACGAGCCACCCCGCCCGCAGAGCTCCCTTGGACCGTTCGCGCGGCACGAGAGGTTTCCGATTGTTATGCCCGTTCGATCGGTGATGCGAGCACGGCCGGCCGGCCTTCTGCGGAAGACCCTTTGGAAGCAGAGCGAGGACGGCCGGCGCTTGGAGGCGACGGTCGGCGACATCCATCCGGGCGGGTCAGTTGAAGTCGACGAAGCACTTTTCTTGCGCGCCTCCGCTCCAGGCAACTACTCGGTCCGCTGGATCGCCTACAGCAAGAGCGCTCGCCGGCCGGCGAGCGGGGCACTCGATCTCGAGGTTCCGCTAGACGATCCTTCACGGCCCAGGTTCGGACGACTGAACGGGATCGTCAGCTACCCCGACGTCCCTCTCGTCGACGGGGACGGCGAGATACGCGACGTGCGCAGCAGCGACCCTCCCGTTCGACCAAGCAGCTCCGAGCGGAGCGACGCCGAGCCTCTCGCAGCGATCCGCGATGCACACAGGCTCTTGGTCTGGCGGGGCCTCGGACTCGATCCCGCCGACGACGGCCCCGAAGAAGCCGTAGTCGAGATGGGAAATCGCCGGAGCGCCTGACCGGGGTCGCGTGCACGGCGAATCGCCGGGCCTTCACCGCGCTTACTGTTCTCCCGAAGGCGAAACAGTGAGCTCACGGATATCGGGCCGGCGGCGATCAGCTCGCAGCAGACCCGGCGTCCGACGAGACCGTGCGTCCCGTCGATGCGGGGTCAGGGACCAATCCTCGCATCGCCGTCCGCGGGTAGGAGTCGGAAGGGCTGGTCGGCAGAGCCACGGAGGGTGCGGAAATGGCGCTCGTCGAGGGTGAGCAGGTCGAGCACTTCATAGCGCCGTGAGAGGACGACGATCGAGGCATCGGCGAGGCCGACCTCGAGGTCGGCGTAGGTGTCGATCACCTCCTCGGCGATCGCAACGTCGGCGGCGTCGAACGGCTCGAGGCGGTAGGCGCCGCGCCCCACCTCGGCGAGAAACGCAAGCTCGGATTGGGGCCCGACCCTGGTCGCGAGGAGATAGTCGAGCTCGGCGAGGACGAACGGGGAGAGCAGCAGTGGTCCCCTCGCCTCCCGCAGGGCGGCGGCTGCCTGGCGATGATGTCGCTGACTTGAGTCGATCGCGGCCAGGAGACCGCTCGTATCGAGCAGGATCACCGCTCGCCGAAGCCGGCGAGATGCTCCTCAGCCCGCTCGGCGAGGTCGGGCTTGCCGCTCTCGAACAGGGGCAGTCGGGGCTCCGTCCCGCCCGCTCGACCGCTGACCAGCTCAATCCCCTCGCGGATCAGGTCGGCCTCCGAACGGCCGGAGTCCGCGGCTACCCGCTCGAGGCGGCCCTTCAACTGGTCGGGCAAATAGACGGTCGTCTTACGCATACCACCCATTGTGCCATATGTCGTACTGCCGATCGGATCAGGGGGCGAAGACGCCGAAAATCAATTGGCAGTCACTGCCAAAACCTGCCGAAATAGTGCGTGATCATGCGTGATCCCCGCATGATCTGACCCCGGTCGAAAGCGTCGAATCCACCGCTTTTTGGCTCTATAGAGGCAAAAATGGGCGAAAAATAGGGAGGCTTTGCAGGCCGCTGCGTAGCCACTCCGCCAAGGCGCCAAGCTGGCTCATAGAGCCAAATTCAGGCGGTTCCTCAATTGTGCTGTCGAGCATTACTGCCACTTCCCTGCCAAAACTCCCGAGGTCGGTCGTTAGCAGGAAGCCCACGTAAGGGCCCGCTTGAGTTCCTCAAGATAGACGGCTTTGAACCTCGGTGGCTGCTTCATTGGCTTCACATAGCGGTTAGGGGAAAGAGCACAAGTCGTGCCTCGAAACGCCGTCGCCACTGCGGTGGCGTGCTGTATCCGCACGCAAGCATCTGCGCACCTTGATCCTCGCGCGCTGGCTCCGAGGGTCGCTTGATCGGCTTGCGTAGCGGTTTACGGGCCGC
Organism: Solirubrobacterales bacterium; assembly: GCA_044868125.1. Taxonomy (GTDB): domain Bacteria; phylum Actinomycetota; class Thermoleophilia; order Solirubrobacterales; family 70-9; genus VAYN01. The sequence continues at coordinate 20,007 of JBIOWB010000086.1, forward strand.
GCGGCTCGCGCTTGGACTCGAATCTTCCGCGCGACCGACGCGGTTGACCGCAAGCGCGCAGGCCGCTGCGCACCAGATGAACATCGCCCCGCCAGCGCTTGGAATCGGGTCCGACTCCCAGCTGATGCAGGTGAAGCCCGCGATCGAAGCGGTCTTCAAACACCAATGCCCGGACGGTGCCCCGCTCTACCGACCTCTCTGGTGCGTGATCCTGGTGGGCTGCGTCGCGCTCCGTGGCAAATCCGGCTGCGAACCCTATGCCGAGGATATGGCCCGGCAGGCGATCCGCGACGCGCTCCTAGGCTTCCCCGAGGATGACGTCGCCGCCGCGTCCTGGCAACTGCAGCGGGTATTCATCCCAGTGACGGCACGAGTCCTTGCCTGCGCCCCCCTGGAGGATCTCTCGGCCGGAATCAGGTCTCGAATGAGCGCAGAGGACAAGATCAGGTGGCGCATCGATCCAGCACGTCTCCTCATGCACGGAGTCACGATGGCCACCATCCGAAAATTGGGAGAAATAGACCCATGGGACGTAGAGGCACTCGATCGGGAGACCGTCGCCGCGCGAGAGGCACTTGAGCGACTCTCCGATCCCCAAGGAGAGTGGGTTGGTCCCATCGGCGATCCATGGTTGAAGACCTGGGAGAACGTCGATCACCTTCAAATGTGTGCGCTGTCGGTGCTCGGGCGCGACACGAGCGCTGACGACCTTCTCCGAGAGGACGAGATCCAGGCGACCATCCTCGCTGCCGCCGAATCGGAGCATCAGATCCTGAATCGGGTCGGCAGACCCGTAGCCGAAAGGCTCGGACTGACTTAGCGGCCCTCGGCGATACGAATCCGTTCTGGCCGATACTTCCTCTGGGTCAGGGGGCCGGGACTATGCCTCTAGCAATCGGACGGGCAGTGCAGCGCCGGCGGCATTACGAGCCAGCGGCCCGTCGAGGGTCAGCAACTCAGCACCGAGGTCCTGAGCCAGAGCGACGTAGGCGGCGTCGTAGGCGCTCTCGCGCCGCAGCTTCAGCGCTATCTCGATCACGCCGGGGCCGTCATCGAGGTCGTGGAGCACGATCGGCATCGCCACGATCTGCCTCCACCCACGCGACGCGTCGTCAATGTCGATCTCACCGGCAACGGCCTTGCGCGTAAGGGCGTTGGCGACCTCATAGCGAAGGAGCCGCGGCGCATGCAGCGCCTCGCCCGCTTCACCCAGCGCCTTCACGTACCGACCGACGGCCTCTGCTCGTTGGTCCCTCGTCACCATCGCGACGAGGACGTTCGAATCGAGTACGACCGTCAAAGGCCGCGCTGTTCGAGTTCCTCGCGGCCCTCGCGCACCAGCGCAACCGCGTCATCGGAGCCAGCTCGCATACGACCGCGGATCTCGGCCAGCTCGGCCAAGGCGGCGTCCCAATCGAAGTCGGCGGAAGCGAACTCGGTGGCCAGCAACTCGTTGGCGAGCTGGTCTGGCTGTACGCCGCGACGACCCGCCTCTCTCTCAAGGCGATCGTAGGCATCGGGATTGATGTGGATTACCCGGTCGCGCGTTGCCATCGAGAGAAGTGTAGGGACGCCCCTGGATCGTGTCTCGGGCGGCGGCAAAGACCTCTCCTTCCAATCCCGTCGACACGGCGAAAGTTCAATTGGCAGTGACTGCCACCCAACCTGCCGAAATCGTGCGTGATCATGCGCGTCACGCGTGATCTAACCCTGGTCGAGCGTACCAATTTCGCCGTAGTGTTGGCTCTCTAAAGCCAAAAGCTCGCGGAAACCAAGGAGGCTTTGCAGGCCGCTGCGTAGCCACTCCGCCAAGGCGCCGAGGGCGGTTGAAGGGTAGCGGCGCTCAGAATTTGGGAGGCGGTTGCTGCTCGTAGCTCTCGACCGTGCCGCCGTCGCGCATGCTGGCGTCGTGAGCCGAGCCTACCCGCTCTCCGTCACCTGGAACCGGATCCTGGCCTTCTGCAGCCGGTCGAGGAGGGCGTCGCCCATCGCCACGGCGGGGGTCAGCTGGCCGGCCCGCTCGGGCAGCCCGTCGAAGGCGAGGCAGAGACCCGACTCGGCGAGCATCTTCGAGGTCTCGCTGTAGCCGGGGTCGCCGCCGCTGACCTCGGTGAAGACCCGTTTTCCACCTCCTTCACCGACGAAGACGATTTTGAACCAGCTGCGCTCGCGCTCGGCTTCGCTCGGTCCCTCTCCCGGCGCTTTCAGCTTCAGCAACAGCTTCCGCGTCGGCGGCAGCTGCGCCAGCACGGCCGCGGTGCCGACGCCGGCGGCGACCGCGCCCACCGTCACCAGGTGCTTGGCGACCATGTGGTGCCCGTAGGTGAACTCGGGGCCATAGCGGTCGAGCGCCGCGGCGGAGCGGCGGATGACGGCGCCGTCGATCGTCGGCAGCGGCACGGTCCAACCGCCGAGTCTCCCGTCGCGGCGGATCCGCGCCGTCGCGGCGTGGACCTCACGGCCGGAGGCACGCGGCTCGAGGCGGCGCCGCTCCTTCGCCGCGCTCAGCGTCTGCCGGGCGCGGCCGAAGCCGTTGACCGCCGAATGGAACGTGCCGCCCGAGAAGCGGGCGTTCGTCCTCACGTAGCCGTTGACGGTCAGCGGCACCGCCTCCGGGAGCTGCCGTACCGTGAAATAAGCGCCGAGATCGTGGGGAATCGAGTCGAAGCCGCAACAGTGGACGAGACGAGCGCCGTTGCGCTCGGCCTCGGCGTGGTGCTCCACCCACATCCGGTCGACGAACTCGGGCTCGCCGGTGAGGTCGCAGTAGTCGGTGCCCGCGGCGGCGCAGGCGCCGACCAGCGGCCCGCCGTAGAGCGCGTAGGGCCCGACGGTCGTGATCGCCACCCTCGTCCTCTCGGCGATCCCGCGCAGCGCCTCGCGATCCGCGGCGTCCGCGACCAGCACGTCCGGCTCCGGCGCCTCCGGCGCGGCGGCGGCGAGCCGCGCGGCGACTTCGTCGAGCTTCGCGCGGTTGCGCCCGGCCAGCGCCCAGCACATCTCGACAGGAGCGTGCGCCGCAAGGTAGTCCGCGGTCAGTCCCCCGGTGAAGCCAGTCGCACCGAAGAGAACCAGGTCGTACTGGCGCACAGGCTCCATCTTCGGCATTCTCTCAGGGTAGGGCGCCAAGAGTCCTCACGTGGAACGGGCGCCGCAGACGACCAGTCAACGACCACGACGCCCGTTGCACGCGCATGGATGTAACGGGCAGGTTTGACAAACGTCAGGCCGAAGTCAAGAAGTGAATATGAGCAGCGAACCCGTTTCCCTCGCGATCTCCGAGAAGGCCCAGCTTGGCGCCTTCGTCGCCTTCTGCGAACACAGAACCGGGGAGCGTTTCGAGTCTCCCCAGTCCTTCCACACGTTCTCGGTCGGGCACTTCCGCGAGTTCTGGCGACGTTTCCTCGAATGGGCGGATCCGCTGCGATCGGGAGAGCCTCAGCCGGTCTGCACCGACGATCGCATCGAGCTCGCCAGCTTCTTCCCGAACCTGAAGCTGAGCTATGCCGAGAACCTGCTGGAGGCGCGCTCGTCGGAGCAGGATCGGCAGGTCGCCCTGGTGGCCCGGCATGGAGACGGGGAGCGGCGGGAGATCACCCGCAGCGAGCTGCGCGAGCAGGTCCGTTCAGTGGCCGCGCACCTGCGTGGCCTTGGCGTCGGCGAGGGCGACCGGGTCGTCGCGATCGCCGCCAACAACCCGGAGGTCGCGATCGGCGCGCTGGCGGCGGCCACCCTTGGCGCGACCTTCTCAAGCGCCGCTCCGGAGATGGGCGCGCCCGCGATCCTCAGCCGCTTCGAGCAGCTCTCGCCGAAGCTGCTGCTGGCGAACCTCGGCAGCGACGGCGTCGCCGAGGTCGCCGCCTCCCTCCCCACCCTGCAGGCGCTGGTGGCGCTCGACAACCTGCCGGTCCCGGAGGGAATCGAGCTGCCGATTCACCGCCTCGCAGAGCTCGCCGCCACGCCCCCGCCCGAGCCACTGCCGAAAGGCTGGCGGCGCTTCCCCTTCAACCACCCGCTCTTCGTCCTCTTCACCTCCGGCACGACCGGCGCGCCGAAGTGCATCGTCCACGGCGCTGGCGGCACCCTGCTCGAGCACCTGAAGGAGCACCGCCTCCACGGCGATCTACGCCCCACCGACACCCTCTTCTTCCAGACGAGCGCCGCCTGGATGATGTGGAACTGGCAGCTCTCGGCGCTCGCCTGCGGTGCCAGAGTCGTCCTCTATGACGGGCCGCTGACCGATACCGGCGTCCTCTGGCGGATCGTCGCCGAGGAGGAGGCAACCGTCTTCGGCACCAGCCCGCCCTACCTGCAGCTCTGCGAGGAAAGCGGCTACTCGCCGAAACGCGAGGCGCCGGCCCCCTCGCTGCGCTCCGTCCTCTCCACCGGCTCGGTCCTGCGCGACTGGCAGTACGACTGGGTCGCCGAGGAGGTCGGCCCGGTGAAGCTGCAGTCGATCTCGGGTGGAACCGACATCATCGGCTGCTTCGCCCTCGGCCACCCGGACCTGCCGGTCCGTCGCGGCATGCTCCAGTGCCGCAGCCTCGGCCTCGACGTGCAGGCCCGGCCGAACGAGACGACGCCCGCGAACTCGAGCGTCGGCGAGCTCGTCTGCCTCAACCCGTTCCCGTCGCGGCCGCTCGGCTTCCTCGGCGACGAGGACGGCAGCCGCTTCCACGCCGCATACTTCGCGCAGAACGAAGGGGTCTGGACCCACGGTGACCTGATCGAGCTCGACCCCGACGGGCAGGCGCGCATCCACGGCCGCTCCGACGGCGTGCTCAACATCCAGGGCGTCCGCATCGGGCCGAGCGAGATCTACCAGGCGCTGCACGAGGTTTCCGAGGTGCAGGAGGCGATGGCGGTCGAACAGCGGCGCGACGAGGGCGCGCGACTGGTCCTGTTGGTGGTGCCGCGCGAAGGCATGGGGCTGGACCGCGAGCTGAGGCGACGGATCCGCAAGGAGATCGCCGGTCGGACGACGGCGCTGCACGTGCCCGAGCTGGTGGTGGCGGTCGACGAGCTGCCGGTGACCCACAGCGGCAAGCGCTCCGAGCGAGCCGGTCGCGACGCGGTGGAGGGACGGGAAGCGGCGAACCTGCGAGCGCTCGCCAACCCCGAATCCCTGCGGCAGATCCGCCGCGGAGTCGCCGAGGCTGAAGCGGCGCTGGCGTCCGTCGGGCTGGAGGCGCTTCCCGAGAGCGCCTCGACCAAGGAGAAGATGCGCGCGATCTGGGAGACGGTTCTGGGGCTGGAGGAGGTCGGCGACGAGGAGGACTTCTTCGCCCTTGGCGGCACCTCGCTGCAGGCGGTGCAGGTCTTCGCGCTGATTCGCGAGCGGCTCGAGGTCGACCTGCCGCTCTCGGCCCTGATCGAAGCGCCGACCGTCGCCGAGCTGACCGAATCGGTCGAAGACCCCTCGCGACACTTCGAACCGCTGGTGCAGATGCGGCCGGGCGAGGCCGTCCCGCCCCTTTTCCTCGTCCACTCGATCTGGGGAGACGTGCTGGGGATGCGGCAGCTGGCGATGGCGATGAAAAGCGACGTGCCCGTCTACGGGCTGCGGGCGCGGGGACTGAACGGCGAAGAGCCGCAGCGCGGCGTCGAGGAGATGGCGGCGACCTACGTCGAGGCGATCCGCGACCTCCAGCCTGCGGGCCCCTACCGCCTCGCCGGCCACTCCTTCGGCGGGCTGCTCGCCTTCGAGATGGCGCGCCTGTTGACCGAGGAAGGCCAGGAGGTCGACTGGCTGGGGATGATCGACGCCGAGCTCGGCACCGGCGCCCACACGCCGCTGCGGCGTTGGCGCTACCGCCTCGCCCTCCCCTTCCATTACGCCCGCGCCGCCATGCGCGAGCCCGGAGCGGCGAGTCGAGCGCTCCTGCGGCTGCCGCGGGCGGCATGGCGACGCGGCTCCCGCTCGAATCGCCAGCCCGAGGTGGCCGAGCCGGCGGCAAGCTGGATGGAAGGCGCATCGCCGACCCATCAGCGCATCGCCCGGGTCTTCCTCGAGGCCGCCTACGCCTACAGACCCCGCCCCTACCGCGGCTCGATGACCTACTTCCTGCCGACCGTCCGCCGCCTCCACGTCTACGCCGACCCGCTCCCGGTCTGGCGCCGGGTCACCGCCGGCACGATCGAGGTCGAGCGCGTGCCGGGGCCGCACATCGGCATGGTCGCCGGCGAGGCCGGCCGCACCGTCGCCGCCGCGATCGACCGACGTCTGGGTCGCTAGCTCAGGCGGCGGAGGGCGCCGCGGCGGCGGCGCTCTCGACCGGGTGCCCGCCGTCGCGCCAGACGCCGATGCCACGGCCGACGTGGACGACGTCGAAGCCGGCGCGCTGGAGGATGGAGGCGGCGAGGCCGCTGCGCTTGCCACCGCGGCAGATCGTCGCGATCTGGCGGTCGTGGGGCAGCTCGGCGAGGCGGCCTGCGAGGTCGCCGTAGGGGATGTGGGCGGAGCCGGGGATGTGCCCTGACGCGTACTCGGAGCCGCTGCGCACATCGAGGACCAGCGGGCCGGCGTCGGCGCCGACGCGGCGCGCCAGCTCCTCGGGGTCGATCAGCTCGATCCGGTGGACCGGACGTTCCTCCGTGCGCCAGGCGGTCATGCCCCCCTCGAGGAAGCCGCGGACGGGCAGCCCAACCGAGGCGAGCAGCTGCGCCGCGGCACGCTCATCGCTGTCGGCAGCGGCGACGACGACGATGTCCGTGCCCTCGGGGGCGACTCGAGAGACCTTGGTCGCGAAACCGGTGTCGTAGGAGGAGGCGCTGAGGGCTCCCTCGATGTGGGCCTCGTCGAACTGCTCGTTGGTGCGCCCGTCGATCACCACGGCGCCCGCCGCGACCAGCTCCTCGACCTCGTGCGGGCTGAGCGGCGCCGGCGTGCCGAAGTCCTCGATCAGCGGTCCTTTGTTGAGGCCGACGATGCGCTCGACGTTCGGCGGCTTGTCGCCGAGCGAGGAGACCTGGTCCTCGACGAACTCAACCTCGTCCTCGATCCGCAGGGCACGGTTGTGGCGGCGCTCGAAGCCGATCGTCGAGGAGGTCTTGAGGTCCAGGCCGGAGCCTCCGCAGAGCGAGCCGCCGAGGTGGCCCGGCCAGACCTCGACCTCGTCGGGCAGGGTCAGCAGACGGCCGTGGAGCGAGCGGAACATGTCGGCGGCGCCCTCGCGCGGCTCCACCGCGAGATCGGGGCGGGCGACGTCGCCGATGAAGAGCGAGTCGCCGGTCAGCAGTGCCCAGGGCGCCCCGTCGCGTCCCCTGTCGCCGATCAGGAAGCAGGTGTGCTCGGGACGGTGGCCGGGCGTGTGGATCGCCTCGATCGTCAGGTCGCCGAGCTCCAGCTTCCAGCCGTCGCCGAAACTCTCGTGCGGGTACTCGACCTCGGCCAGCTCGTGGACGTGGACGGTGGCGCCGGTGCTGCGGCAGAGGCGGCCGTGGCCGGAGACGTGGTCGGCGTGGTTGTGGGTCTCGAGCACGTGGCCGATGCGAACCCCGTGCAGGCGCGCCAAACGGCGGTAGGGGTCGATGTCCCACTGGGGGTCGACGACCGCGGCCACGCCGTGTTCGCGGTCCGCGACCAGGTAAGACGCGCAACCGAGGTCCTCGTGGATGATCTGCCGGAAGAGCATCTCCTTCCGCTCAGGCTAGCGTTTGGCCTGACCCGGTAGGGACATTTTCGTGAGCGAGCCGACGGCGCTGACCACGGTGGAAGAGGTGCTCGCCGAGGCGCAGCGGCAAATCGACCGTCTCAGCGCAGTCGAAGCACATGCGGCCGCGCAGGAAGGAGACCTCCCGCTCGAACCCACCGCCCGATCGATTCCACCTCGGTAAACTGCCCCTCGATGCGGCTGTAGCTCAGCTGGCTAGAGCGTCTGCTTGCCATGCAGAAGGTCGTGGGTTCGAATCCCATCAGCCGCTTCACCGGAAGCCCGCTCTCCGAGCGGGCTTTCGCGTTCAGGAGCTAGCTGACCTGCAGTACCCCAAACCTAATTCGCCCCGAGCGGACCCGCTGAGAACCCACCGCTCGGCCCATATCCGGCGATCACGATCTCCATCTCAACCTCTTTGATTTTTGGGTATGAATATTTTTTTGGGTACACGCGTTTGTTCTACCGACTTATGGGTAGCTGCCGCCCGTTCCCACATGATCCATCCCCTGGCGCGACGCAGAGGACGAGCCCTTTCCCCGTTGCGGCGCCGTCGTTTTCCCTGGCCACGGTTGCCCTGACGCTCTTCCATCTGCGTCGCGTCTCTTCTCCGCGGGGCGCTGCTGCACGTCGGCGTCGCCTCAGGCATCGGCTTCACGGGCCGCGCAGCTCTGCGATCAGGTCGTCCAGGTCGAGGAGGGTCGTGCCCATCGCCACCCCCTCGCCGTCCGGCGCCATCGGCCACTGCTCGCGCGGCCGGTCCCAGTAGAGCTCGACGCCGTTGTGGTCGGGGTCGGAGAGGTAGAGCGCCTGGCTGACGCCGTGGTCGGAGGCGCCCTCGAGCGGCCAGCCCGCCTCGCTCAGCCGCCGCAGCGCGTCGGCGAGGGCGCGCCGGGTCGGGTAGCGGATCGCCGTGTGGAAGAGGCCGGTGGTGCCAGGCGGAGGCGGCGAGCCGCCTTTCGAGGACCAGGAGTTAAGGCCGATGTGGTGGTGGTAGCCGCCGGCGGAGATGAAGGCGGCGTCGGCGCCCCAGCGCTGCATCAGCTCGAAGCCGAGGATGCCGCAGTAGAAGTCGAGGGCGCGGTCGACGTCGGCGACCTTGAGGTGGACGTGGCCGATGTCGACGCCGGGATCGATCGGCTCGACGGGACGGGCCTCGTCAGCCATCGAGCACCCCATCGAGCGCTTCGTTGACGAGGCGGTCGGCATCGGCGTTCTCGGCGCGGCGGACGTGGCGGATCGACCAGGAGTCGAAGTCGCGCAGCGCTCGCTTCACCTCCCCGTAGAGCTCTTTCATGCCGGCGTTTTTCACCTTGTAGCGGCCTTCGACCTGCCGCACGACCAGCTCCGAGTCGCCGATCAACTGCAAGTCCTCGGCCCCGTGCGCCTTCGCCAGCTCGATCCCCCGCAGCAGCGCCCGGTACTCGGCGACGTTGTTGGTCGCCTCGCCGATCTTCTCCCCCACCTTCTCCAGCAACTCGCCGTCGCCGTCGCGGAGGACGACGCCGATCGCGGCGGGACCGGGGTTGCCGCGGGCACCCCCGTCGACGTTGACCGTGACCCTGCTCACCGCGGCGCCGGTTCCCCCGAGAGGCTGAGCCGGCCGCCCTCGCCGACCGAGGCGTTCCACTGCCGCGCCGCCGCGTCGAGCTGGTCGATCTCGCGGCCCTTGTTGATCTGGAAGACGGGGCGCAGCTCGTCGCCGATGTCGACGCCCCACTGGTACCAGGAGAGCTCCCAGGCGACGGTGATCCGCACCTCGCCGGGTGCGCCGGCGGCGGCTCCGATCGAAGCGTGGGGCTTGCCCAGCGTGCGGGTGAGGCCGGTGACCGTCCTTCCCGCCTCGCTGGAGTTGAAGCGGGCCACGGCCCGCTCGAAGGGACTGGGCGCGTCGCGATCAGCCAGTGGCGCTGGTCGTTGCTTGCGCGTCGGTGCCGGCTCGGACCGCGAAGCCGCTCGCCGCGGCCTGCGCAGGCGCCGGCGCCGCCCGTGCCCACTCTCGGACCGCGCCGGCTCCGGCTCGCCGGCGGGGCGCCAGCCGAGTCCCTCCGCCCGCCCCACGCAGAGCTCGCAGACCAAGCGCTCCTCGCCCCCCTCGACGAAGCCGTGGACGCGCTCGCCGGCCAGGACCGTTCGGCCGCAGATCGCGCAGGTGGCCTCGGCGCTCATGCTGTCGCCAAGGTACCAGTGGGCAGACGCCACCCCGAGAGGGCTCAACCCTGCTGCAGATGCGATTTCAGCCGCATCACCGCCTTGGTGTGCAGCTGCGAGACGCGCGACTCGGTGACGCCGAGGACCTCGCCGATCTCGCGCAGCGTGAGGTTCTCGTAGTAGTAGAGGGCGACGACGAGCTGCTCGCGCTCCGGCAGCGAGCCGATCGCCTCGGTAAGGCGGTCCTTGACCTCGGTCGTGGCCAGCGCTTCCTGCGGGTCGGCGGCGCCCTCGTCGGCGATCGTGTCGAGCAGCGAGACCTGATCCCCCGAGGAATCGGAGACGGTCCAGAGCTCGTCGAGCGCGTAGACGGAGGAGTTGGCGATCTCCAGCAGCGCGCTCTGCAGTTCTTCCTCGGTCATGTTGAGCTTGTGGGCGAGCTCGGCCTCGGTCGGCACGCGCTGCAGCTCGTGCTCGAGCTTCGCCTGAGCGGCTTCGATCTCGCGCGCCCGCGAGCGGACCGAGCGCGGCACCCAGTCGAGCGAGCGCAGTTCGTCGATGATCGCGCCGCGGATGCGGGTCATGGCGAAGGTCTCGAACTTGATCCCGCGCTCGGGATCGAAGCGCTCGATCGCGCCGATCAGCCCGACGAGGCCGTAGGAGATCAGGTCGGCGTCCTCGACGTGCGAGGGAAGCCCGGCGCCGAGCCGGCCGGCGACGAACTTGACCATCGGCGAGTAGGCGACGACCAGTCGCTCCCGGGCGGTGTCGTCTCCCCCCTCCTTGTAACGGCGCCACAGGTCGCGGAGCTCCACCTCTTTCACGCCCGTTTCCATCAGGCGATTCTAGGGTCGTTTGCGGGGACTTGTCTCATGCGCGGGGGTGGCTGGCGGCGTAGGTGTCGCGCAGTCTGGCCGCATCGACCCGGGTGTAGATCTGGGTGGTCGAGATCGACGCGTGACCTAGCAACTCCTGAATCGTACGCAGGTCTGCGCCTCCCTCGAGCAGATGCGTCGCAAAGGAATGCCTGAGTGCGTGGGGGGAGACTCCGGCTGCCAGCGCCGCCTCGCGGGTCCAGAGGCCGAGACGACGGGTGACGTCGGAGTTCGAGAGGCGGCGGCCGCTCTTGGAAAGGAAGAGGGCCTGCTCGCGCGGATCGGCGGCGAGAGCGCGGCGGCCCTTGTCGAGGTAGCGGCGCAACGCCCGCTGCGCCGGCTCGCCGACCGGCAGCACGCGCTCCTTGGAACCCTTGCCGAGAACCCGCAGCTGCTCGGTCTCGAAATCGAGGGCACCGAGGTCGAGGTTGACGATCTCCTCGCAGCGCAGGCCACAGGAGTAGGCGAGCTCGAGCATCGCCCGGTCGCGCAGCTCCAGCGGCGTCCGGGCCGGGATCCGCTCCAGCAGCGACCGCATCTGCTCGGTGGTGAGGACGTGAGGAAGCTTTTCCGAGCGCTTGGGGCTGGAGACGAGCTCGGCCGGGTTGGAGCCGGCGCGGCCGGTGCGGACGAGGTAGCCGTAGAGGCCGCGGATCGCCGCCAGCTTGCGGGCCACGGTCGCCGGCGCGGCGCCGGCGTCGGAGAGGCCGGCGCCGTAGCGGCGCACGTCGCGATGGCGAACGTCGGTCGGCCCGAGCCCTTGCTCCCCGGCCCACTCCGCGAAGCCGCCGAGGTCGACTCCGTAAGCCCTCCGCGTCCGCTCGGCCGACCCCCGCGCCCGCAGATCGCGGTCGTAAAGAGAGAGAGCCTCTTCCCAGTTCACAGAAGGTTGTTCTCCCATTCGCCCTGACCTCCTCTCAGGGGCGGGAGAAGCAAGCAGATCAAGGAGGAGAGAGGGAGCGTGCTCCGCACGTGACCGAACGAGGACGCCGAGATGCGCCGCTTATCTCGTTCCTGAGAGGAGGTCAGTTGCCGATGAAGATTGGGGTGCCTACTTCCACCAGGTCGTACAGCTCTTCCACGTCGGGAATCGCCATCCGCACGCAGCCGTGGGAGGCGGCGCTGCCGAGCGAGTAGGTCTCTTCGGTGCCGTGGATGCCGGCGCCTTCGAAGATCCCCATCCAGCGCGCCTTGATCGGGTTCGACGGGCCCGGCGGGATCGTCTGCCCGGCGAGGCTGCCAGCCCAGGCGGAATTCGGCACGCGCCAAACCGGATTTTCTTCCTTTTCCTGGATTTCGTAGAGCCCTTCCGGCGTTTCCAGGCCTTCCATGCCGACGGCGACGGTGTATTCCTTGGTCAGCTCGAGGTGCTGCCAGAGGCGCAGGGTGAAGGTGCCACGATCGAGGGTCAGGTAGGACGGGTACTCGGCGGCGACTTCCTGTTTCGTGACTTCCGGCTTGGTTGCGTGGACCCGGGCGACGATCCTGTGCGGCGCGTTCGCGTTCAGGACCGCGTCCTGAAGCTCTTCCGACAGGAGGTTGTCGCGCAGCTTGCGGCCATTCTTGCCGGCGACGACTTCGAGCGAGTCGAAGCTGGGTTCGACGTCGGCGTTCTCCGGTTCGCGGTTGATCTCCTCGGCGACGTGGCGGACAAAGCGGTTGATCGCCGGCTCGGAGTAGGCGACCCGCGGCGTGATCTGTTCGTCGACTTCGCCACCGCTGACGTAGCGGACCAGGCGACCCGGGAAGCCGCCCTCCTGGCTGTCTTCGACGGCTTCAGCGACCGCCGAGTCGATGTCGGCGCGGATCCTCAGCTTCTTGCCGTGGAGCTTCCACCGCCGCCCGTCGAAGGTGACGACGAGCGAGTGGCGCAGCGGCGCCAGCAGCCTGCGCCGAACCGTCGTCGCCGCTTCCTCTTCGCTCATGCCGCCGACGTCGACGCCGCCGATCGTGACGCCGTCGGCGATCTTGTCCTTCTGCGAGCTGTCGTAGGCGTAGGCAGCCGCGACCACGACCGCCAGCAGCACTGCGGCGCTGATCACCGCGATCGCAGTCTTCTTACCCATTGATTGGAGCTGATCCTCGATTACGTCGCTGACCCGGAAACAAAAAGTCTAAGCATTGCCCCGGTCTTATCGGCAGGGCTGGTGGATATCTTTCGCCGGTGCGCACGAAGGACGAGGTTCGCAAAAAGGTATGGAAGGCGATGGAACGCGAGGGCGTCTCCCGCTTCCCCGGGGCCGAGGGGCGGATCCCGAACTTCGCCGGAGCCAAGCTCGCGGCCGAGAAGCTCGCGGGACACCGGCTCTGGAAGCGCGCTCGGGTGATCAAGGCCAACCCCGACTCGCCGCAGACGCACGCGCGGCGGATCGCCCTCGAAGAGGGAAAGACAATGATCATGGCCGTGCCGCGCCTCCGCGACCCCCACCCCTTCCGGGTGCTGGAACCGAAAAGGCTCTCGAAAGCGGCGGTGAAGGAGGCGGCGACGATCAAGGGCGCGCTCAGGCACGGTCGCGTCGTCGCCCTCGACGATCTGCCGGAGATCGACTTCGTCCTCTGCGGCTCGGTGGCGGTGAACCTCAGCGGGGCGCGGATCGGCAAAGGCGGCGGCTACCTCGACCTCGAGTACGGGATCCTCAGCGCCGCGGGCAAGATCGACGACCACACGACCGTCGCCACCACCGTCCACCCGATCCAGATCCTCCGTCAGCACCTGATGGTCACCGACCACGACCTTCCCTGCGACCTGATCGCGACCCCGCGCGCGGTGATCGAGATCGAGCGCCAGTACGCGCGCCCCCGCGGCATCCTTTGGGACCACCTGCAGCCCCCCCAGATCCGCGAGATCCCGGTGCTGGAACGGATGGGATATGCCTGAAATCGAGGGACTGGTGCCCTTCCCGGGCGACGACTACGGCAACCCCGACCCGCGGCCGGAGTGGATGCGGATCGACTGGCGCGAACACCTGCGGCGGTTGGTGCTGCCGGGGGCGACCGTCAACTACGCCGAAATCGGCTCAGGCGAACCGATCCTCTTCGTCCACGGGCTCGGCGGCTGCTGGCGCAACTTCCTCGAGAACCTCCCCTACTTCAGCCATGAGTACCGGGCGATCGCACTTGACCTGCCCGGTTTCGGCGACAGCCCTATGCCCTCCTGGGACATCTCGATGCCGAACTACGGGCGACTCATCCACGATTTCTGCGAGCGGCTCGGGATCGACCACGTCGCGGCGCTGGTCGGCAACTCGATGGGCGGCTTCATCTCGACCGAGGCGGTGATCCAGCGGCCGGAGCGGTTCGACCGGCTGGTCCTGATCTCGGCGGCGGGCATCAGCTTCTGGGAGGCGAGAGACCGGCGGATCAAAGCGCTGTCGCGGATGGTCGAGGCGGCCGCCCCGCACCTTCTCAACGGCGACCGCCAGATCTGGCTCAGTCGACCGGGCGGAAGACAGGTCGCCTTCGGCAGGGTGATGCGCGCGCCGGCGAAGCTGCGGCCAGAGTTGCTGAAAGAGCAGACGCAGCCGGGGCTGAGCGCGCCGGGCTTCGCCGACGCGATGACCGCGATCGCCGGCTACGACACCCGCAAGCGGCTGCCCGAGATCGAGATCCCGACCCTGGTGGTCTGGGGGTTGAACGACCAGATCGTCCCGGTCGAGGCTGCGCTCGGGTACCACCGTTTGATCCCGCATTCGCGGCTGGAGATCTTCGAGCGCACCGGCCACCTGCCGCAGCTGGAGCGACCGAGCCGCTTCGATCCGTTGCTCGAACAATTCATCGAGTCCTCGCGCCCGCTGGAGGCGGCGCAGGACGACACCGCCATCGGCTAAGAGGTGATCGCGCCTTCAGAGGCCGACGACACGGTGGCCATGTACTTGGCCATCACGCCGCGCGTGTAGAGCGGCTCGGGCTGCCGGTACTCGGCGACGCGTCGCTCGATCTCCTCGTCGGAGAGGGCGACGTCGAGGCGGCGGTTGTCGATGTCGACGGTGATCTCGTCGCCCTCGCGGATCGCCGCAATCGGGCCGCCCTTGGCGGCCTCAGGTGCGACGTGGCCGATCATCAGCCCGCGGGTGGCGCCGGAGAAGCGGCCGTCGGTCACCATCGCCACGCTCTCGCCCAGTCCCTCGCCGACGATCGCCGCGGTCACCTGCAACATCTCCCGCATCCCGGGTCCGCCGACCGGGCCCTCGTTGCGGATGACGACGACATCGCCGGGGTCGATCTGCTGCTCCTTGACCGCGCGGAAGCACTCCTCTTCGGACTCGAAGACACGCGCCCGTCCGGTCTGCTGGCGCCGCTCGGTGCCGGCGACCTTGACCACCGAGCCTTCGGGGGCGAGGTTGCCGCGGAGGATCGCCAGACCACCTTCTGGCTTCAGCGGGTTCTCGACCTGGCGCACGACTTCCTGGCCGGGCGCCTCGGTCGCCGCCGCGGCCTCCTCGCCGATCGTGCGGCCCGTGACCGTGATCGCGTCGCCGTGGAGAATCCCCGCTTTGGCGAGGCGCTTGAGAATCACCGGCACCCCGCCAGCGGCGTAGAGGTCGGTGGCGACGAAGCGCCCGCCAGGTTTGAGGTCGGCAAAGAGCGGCGTCCCGCGGGAGATCCGCTCGAAGTCGTCCATCGTCAACTCGATCCCGAGCTCGTGCGCGAGGGCGATCAGGTGCAGGACGCCGTTGGTCGAGCCGCCCGAGGCGCAGACGCAGGCAATCGCGTTTTCCAGCGACTCCCTGGTGACGATCTTGCTCGGCCGGATGTCCTCGGCGAGGACGGTGATCACCAGCTCGCCGATTTTCTCCGCCACGGTCGGCTTGTCGTCGCCTTCGGCCGGGACCATCGCCGAGCCGCCGGCGCTGATCCCGAGCGCCTCGAAGGCGCACGCCATCGTGTTGGCGGTGAACTGGCCGCCGCAGGCACCGGCGCCGGGACTCGCGACGCCCTCCAGCTCGTTCAGTTCCTCGTCGCTCATGTCACCGGCGTTGTGGGCGCCGATCGCCTCGAAGACGTCGAGGATGGTGACGTCGCGTCCATGCCAGTGACCGGGGGCGATCGAGCCGCCGTAGAGCAGCACCGAGGGCACGTCGAGCCGGGCCAGCGCCATCGCGCAGCCCGGGATCGTCTTGTCGCAGGCGCAGAGGGCGACGATCGCGTCGAATTGGTAGCCGCGCGCCATCAGCTCGATCGAGTCGGCGATCACCTCGCGGCTGATCAGCGAGGCCTTCATCCCCTGCGTCCCCATCGTCACCCCGTCGGAGACGGCGACGGTGTTGAACTCCATCGGCGTCCCGCCGGCCGCTCGCACTCCCTCTTTGACGTGCTCGGCGAGAGCCCGCAGGTGAAAGTTGCACGGCATCGCCTCGGTCCAGGTGTTCGCGATTCCGACCGTCGGCCTGCTCAGCGCCTCGTCGTCGAACCCGATCCCCTTCATGTAGGCGCGCGCATGAGCGCGGTCGGGACCGTCGAAGACGACCGAGGAACGCGGGCGGGGAAGCTTGGTCGCAGTGCTGCCATTGGTGCTCATGGCGTCGAAATCTACTGAGCACGAGACACGGCGGAGCGCTCGCATCCGATTTCGGGCACACCCCGCTGTGTCAAGAATCGGATGCGCTTACTCGCCGGACAGGTTGAAGACGTCGACGGGACCGGCGCCTGCGCCGATCTCGCGCAGGCCATGGCCGACCGCGGCCGAGGCGACCTCGCGGGCCCGGCGGGCCGCCTCGAGCGGCTCGGCCCCGCGGGCGAGGTAGGCAGCAAGCGCAGAGGAATGGGTGCAGCCCGAGCCATGTGCGGCGCCGTCGGGATGGCGCTCGCCGGGGATCTCGACCAGCTGCTCGCCGTCGAAGAAGAGGTCGACCAGCTCTTCGCTGTGGCCGCCGGTAACGACCACCGCCTTGGGACCAAGCTCCAAGACCGCGCGCGCCAGATCCTCCTGCGAAGCATCCTTGCCGAGCCCGGTCATGACCCGGGCCTCGGGAATGTTCGGCGTTGCGATGTCGCATTTGGGAAAGAGGTACGCCACCATGGCCTCCCTCGTCTCATCGTCGATCAGAGCCGCCCCGCTCTCGGCCACCATCACCGGGTCGATCACCACCGGCGCGAGCGCAACCCCAAGGTAGGTGAGCCCGACCGCAACCGCGTCGATGATCCCCGGGGAGCCGAGCATGCCGATCTTGACCGCGTCGGCTCCGATGTCCTCGGCTATGGCAAGGATCTGGCAGAAGACGAGGTTCGGCGAGACCAACTCGATCTTCTCGACCGCGCGAGTGTTCTGCGCCGTAATCGCCGTAATCGCCGTCGTCCCGTGCACACCGCAACGCGCAAACGCCTTCAGATCAGCCTGGATCCCGGCCCCGCCGCCTGAGTCGGAGCCGGCGATCGAGAGTGCGATTGGAGTTCGGTTGCGGACCATGGGGACAGGAGCCTAGAGGCACGACCCGGCCGTCGATGGCAGCAACGTCCGCGAGTACGTACCGACGCTGGAGCAGGTGAGGTAGCCGAGGAGCTCGAGGCGGGCTAGGGCTGAGGCGGCGGTGGGGCCGGGGATGTTGGCGGCGGCGGCGACGGCGTCGCAGCTGGAGTGGCCGGACTCGACGGCGGTGAGGACGGATTCGAGGGTGGGGTCCAATTGGGGGCTGCTGCGCTCGATCTGCTTGCGACCGGGGCCGAGCATTGCGTCAAGAACGTCTTGGGCGTCGCGGACGACGTGGGCGCCGCTGGCCAGAAGGCCGTTCGGGCCGGCGGAGGCGCGCGAGGTGACTGGGCCAGGAACGGCGCCGAGGTCGCGGCCGAGGTCGGCGGCCAAGTCGGTCGTGATCAAGGAACCGGAGCGGGTGGCGGCCTCGACCACGACGGTCATCCCCGTCAGGGCGGCCATGATCCGGTTGCGCGCCGGGAAGGTCCAGCGCCAGGGGGTTGCGCCGGGCGGCAGCTCCGAGATCGCCAACCCCACTTCGCAGATCCGGCGCCAGAGGGAGCGGTGGCTGGCGGGGTAGGCGACGTCGGGCCCGCAGCCGACGACGGCGATCGTGCGCCCGGCGTCGAGGGCGCCCCGGTGGGCGCAGGCGTCGATGCCGAAGGCGAGGCCGCTGACCACCGTCATCCCGGCTGCCGCCAGCTCCCGCCCCAGCTCGCGGGCGACTTCGCGACCGTAGGAGGTGGCGCGCCGGGCGCCGACGATCGTCACCGCTTGGAAGGTCTCAAGGCCGTCGAGCAGCTTCGTACCGCCGCGGCCGATCAGCGCCCAGGGAGCGTCGGGCGCGTCGCGCAACGAGTCCGGGTAAAGATCACCGTGGCGGCAGCAAGCCCAGCACTCCGCCAGCAGCAGCTCTTCGACCATCCGTTCCTCCGACAGCGCTGCGATCTGCGCCAGCACCTGCTCCGCCACCTTCGGTGCCGCGACCTCGACCAGGTCTTCGTTGGAGAGCCGAAGCAGTTCCGGCGAGCGCCTGCCGACCTCGCCGGTGGCGATCTTCTCGATGTAGGGACCGAGGGCGGCTAGCAGCCACGATCGCCGCAGGCAGTCGGTGCAGGCCCCTGGCTCAGCCATGGTCCCGCCGCCGCATTTGCAGGGCCTGCGCCATCTGCTCCTCGCCGATCTCTTCGACGCCTTCGAGGTCGGCGATCGTCTGCGCCAGCCGCAATGCCCGATCGTGTGCGCGGCCACTGAGCCGCTGGCGCGCGTAGAGGTCCGCCAGCAGGGCAGCGGCATCCGGCCTGAGGGCACAACCACGCGCCTCTGCCGGGCTCATCTCCGCGTTGCAGCGCCCCGGCCCCAGACGACGCTCCTGCCGCTCCCGTGCCAGACAGACCCGGTCCCGCACCGCCGCCGACGATTCTCCGGGCGCCCCACCGATCTCGGCCGCGCTCGGTTGACGCACCGCGGCGAGGATGTCGATCCGGTCCGCCAGCGCCCCGCTCAGCTTCCCTTGGTAGCGCTGGACGTCGAAGGGGGCGCAGGAGCAGTCGGGGTCCGTCTCTCCCCTCCCGCAGGGACAGGGGTTCGCGGCGGCGACCAGCATGAACCGACAGGGCAGGCGGCGCTGGCCGCCGGCCCGCGAGATCGCCGCCTCTCCCGTCTCCAGCGGCGCTCGCAGCGCCTCCAGGGCGTCCCGCCGAAACTCGCAGAGCTCGTCGAGGAAGAGGACGCCACGGTGGGCGAGCGTCGCCTCTCCCGACCGGGGTGGGGAGCCGCCACCGATCAGACCCGCAGCGCTGATCGTGTGGTGCGGCGCCCGGAACGGCCGCCCGGCCGGCAGAGCGGGACCGAGCCTGCCGCAGGCGCTCGCGATCCGCGCTACCTCCAGCGCCTCGGCCGGGGCCAGCGGCGGCAGGATCGACGGCAACCGGCTGGCCGCAAGCGACTTGCCGGCACCAGGCGGCCCGACCATGAGCAGCGAATGGCCCCCGGCCGCCGCCACCTCCAGCGCGTGACGCAGGTGCGGCTGACCGCGCAGGTCTGCCAGATCCGGGGCACCCGGCGGCGAATCGAGCTGCAGCGGAAGCGGGCGCGGGCGCGCGGGCTCCCACTCTCCACTGACGAGGGCCGGCAGTTGCCCCAGTCCATCCACCGGGACAACGTCGATGCCCTCCACCAGCGCCGCCTCCGCCCCGTTCTCGACCGGCAGCACGATCGCCCCCGCGCCACTATCCCGCGCCGCTTCAGCCATCGCCAGCGCTCCCTGCACCTGCCGGGTCGATCCGTCCAGCGCCAGCTCCCCCACCAGCGCCACCTGCGCCAATCCCTTCCAATCCAGATGGCCCGATGCGCTCAGCAGCGCTGCCGCGATCGCCAGGTCCATTCCGGGCCCGGCCTTGCGCAGGCTCGCTGGCGCCAGGTTGACGACGATCCGCCGCAGCGGGAACTCGAAGCCGCAGTTGACCAGCGCCGCGCGCACCCGCTCGCGTGCCTCCCGCACCGCCGCGTCGGGCAGGCCAACGATCGTGAAGTTCGGCAGGCCGCGGTGGACGTCGACCTCGACCCGGACAGGGCGGGCGGAGATACCGTCGAGGGTGAGGGTGCGGGCGGTTGCGAGCACGAAGGCGACGCTACGGAGCCAGGTCGCACGCGTGGCACGCAGATTTCAAGAATTGCGTCCCAGCTCGGTCAATTCTTCGGGACTTTCAGTGAAAGGGGGGAGAGTTGGTGCCGCTCGGTCCTTGACTGAGCATGACCCACGCCCGCCGCACCACCGGCCAAATCGCCGAGAACCTCGTCGCCGAACGCCTGCGCGCCGGAGGCTGGGAGATCGTCGAGCGCAACGCCCGCACCCGCTACGGCGAGCTGGACATCGTCGCCCTCGACGGCCGCACTCTGGTCTTCGTCGAGGTCAAGGGCGCTCGGGCCGCCACCAGCTTCGGTCCCGAGAAGCCGATCCTCTCGATCAACTTCACCAAGCAGCGCAAGGTGCGCCGCCTCGGCACCGCCTGGATGGCCGAGCGCCGCGATTTCCCCCCCTTCGACGCGATCCGCTTCGACGCCGTCGGCGTCACCCTCGACCGCGCCGGGCGCGCGATCGAGGTCGAACACATAGAAGGGGCCTTCTAGCCGTCAGCCCAGCTCTAATTGGGAATAAGCCACAGATTGGAACGAGCGGCGGTGCAACGGCGAGATGCCGATCTCCTCGATCGCCTGGCGGTGCTCGGGGGTCGAGTAGCCGACGTGCTCCTCGAACCCCCAGCCTGGGTGCAGGTGGGCGACCTCGCGCATGTAGCGGTCGCGGGTGACCTTGGCGACAACCGAGGCGGCGGCGATCGCGGCACTGGTGGCGTCCCCCTTCACGACGCGCCGGTGCGGGACCGCGCAGCTCGGCAGGCGGAAGCCGTCGACGAGGGAGATCGCCTCCCCGTCTGGCGGCGCCAGTCGCTCCAGCGCCAGCGAGAGCGCTTCGACGTTGGTCACGTGCAGACCACGCCGGTCGATCCCGGCCGCGCAGCGCACCACCACGCTGACCCGCTCCGCCGCGCGCAGCACGCATGGGTACATCTCCCAGCGCTGGGTCTCGGTCATCTGCTTGGAGTCGTGCAGGCCACTGAGGGCGCGGCGATCGGAGTGCGAGAGCGACTCATGGTCGAGCAGGACGGCGGCGGCGACCAGCGGCCCCGCCAGACAGCCGCGCCCGGCCTCGTCGGCGCCAGCCACATAGCGGCTGCCCAAACCGCGATCGAAGGCGAACAGGCGGCGGCTGCGCGCCAGCCGACGCCTGTGGAGCCTGCCCTTGGTGGGACCGGCGCCTTTAGAGCCCGCCGATGCGGTCTGGGGGCCAGTAGGTGGCAAAGGCCTCTCCGATGATCCAATCTCGGGGGACGGGGCCCCAGAAGCGGCTGTCGTCGCTCGCTCCACGGTTGTCGCCCATCATGAAGTACATGTCGGGTGGAATGGTGATCTCCTTCGGCATGTTGCAGGTACCGCCGCCGCCGCAGGGGTTGATGTAAGGCTCGTCCGTCTTCTCGACCCCGTTGACCACCGGGTGCCCTTCTTCGATCGAAAGCGTGTCCCCCGGCACAGCCACGATCCGCTTGATGAAGTTCTGGCTCGACTCCCCCGCGGTCGGTTTCGGGCAGGGTTCGCCGTTTTTCGGCGTCACCCCGCATTCGGTGCCGTTGTCGGCGCCGGCAGGGGGGTGGAAGACGACGATGTCGCCGATCTGCGGGTCCTTGAAGTGGTAGACGAAGCGGTTGACGAGGACGCGCTGACCGACGTCAAGGGTCGGCTCCATCGATTCGGACGGGATCTGGTACGGCTTGATGACCCAGGCCTGGATGGCCAGCGCCAGGCCCAGGGCCAGGGCGACGATGACGGCCAACTCGATGAGCCCGCCGCCTTTGGTCTTCGGCTTCGGGATCGAGAGTTTCAGGCTGCCGAGTCCTCGTCGGAGTCGCCGTCCGCTGCCGGCTCCTCGTCCTCGGCTTGCTCGGAAGCCCCAGCCTCGGGCTGATCGCCCTCCGCCTCAGCCGCGGCTGCCCCCCCGGCCTCCGCAGCGGCCTCCTCCTCCTGCTCCTCGCCCTCGAGCGGCACCGCCTCTGGCACCACCTCGTCCTGGCTCACGCCCTCGGCGTCGACCGCGGTGCTCTCGCCCGACGCCGTTGCAGGCGCCGCGACCACGTCGTCATCGATGCCCCAGCGCCGCTCGGCGACGCGGGCGGCCTTGCCGATGCGGCCGCGCAGGTAGTACAGCTTGGCCCGCCGCACGTCCCCACGCGCGGCGACCTCGAGTTTCTCGATCTTCGGCGAGTGCAGCGGGAACGTCCGCTCCACCCCGACGCCGAAGGATTGTTTGCGCACGGTGAACGTCTCGCGCACGCCGGAGCCCTGGCGCCGCATCACCACGCCCTCGAAGACCTGGATCCGTTTCCGGTTGCCCTCGACCACCTGGAAGTGGACGCGGACACGGTCTCCCGGATCGAAATTCGGGAGGCCCTGCTTCAGCTGGGCGCGCTCGATGCTGTCGATTACAGAGCTCATTTGACGAGAAAAAACCGCCGGACCCAGTGCGGGAGCCGCGCGGTCGCGGAATGGTAGCCCAAAGCCGCTAAGCGGGACTTGAGCCGCGCTCAGGGGGAGCTCTTCTTCTCCTGCTCATAGCTCTCGGCACGCTGTCGGCTCTGCTCCAACCGCCACCGGCGCACCTTCTCGTGGTCGCCGGAGAGCAGCACCTCGGGCACCTCCCAGCCACGGTAGTCGGGCGGGCGGGTGAAGTGCGGGTACTCGGGCATCCCCTCCAAGGCGTGGCTGAAGGACTCCTCGACGGCGGAGTCCTCGTGGCCGAGGGCACCGGGGAGCTTGCGCATGATCACGTCGGCGACGACCATCGCCGGCAGCTCGCCGCCGGCGAGGACGTAGCGGCCGATCGAGAGCTCGTCGTCGGCGAGGTGCCGGTGGACGCGGTCGTCGAAGCCCTCGTAGCGGCCGCAGAGCAGGGCGACGTGGGGCTCGGCGACCAGCTCGTCGGCGATCGGGTCGTCGAGCACCGGCCCGGTTGGCGAGAGCAGGACGATCCGGGGGCGCGGTCCCTCGCCGTAGGCGGCCCGCAGGGCCGCGTCGACGACGTCCACCCGCAGCACCATCCCGGCGCCACCGCCGTAGGGCGAGTCGTCGACCTGGCCGGCGCCGAGCGGCGTCGTCTCGCGGTAGTCGAAGAGGTTGAGCTCGTTGCCTTCGCGCAGCGCGTTCTGGACCGGCCGCTGCGATCGGAACCAGTCGAAGGCTTCCGGGAAGAGGGTGAAGACGTCGAGGCGCACGTGGCGACTCTAGAAGGTCGGTTTCCGGGACCGGGTCAGTCGAGGATCTCGACGATCACCCGGCGGTCGATCCGCACCGCGGCGGCCTTGGCGATCGTGCGGATCGCGTTGGCGATCCTCCCCCCCTTGCCGATCACCCGGCCGAGGTCGCCCTCGGCGACGCTGATCTCGTAGACGAGGTCGCCGTCCTCTTCCAGCTCCTCGACCACGACCGCCTCCGGCTCCTCGACGAGGGCCTTGACGAGGAACTCGAGCAGCTCCGTCATCGGCTAGCTGCCGGAAGCTTTGATGCCCTTGGTGCGCAGCAGGGTCGCCACGGTCTCCGAGGGCTGGGCGCCGTGCTCGAGCCAGTGGCGGGCGCGGTCCTCGTCGATGTTGATCGTCGAGGGCTCGGTCTGCGGGTTGTACTGGCCGATCGTCTCGATCGTGCGCCCGTCCCGGGGCGAGCGTTTGTCGGCGACGACGATGCGCCAGATCGGGTTCTTCTTCGAACCCACTCGTCTTAGTCTGATTCGGACCGCCATAGAGCGCGGCAGGTTACAGGAATAGGCGCGCCCGGACGCGAAGCGGAGGACGCGCCGACCAATCGCGGTCAGCGTCTTCGCATCTTCGGGCGGGGTGCGCGCTGGCCGCCGCCCGCCAGCTGGGACATCTGCTGCGGCGTCGGCATCTGCCCGTTGGCCATCGCTTTCATCATCACTTTCATCTGGTCGAACTGCTTGACCAACTGGTTCACCTGCTGGACTTTGGTGCCGGAGCCGTTGGCGATCCGTTTGCGCCGGGAGCCGTTGATGACCCCCGGGTTTGCCCGCTCCTTCGGCGTCATCGAGAGGATGATCGCCTCGACCCGGTCCAGCTCGCGTTCGTCGAGGTCGGCGTTCTTCAGCTGCTTCATCGCCCCCATCCCCGGCAGCATCCCGATGATCCCGCTCAGCGGGCCCATTTTGCGGACCTGCTTCATCTGCTTGAGGAAGTCCTCCAGCGTGAACTGGTCGCGACGCATTTTCTCCTGCATCGCCTCGGCTTCGTCCTCGTCGACCTGCTGCTCGGCTTTCTCGATCAGGCTGAGCACGTCGCCCATGCCGAGGATGCGCTGGGCCATGCGGTCGGGGTGGAACTTGTCGAACGCCTCGATCTTCTCGCCGGTCGAGGCGAAGAGGATCGGCTTGCCGGTGACGGCTTTGACCGAGAGGGCGGCACCGCCGCGGGCGTCGCCGTCGAGCTTGGTCATGACGACGCCGTCGAACTCGGCGACCTCGGCGAAGGATTCGGCGACGCCGACCGCGTCCTGGCCGGTCATCGCGTCGACGACGAGGAGGACGTCGTGGGGCTTCGTCTGCTTGCGGATCTTCGCCAGCTCGGCCATCAGGTCCTGGTCGATGTGGAGGCGGCCGGCGGTGTCGACGATCAGCACGTCGCGGCGCTCGGCGCGGGCTTCGTCGAGCGCCCAGGAGGCGATGTCGACCGGGTCGGCGTCGGTGCCCCGCTCGTAGACGTGGGCGCCGGCCCGTTTGCCCATCGTCACCAACTGCTCGACCGCGGCCGGGCGGTAGACGTCGCAGGCGGCGAGCGCCACGTCTTTGCCCTGCTTGCCGAAGAACTGGGCGAGCTTGGCGCAGGCGGTCGTCTTGCCGGAGCCCTGCAGGCCCGCCATCAGGATCACGGTCGGCCCGCTGGAGGCCATCGCCAGCTCCGAGCCGGTGCCGCCCATCAGCCTGGCGAGCTCCTCGTTGACGATCTTCACCACCTGCTGGCCGGGGTCGAGGCTCTCCAGCACGTCGGAGCCGAGGCAGCGTTCCTTCAGCGTCTTCGTGAACGCTTTGACGACTTTGAAGTTGACGTCGGCCTCGAGCAGGGCGAGGCGGATCTCCCGCATCGCCGAGTCGACGTCGGACTCGCTCAGCTTCCCGCGCGAGCGGACCTCCGAGAGGGTCGACTGCAGGCGTTCCGAGAGCTGGTCGAACATCGTCGAGTCAGCTTAGAGGGGCTACTCGGCGAGGAGCGCTTTGGCGTAGTCGCCGGGGTCGAAGGGGCGCAGGTCCTCGAGGGTCTCGCCGACGCCGATCAGCTTCACCGGGATGCCGAGGTCGGAGGCGATCGCGAGGGCGATGCCGCCGCGGGCGGTGCCGTCGAGCTTGGTGAGGACGACGCCGTCGACCTCGACCGCGTCGGAGAAGACCTTGGCCTGGCGCAGGCCGTTCTGGCCGGTGGTGGCGTCGATCGAGATCAGCGTCTCGTGCGGGGCGTCGGGGATCTGCTTCTGGATCACCCGGCGGACCTTGGCCAGCTCTTCCATCAGGTTGCTCTGGGTGTGGAGGCGGCCGGCGGTGTCGACGATGACGACGTCGGCGCCGCGGCCGCGGGCGGCGTTGATCGCGTCGTAGGCGACCGCGCCCGGATCGGCCCCCTCTTCGCCGCGGACCAGCTCGGCGCCGGCGCGCTCCGCCCAGGTTTCGAGCTGCTCGGCGGCGGCGGCGCGGTAGGTGTCGGCGGCGGCGAGGATGACGCCGAGCCCCATCTCCTTGCTCAGGTGCCAGGCGATCTTGCCGATCGTCGTCGTCTTGCCGGTGCCGTTGACGCCGACCATCATCAGGATCGCCGGCTCGGCGCTGAGGTCGATCGGGGTGCGCCCTGTCGAGGCGACCTCGGCGAGGATCTCGATCAGGCGGTCGCGGACGACGACGCCGTCCATGGGAACGGCTCCGGACTCGACCTCCTGCTCGAGCCGCTCGACCACCGCAGCCGTGGTCGGAGCGCCGACGTCGGCGAGGATCAGCGCCTCCTCCAGCAGCTCCCAGGTCTCGTCGTCGATCCGGTCGAAGAGGCTGGCCGAGATCTCCTCGGTCAGCGCCTGGCGACTTTTCGAGAGGCTCTCCCGCAGCCGTTTGAAGACCCCACGCCGCTGCTCGGGCGCCTCCTCCTCAACTGCAACCGCAGCCCCCGGCTGCCGCCCCCCCAAATCGACGATCTCCTGCCACGTCGTAGCCACGGCGCCCAACGGTAACGAAAGGGGGCGGGTGCCCCTCTTAGGCGACCGCGGACAGCCCCGGCGCCTCTCCCTCGTCCTCGGCGTCCTCGCCCACTTCGCGCGGGAGCTTCCTCGAAACCACCTTGGTCACGCCGTCGCCGCCCATGCTGACGCCGTAGAGGACGTCGGCGGCGTCCATCGTCCGTTTCTGGTGGGTGACGATGACGAACTGGGCGCGGTCGGAGAAGCGGCGGATCAGCTGCAGGAAGCGGTCGATGTTGGCGTCGTCGAGGGCGGCCTCGACCTCGTCCAGGATGTAAAAGGGGCAGGGCCGGGCGAGGAAGACGGCGAAGACGAAGGCCAGCGCCACCAGCGACTTCTCGCCCCCCGAGAGCAGCGAGAGCTTGCGCGTCTGCTTACCGGCGGGGGTGACCTCGATCTCGACCCCGAGCTCCTCGCGCTCTTCCTCGTCCTCCTCGAGCTCGGGCTCGGCGTCGCTGGGTGCCTCCCCCTCCGCGGCTAGGTTGCTCTCGTCGCGGACCGGCCGCAGGCTGACCCGGCGCAGGCGCCCGCGCCCACCCGGGAACAGGTGCTCGACCATCTCCTCGAAGTTCTTCGCAGTCGCCTCGAAGGTCTGCTCGAAGGCCCGCTCGATCTCCTCGTCGATGTCGCGGATCAGCGACTCCAGCTCACGCATCGAGCGCTCGATGTCCTCGCGCTGGGCCTGCAGCGCCTCGACGTGCTCGCGGGCTTCGTCGTACTCCTGCTCGGCCAGGGGATTCACCGGCCCGATCTGCGCCCGCCGCCGCTCCAGCCGCTCCAGCCGCTTGTCGATCTCCGCCCGCGCCCCATCGGCAAGCGCCTCGGTGGCCGGCGGGATCTCCTCGCCGAGCCGTTCGCCGATCGCGGCCAGCTCGCGCTCGGCCTCCGCCCGCCGATCCCCGAGGTGGGCGGCCTCGACCTCGGCCCGGGTCAGCTCATCCGCGGTCTGCTTCATCTCCGCCTGCAGCTCGAACTCCTGCTGCGAGCAGGTACGCAGCTCCTCGGCGATCTCGTCGCCGTCGTCCTTGCCGCCCACCACCTTCTGCTCGATCCACTCGACCCGGGCGCGGATCGCGGCGCCCGCGGCTTCCGCCGCCTTCAGCGCCGAGCGGACGTCGTCGAGCAGCGCCTCACCGGCGGCAAGTCGCGCCCGCATCGCCTCACGGTGGCGCTCCCCGAGCAGCCCCTCGGCCCGTTTCGCGTGGCGGGTGGCCCGCTCGGCCCCGGCACGGACGTCGCCCAGCGCCGCCTCGCGCGCCGCCTCGGCGGCGTCGCCGGAGCGAGCGATCCGCAGCCCCTCGCCCGCGCTCCGCAGACCGGCCTCGATCTCGCCCAGCTCCTCTTCCAGCTTCCGCGCCCGCTCGCCGGGCGCGCTTCCCGGCCCGACGTCGAGCGTCAGCGGGCCCAGCTCGGCGCGCAGCTTCTCCAGCCCCGCCTCCACCTCGGCCTCGCGGCTGGAAAGGTTGGCAATGCGGACCGCGACCCGCTCCTGATCGCCGCGCAACTTGGTCAGCAGGCCCCATGCCTGAGTGCGAGCCCGGTCCCGCTCGGCGAAGCGCTCCTCAGCCGCCGAGCGGCGCCTCGAGACCTCGCCGAGCCGCTCCTCGAGCTTCTCCCGGATCCCACGCGCCTCCTTCGCCGCCTCTTCGGCCGCGGCGGCCCGATCGGCGCCGAAGCGCAGCTCCTCAGAGACCAGCTGTGCCCGCAGGCCCAGCTCCTCGCGCTCGATCCGGGCCCCGATTTCGGCCGCCTGCGCCTGGCGCTTCAGCGGCCGCAGCCGCGCCCGCGCCTCGCGCTCGACGTCGAGGGCGCGGTCGAGGTTGTCGCGCGCCGAGCGCAGCTTCAGCTCGGCCCGCCGCCGCCGCTTGCGGTGCTTGCCGAGCCCGGCCGCCTCCTCGATCAACAGCCGCCGCTCGCGCGGTTTCGAGTGCACGATCGTCTCCACCCGACCCTGGCTGATCACCGAGTGCATCTCGCGACCGAGGTTGGTGTCGGAGAGGACGTCGGTGACGTCGGCGAGGCGGCAGCGAGCGCCGTTCAGCCGGTATCCGCTGTCGCCGGCGCGGTCGAGCCGGCGCTCCACCGCGATCTCGGAGAACTCGCTGGCGGCGCGCCCGTCGGAGTTGTCGATCGTGACCTCGACCTCGGCGGCGCGGCGCTGGCCGATCCCTTTGCCGCCCGCGGAGATCACGTCCTGCATCGAGGCGCCGCGGATCGCGCCCGGGCTCTGCTCGCCCAGCGCCCAGAGCACGGCGTCGGTGATGTTGCTCTTGCCGGAGCCGTTGGGGCCGACGATCACGCTCACGCCCGGCGAGAACTCCAGGGTCGTCCGCTCCGGGAACGACTTGAACCCCTTCATCGAGATCGATCTCAGATACATCCGCGCACTCCTCGCATCCCTTGAAGGCTCTCGCCCGGCTCGGACGCGACAACGGGGCGATTAACCCCCAAGATGCGCCAAAGCCTCCTCGGCGGCGAGCTGCTCGGCGGCCTTCTTGCTCCGCCCCTCCCCCCTACCGACCTGTTTGGAATCGACGATCGCGGCCACCTCGAAGGTTCGCCGGTGCGGGGGTCCGGTCGCCGCGACGACCTCATAGGTTACGCGGGCGCCCCGCCGGGCAAGGAGCTCCTGCAGGGCCGACTTGAAATCCATCCGCGTCTCGGAGGCGAGCTCGATCCGCGGCTCGAAGGCTTCCGCCACCGCCTCCGCGGTGCGCTCGAAGCCGAAGGCGAGGTAGCAGGCGCCGATCAGCGCCTCGGTCGCCTCCGGCAGCGGCCGCCCGCCTTCGAGCAGGGTCTCGGCGGGAATCGCCGTGACGACGTCGTCCGGCTCGTTCTCGCGCAGCATGTCGGGCACTCCCAGCTGCAGCCCCACGTCGGCACAGGAGACGCCGCTGACGGCCTGGTTGTGGACCTTGGTCAGGCCGCCCGCCGCCAGCTCCTCGAAGCTCTCGAAGACGCGGGTGGCGACGGCGAGGCCGAGGACGCTGTCGCCGAGGAAGGCGAGGCGCTCGAAGGAGTCGACGCGGCGCTCGGTCCAGGAGGAGTGGGTCAGCGCCTGGCGGCGCAGGTCGTCGGGTAGTCCGGCGATCAGCGCCGCGAGGGCGGCGATTTGCGAGTCCGGGTCCGCCGCCAAGGCCTCAGGCGGGAGCGTGCTCCAGCACGAAGCCGACGGCGTCGCCGACCGTCTTGATGTGGGTCGCCTGCTCCTCGCTGACGGTGACGCCGTAGCGGTCCTCCAGCTCCATCACCAGCTCGTAGAGATCGAGCGAGTCGGCGTCGAGATCCTCCTTGAAGCGGGTGCCCGCGTCGATCCGCCCGACGTCGACCTCGAGCTCCTCGGCGAGGTGCTCGCGGACCAGGGTGAGGACTTCGTCGCGCGTCATCTGGGTTGTTCTGTTTATCACGGCGTCTGTCACGGACCGTCGCCCGTCGCGAGCGCGCCGCGCCCGGCGCCGCCCTCGGCGAGCAGCGCGGCGGTGCGGCCGACGGCGTCGACCTCGACGCAGCGGGCGGCGAGGCGGACCGCGTTGGCGACGCCCTCGGGGCCGGAGCTGCCGTGGCCGACGACGGCGATCCCGCGCAGGCCGAGCAGGATCGCACCACCGGTGGTGTCGGGGTGGAGCTCGCGGCGGAGGCCGTTCAGCGCCGGTTTCAGCAACAGGCCGCCGAAGGCGGCGGCGGGATTCGAGCGGGCGGCGTCGCCGATGGCCGCGGCGACGGTCTTGGCGGTGCCCTCGAGCAGCTTCAGGGCGACGTTGCCCGTGAAGCCGTCGGTGACGACGACGTCGACCGCCCCGGCGGGCAGGTCGCGGCCCTCGACGTTGCCGGCGAAGGTGATCCCGGAGGCCTGACTGAGCAGGCGGTGTGCCTCGACGACCTCCTCGCGCCCCTTCCCCGACTCCTCGCCTACAGTGAGCAGCCCGACCGAGGGGTTACGAACATCGAGGACCGCGGCGCTGAAGGCGGCGCCCAGGAAGGCGAACTGGACGAGGTGCTGAGCCCGGACCTCGACGTTGGCGCCGACGTCGAGGAAGAGCACGGGCTTGCCGGGGACGGGGAGCCGGACCGCGAGCGCCGGCCGCTGCACCCCCTTGAGGCGGCGCAGGCCGAAGGTCGCGGCGGCCATCGTCGCCCCGGTCGAGCCGCAGCTGACCAGCGCCGCCGAGTCGCCCGCGGCGACGTCGCGGGCGGCGCGGACGACCGATGCCTCCTTCTTCGCCCGTACAGCTGGGACCGGGTCCTCGTCGTTGCCGATCGACTCGGTGGTGTCGAGGACCTCGATCCCCTCGGCACCGGAGAGCCCGAGCGCGCGCTGGGGACCGAAGACCCGGACGCCGATGCCGTCGGCCGCGGCCAGCCGTGCCCCCTGCGCGAGCACGTCGAACCCCCGCTCCGCCCCGTAGCCGTCGAGGGCGACCGTCACCGCGCGGCCGGGCGCCACGGCTGCTCGCTACTCGTCGTGGGTGTGGCCGGCCGTCGGATCCGCGACCCGGCGGACCTCGACCTCACGACCCGCGTAGGTGCCGCAGTTCTTGCACATCCGGTGCGGCAGCCGCGGCTCGTGGCAGCGCGGGCAGCGGTTGATAGTGGCTTTGCCAGCCTTGTGCTGGGCACGCCGCTTATCTCTGCGCGCACTCGACGTTCTCTTCTTCGGGACGGCCATCGGTCGCGGGATGGTAGCGGGTCAAGGGGTGAAAGAGGGGCTGGTACCCCTCTGAAAACGCGCTTCGCACTGGGAATGTTTTCAGAGGGGGTACCAGCCCCTCAGTAGACAGCTCTCACCACTGCCAGATCGTCGGCGCTCCAAGTGACCGCCCCTCCGCACCAGCTGGCTAGATCTTCGGCCGTCTCGGGAAAGTCATAGCCCTCATCGACTGGAGCTATTTGGACGTCGGCCTTGACGACGTCGCCGATCACGAAGGCGCGGGCATGCTCGCGCACTTGGCGGAAGAGGTTCTGCTTCTGCTCGCTGCGCAGGTGGTGGATCGAGAGGACCCCGATCACAAGGTCCCAGGGGCCCTCGGGCAGGGGGTCCTCCATCCGCGACAGCTGCACGTCGTCGTAGTTCTCGCGCGCCCGGAAGACCATGTCGGCGCTGGAGTCGAGGCCGATCACCCACGCCTCCGGGTAGGCCTCGATCAGGCGCCGGGTCGTCTCCCCCGTTCCCATCCCCAACTCCAGCACCCGCTCGGGCGGGAAGGGGATCGCCGCGATCGCCTGCTCCTGCAGTTCGTCGTAGCGGGGGACCTCGGAGCGGATCAGCTCCGCGTAGGTGTCTGGTTTCCAGTGGAATCGGCCCATTTCGTAACCTCGGTGGGAGGCAGTGCATCGTAAGTGTCCCCGACGCAGCGGAGGTGCGGAATGGCCCAGTCGCCGATGACGACCATCGATCTATCGCGCCTCTCGCTGACTCATGGCGAGGGCAAGCGGCTGGAAGTGCCGGTCGCGCTCGAACCATTCGAGCTGGCGGGCCAGACCTATAAGCCCGAGCCCTGGTCCCCGCCGGTGCGGCTCGAGGTCTCCCGCCCCAGCAACGGCTTCGCCTTCCGGCTCAACTTCCCCGTCCACCTCGAGGGCCCCTGCATGCGCTGCCTCGAGCCGGCCGTTCTCGACCTCGAGGTCGAGGCGCGCGAGGTCGACCAGGCCGGGACCGACGATCCGGAGCTGCGCAGCCCCTACGTCTCCGACGACGAACTCGACATCGGCCGCTGGGCCCACGACGCCACCATCCTCGCCCTCCCGACCCGCATCCTCTGCCGCCCCGACTGCGCCGGCCTCTGCCCCGTCTGCGGCGAGTCGCTCAACGACAACCCACACGAGCACGAGGCCGCGACCGATCCGCGCTGGTCAGCACTCAAAGACCTCAAGCTCGACTCATAGGACAGCGCTTCCGATTTTGACCCCACCCTGGTGGGGCAAATCTCGGATGCGGTGAAAGAGGGTTGGCTGCTGAGGGGCCGGGTACCCCGCTCAAGACACTCCCCAGCGCGAAGCGCGTTTTGAGGGGGGCACCCGGCCCCTCCAAACGCTAAGGCTGCTGGTCGAGTTCCGGTTGCGGTTCCTCCTCGCGGCCGGCGAGACGGTCGCGGCCGCGCTGCACCGCGGCGAGGAACTTCTGCAGGTTCACTTCGAGGGTGTTGAGGATCTCGTCGGCGTAGTCCTCGGCGCCGAGGCGGATTTCGCGCTCGCGGGTGCGGGCGTCCTCGACGATCTCGTCGGCGGCGCGCTCGGCCTGCTTGGTGACCTCCTCGTCGGAGATCAGGCGGGCCTGCTGCTCGCGGGCCTCACGGACGATCCGCTCCGCCTCGCGTTTGGCCTCCGCCAGCATCTCCTGGCGCTCCTTGACGATCCACCGCGCCTGCTTGATCTCCTCCGGAATCGTCGCGCGCATCTGGTCGAGGAGGTCATAGATCTCCTCGCGATCCACGCGCACCTGATCCGTCAGAGGGACGGGACGGGCGTTGTGGACGACGTCGTCCAGCTTGTCAATGAGGACCAGAACGTCCATTTTCAGGTCGTAAGCCTACGTGTATGCGGGGGTTTTGGTGCGGATGGGTGCGAAGGAGCAGTTTTTTGCAATGCGGCGCCCAGGGGACGGGACTGATTTTTCACAGCCTACCTGTCGCCCAGGCGGTCAGCCAGCGCGGTGGCGACGGGCGCTGGAACGAGGTCGGAGACGTTGCCCCCGAAGGTGGCCATCTCCTTCACTCCGGTGGACGAGAGGAAGCTGTAGTGGGGCGAGGCGATCACGTAGATGCTCTCGATCCCCGGGTCGAGCTTGCGGTTGAGCTGGGCCATCTCGAACTCGTACTCGAAGTCGGAGATCGCCCGCATCCCCTTGACGATCGCCTTGGCCCCGTTTTCGCGGGCGAACTCGACCAGCAGGTTGGCGAAGACCTGGACCTCGACGTTGGCGAGGTCTGCCGTCGCCTCCTCGATGAACACCTTGCGCTCCTCGGCGGTGAAGAGCGTCTTGTCCTTGCGGATCGGGTTGTTGACGACGCCGACGACGACGCGGTCGAAGACGTTCGAGGTGCGGGTGATGATGTCGAGGTGGCCGTTGGTGACGGGGTCGTAGCTGCCCGGGCAGACGACCGTTCCGTTGCGCTCGCTCACTCGGCCTCCCCGTAGATGGCGACGTCGGCGGCACCGTAGCGGCGCTGGCGCAGCGGCTCCAGCGAATCGACCCGCAACGGTCGGCGGGCGCCGCTCTCGATCACGGCGCGGCCGTTCGGCGCGAGCAGGTGGGGCAAATGTTCGTTGAGCTGACGAGCCACGCGGTCGGCGAGTCTATACGGGGCGTCTACAAAGACCAGATCGAACTTTCCCGCTGCATCCGCGGCCGAAACCTGTCCCAGCCAGCGGCCGACGTCGGCGCGAACGAGCTCGGCCCGCTCGGCGAGGCCGAGGCGCCGGACGTTGCCGAGCGCCGGCCGCGTGTCCTGGTCGAGAAGGACGGCGGAGTCGGCGCCGCGCGAGAGCGCCTCGATCGCCAGCGCCCCGGTGCCGCAGTAGAGGTCGAGGACGCGCGCGCCCTCGACGCGATCGCCGAGGGCGGAGAAGATCGCCTCGCGGACGCGGTCGGAGGTCGGCCGCACCTTCCAGCCTTTGGGGGCGACGAGGCGCTGGCCCTTCAGATCTCCGGCGATGATTCTCATAAGAGGCGTGCTTGGCTCATAACGGAATGGGATCGCCGGCGCCGGCGCCGGCGCCGAAGCGGCGGTGGGCGGCGTCGAGCAGCGGGCCGAGGGCGGGGTCGGAGAGAGAGCCGTGGCGGCGAAGCAGCGCCAGGACCTCGCGTTGGGCCTCGATCAGCTGCGGGCCGTCGTCGGGCAGCTTGGCGACGACGAAGCGGGGCAGGCCGCTCTGGCGGGTGCCGAGGATCTCTCCCTCGCCGCGCAGTTCGAGGTCCTTCTCGGCGAGCTTGAAGCCGTCACTGGTCTCGACGACCGTCCGCAGCCGCTGCTGCGCCAGCTCGCCCGCCTCTTCGGCGAACAGCAGGCACTGGCTCGGGTGCTCGCCACGGCCGACGCGGCCGCGCAGCTGGTGCAGCTGCGAGACGCCGAAGCGCTCGGCCCCCTCGATGACCATCACGGTGGCGTTGGGGACGTCGATCCCGACCTCGATCACCGTGGTCGAGACCAGCACGTCGGTCTCGTGGGCGGCGAAGGCGCGCATCGCCTCGGCCTTGTCGTCGGAGCGCATCTGCCCGTGCAGGAGGCCGACGCGGAAGTCGCGCAGCTCTCCCGCCCGCAGCCGCTCGGCCTCGACCTCGGCCGCTTTGCCGGCTTTCTTCTCCGACTCGCTGACCAGCGGACAGACGACGAAGGCCTGGCGTCCCTCACGCAGTTGCTTGCGCAGGAACTCGAAGGCTTCGCCGCGCTGCTCTTCGGCGACGAGGTGGGTGCTGACCGGCTGCCGTCCCGCCGGCAGCTCGTGCAGGGCGGTGGTGTCGAGGTCGCCGTAGGCGGTGAGCGAGAGCGTGCGCGGGATCGGCGTCGCGGTCATGTGGAGGACGTGCGGCGCCATCCCCTCCACCCCCTTCTCGTCGAGGGCGCGGCGCTGACTGACGCCGAAGCGGTGCTGCTCGTCGACGACGCAGAGCCCGAGGCGGGCGAACTTCACGCTGGGCTCGATCAGGGCGTGCGTCCCCAAGATCAGTCCCAGCTCACCGCTGGCGAGTTGGTTCAGGGCCTGCCGCCTCACCTGGGCGGAGGTGGCGCCCGTCAGCAGGGAAAACGGGATCGCCTCTTCGGCAAGCAACTTGCCGAGGGTGATCGCGTGCTGCTCGGCGAGCGTCTCGGTCGGCGCCATCAGCACCGCCTGGTAGCCGGCTTCCAGCGCCCGCAGCATCGAGTAGAGGGCGACGACGGTCTTGCCCGAGCCGACCTCCCCCATCAGCAGCCGCTGCATCGGCTCGCCGGAGTCGAGGTCGCCCTCGATCTCGTCGAAGGCCCTGAGCTGGTCGGCGGTCGGCTCGAACGGCAACGACTCGAGCCAGCGGCCGACGAGGTCGCCGGGCTTGCCGAAGCGAGGGCCGGGTCGCGCCGTGCGGTGGGTGCGCTTGCGGGTGGCGAGCAGGGCTTGGTGGAGGAAGAGCTCTTCGAAGCCGAGGCGCTTGCGGGCCTCGTCTACTTCCTCCGATTCCTTCGGGAAATGGACGGCGCGAAGGGCGTCGCCTACTCCGGCAAGCTTTCGGCGGGCGCGCAACTCGCTGGGTAAGCCCTCGATCGCGTTCGGGGCCAGGCCAACTGCCTGCGCTACCCAGTCGCGGATCTGCTGGGGGCGGATGGCTTCCGTGGCTCCATGAACAGGGACCATGGTCTCCGGCCGCGGGTCCTGGCGAGGGCTGTTCGGGGATGCCTGCGCTGGATGCTCGGCATCCCCGGCGCCCTCGCCACCCGCGGAAGAAAGGAGCTCCCATTCACGAACAGCAAGGCCCCGGCCTGAGTATTTCCCCGTGAGGAGAAGCTGGGTACCGGGAGTCAGCTTCGAGGCGATCCATGGCTGGTTGAACCAGGTGGCTCTTACGTGGGCGGTTTCGTCGCCGACCTTGACGCTGACCATGCGCAGGCGGCCTTTGCGGAAGGGACGGGGTTGGGCGCCGAGAACCTCTACTTGGACAGTTGCGGCCTCTCCGGGGGTGAGGTCAGCCAGCTGACGGATGCGGAGATCGCGGTGGCGGCGGGGGATGTGGAAGAGGAGGTCGCCGATGGTGCGGATGCCGGCTTCGTCGGCGGCTTCGGCCGTTTTCGGGCCGATCCCCTTCAGGGCGCCGAGGCCCTGCTCCAAGACGCTCGGGCGCGGCCAGTGGACGGGGGCGTCGAGCAGGGCGGCGCGCTCGAGCTCCCGGGCGCCGGCGAACGAGCGCACTACTGGGCGGCCAGCAGCCACCACCAGCTCGGCTGACCTCCCTCGTGGGTCTCGACCTCGACGCCGTCGGGGACGTGGACGTCGATCTCCTCCAGGGCGATCGGCGCCCCCTCGCCGGCGATGATCGTGACGATCTCGGCCTCCTCGGCCAGGCGCTGCAGAGTCTTCCCCAGGGTCGAGCCGGCACCGCCGTGGGCGACGATCTCGCCGTTGGCGAAGCCGACCGCGTCGCCCCTCTTGAACCGTCCCCGCGCGTCGTCGCGGGCGGCCGGGGCGACGCCGCCGATCGCGATCTCCTCGATCGCCGCCCCCAGGCGCTCGGCGTTCTCCTCCAACGAGGCCTCGGCGTCGAGCTCGACCAGCGCCAGCAGGCTCGCCTGCTGCGACGTCGCCGGCACCACCCGGGCCGGCTTCTCGGAGAGCTCGCAGGCGCGCTCGGCGGCCATGACCACGTTCGAGGAGCTGGGCAGGACGAGGACCTCGTCGGAGGGCACGCTGTGGATGCCGGCGAGCAGCTCGTAGGTCGAGGGGTTGAGGGTTTCTCCCCCGGGTACGACGTGGGCGCCAAGCTCGTCGAAGAGCCTCTGCAGACCGTCGCCCGCCGCGACCGCGACCACCCCGGTGCGCTCGGCGGCGCCGAGGCGGGCGTCGCGTGCGGCCACCTGCTCCCGCATGTCGGCGACGTCGAGGTTGGTCACCTCGCCGACCCGGTCGAAAACCGCGACCGCGACCTCGGGCTCGTCGGTGTGGACATGGACCTTGAGCGTGGCGTCGTCGCCGACGACCAGGACCGAGTCGCCGAGCCTCTCCAGTCGCGGCAGAAAGCTGCGGTCTTCGAGTCCGTTGCCGGAGACGATGAAGTTGGTGCAGTAGCGGTAGCGGCTGTCCTCGTGGTGGGGCAGGCTGCGGCGCGGCGGCTCGTGGTGCGGGATCTCGGGCAGGGCCGCCACGTCGCCGCGCAGCCCGGCGACGACCCCGGCGAGGATGAGGACGAGGCCGTGGCCACCGGCGTCGACGACGCCGGACTCGCGCAGCACCTCGAGCTGCTCGGGGGTGCGGGCGACCGCGCGCTCGCCGTCTTCGATCGCCTTCTCCAGCACCTCTGCGAGGACCGCGTCCTGCTCCTCGTCGCTGGCGTCGCGGCCGAGCCGCTGCTTGTCCCGGTCGAGGCGGGCGAGCTGGCGCGAGAGCGAGTGGGCCATCTCGCGGAAGACGGTCAGCATCGTCCCCTCGGCCGGCTCCCGCACCGAGTCGTAAGCGGCGTCGGCGGCCTTGGCGAAGGCGGCGGCGACGAGCGTCGGGTCGATCAGCTCGCCCGGGCGACTGGCGAGCTCCTCGGCGGCGCCGCGGACGATCTGGCTGAGGATGACGCCGGAGTTGCCACGCGCCCCCATCAGCGCCGCCCGGGCCAGCGCCTGCACCAGCTCGGTGCGGCCGACCTCGTCCACCGACCGGCCGTCGAGACGGTCGAGCTCTTCCATCACCGCCCGCAGCGTCATCGCCATGTTGTCGCCGGTGTCGCCGTCGGCGACCGGGAAGACGTTGAGGTCGTTGACCTCCTGGCGGCGCGCCTCCAGCGAGGCGTAGGCAGAGCTGATTACCCGACGGAAACGGGCGATCTGGGGTTCGGGCATCTTCGAAGAATGTATTGCCCAGCCGCGACGTGAGCGTCTTCACACCCGCCCGCCCGTGGCATTGGTACGTTGCTCGCTCCGATGCGTCGCTTCGCCAGTTGGATCACCAGTCACCGCAAGACGGTCATCGTCGGATGGATCGTCGCACTGCTGGGCATCGGGATGATCGCAAGCTCGGCCGGGTCAGATTTCACCGAAGAATTCAGCCTGCCCAGCTCCGACTCCAAAGACGCCCTCGACCTGCTCGAAGACCGCTTCCCCGCCCAGGCGGGCGACGTGGTGCAGATCGTCTTCAAGGCCGAAGGCGGGGTCGAATCGGCGACGGTCGAGGGCAAGATGGAAAGCGTCTTCAAGAAGGTCGAGGCGCTGCCCCACGTGAGCGAAGTCTCCAGCCCCTACGAAAAGGGCGGTGCCGGTGCGGTCAGCGACGACGGCAAGATCGCCTACGCGACGGCCCAGTTCAACGTAACCACCGACAAGCTGGGCGACGACGAAGTCAAAAAGATCATGGACACCGCCCAGGCGGCGGGCGGGGGCGGTCTTCAGGTCGAGGCCGGCGGCTCTCCCGTCGAGGAAGTCCGGGGCGAAGAAGAAGAAAGCTTCTCGGAGGGAATCGGCGTCCTCGCCGCGATCGTGGTGCTGCTGATCAGCTTCGGCTCGGTGGTCGCGATGGGGCTGCCGATCCTGACGGCGCTGTTCGCACTCGGCGTCGGGGTCAGCGTGATCACGCTCTTCACCCACGTCTTCGACACGGCCGATTTCGCGCCCCAGCTGGCGTTCATGATCGGGCTCGGCGTCGGGGTCGACTACGCCCTCTTCATCCTCACCCGCTTCCGCAACGGGCTCGACGAGGGGCTCGACAAGCGGGAGGCGGCGGTCGCCGCCGTCGACACCGCCGGGCGGGCGGTGCTCTTCGCCGGGATCACGGTGATCATCTCGCTGATGGGCATGCTGCTGCTCGGCCTCCCCTTCCTCTATGGAGTGGCGACCGCGGCGGCGATCGCCGTGCTGTTCACGATGATCGCGGCGCTGACCCTGCTGCCGGCGCTGCTCTCGATGGTCGGCACCTGGGTCAACCGGTTGCGCCTCCCGTTCCTCGGCAGCGGCGCCCGCAGCATCGACGAAAACAGCTGGTGGTTCCGCTGGAGCGGTCGCATCCAGCGGCGGCCGTGGGTGGCGGCAATTCTCTCCGGCGGCCTGCTGATCGTCCTCTGCATACCCACCCTCTCGCTGCGGCTCGGCACCAACGACGCCGGCACCGACCCGGCGGGGACGACGACGCGCGAAGCCTACGATCTGCTCGCCGAAGGCTTCGGGCCCGGCTTCAACGGCCCGTTCGTGATCGCTGCGGAACTGCCCGAAAAGGGGAACGACGAAGCGCTGCAGGATCTGCGCACCCAACTGAGGAGCGAAGAAGGCGTTGAGGAGGTCACCGACGTCACCCTCAACCCGAACAAGACCGTCGGCGTCTTCCAGCTCTACCCGACGACCTCGCCGCAGAGCGCCGCCACCACCGACCTGCTCGACCGCATCCGCGGCGACGCGATCCCGCCGGTCGAGGAAGCGACCGGCGCCCAAATCCACGTCGGCGGCATCAACGCGATCTTCGAGGACTTCGGCAACGCGATCGCCGAAAAGCTGCCGCTCTTCATCGGCGTCGTCGTCCTGCTCTCAGCGCTGCTGCTGATGATCGTCTTCCGCTCGCTGCTGGTGCCGCTGAAGGCGGTGCTGATGAACCTGCTCTCCATCGGCGCCGCCTTCGGCCTGATCGTCGCCGTCTTCCAGTGGGGCTGGGGCGCGAGCCTGATCGGCGTCGACGCGACCGGACCGATCATCTCGTTCTTCCCGATCTTCCTCTTCTCGATCGTCTTCGGCCTCTCGATGGACTACGAGGTGTTCCTGATGTCCCGCATCCACGAGGAGTGGGAACACAGCAAAGACGCGAGCGAGGCGGTCCATCGCGGCCTCGCCCTCACCGGCCGGGTGATCACCGCGGCGGCGGCGATCATGGTCACCGTCTTCGCCGCCTTCATGCTCGGCGAAGACCGAGTGATCAAGCTGTTCGGCCTCGGCCTCGCCTCGGCCGTCCTCATCGACGCGGTGATCATCCGCTCGGTCCTGGTGCCGGCGATCATGCAACTGCTCGGCAAGCGCGCCTGGTACTTCCCGAGCTGGCTCGACCGCGCCTGCCCCAAGCTCCACGTCGAGCCGGCAGAGGGCGACCCCTCGCCGACGGGCGAGCACCCGGTCGTCGTGGCGGCGGGGGCGAGCGAGTCGGACGGCTAGCGGCGTAGGGCCGCGGCGACGTCGGCAACGACGCGGTCAGGTTCGTTTTCGATCTGCGTGTCGTTGAAGCGGAGGACGGTGAAGCCCTGCTGACGTAGGTCGAGGTCACGCGCGTAGTCGTCCTCGAAGGCGACCGAGCCGCGGTGGTAGGTGAAGGAGTCGGTCTCGACCACGAGGCGCTTCTCGCGCCAGAGGAAGTCGACCTCCCAGCGGCCCAGTTTGACGTTGGTCTCGGGGGACGGGAGGTTGTGAGGGTGAATCAGAGCGAGGAAATCTTCCTCGAGGTCTGAGCGTTGACGCTTTCGCTCGGTGCCTTTGAGGTGGATGCCTTTGAGCTCTGCTTGGCGACGAGCCCTTCTTAGGAGGTAGGGCGGGACGGTGCCGTCGAGGTCGTCGATCGTGCGTTGGATGGTGGTGACGGGGATGCGGTGGCGGCGGGTCGTGATCCC
>JBIOWB010000087.1:0-56350 GCA_044868125.1 Solirubrobacterales bacterium
CCGGCGCCTGATTCTCTCGCCGGAGACCGTCCGCACCCACGTCCGCAACGCGACCGAAAAGCTCGGCGCCAGAACGCGGACCGAGGCGGTGGTCAAGGCGCTGGAGCGCGAGGAAATCCGCCGCGACTGAAAGGCACAAAGCCGCTGCAAAGGCGCACGGCAATTGGCACTCCCGCGTCTTGTTCCGTGCGCCCGCCCGCCTGAGCATCCCGCCTCCAACTACGAAGGGAGGAACGATGCTCTACGCGCTGATGGGCTACGCGCACGCAGCTGTCTTCCGGCGGGTCCAGGAGATCCGGCGGCTGGCGGGGGAGACGGGACAGGGGACGGTCGAGTACGTCGGCCTGATCCTGCTCGTCTCGCTGCTGATGGTCGGGATGGTCGCGGCGATGAAGGGATTCAATAGATCATTGAGTAAGACGGGATACTACAGATTGACTGGGACGCTGTCTTGTCCGAGGGGCACTCGTACCGGGAATCCGCCGGAGCCCAACGCTACCGCCAAGCATCGAGGCCTCAGTTCGCTTGGCCGGTGCCAGGAGCCGTCCCTTCGTGGGCTGAGAATAGGATCGAGCCTCTATGCCCTACACCGTCTTCATCTCGCACGCCTCGCGTGACCGCTGGGCCGCAGGCCAGGTCGCGAAAGAACTCAGAGCAGTTGGTGCGGACTGCTTTCTGGACTCGGAGGCGCTTGAGACCGGCGATCCAATCGATGCGAGCCTCAAAGAGGCGCTGCGGAGTGCCGACGAGCTGCTCGTGCTGCTGACTCCGACGGCGCTTGAGCGACCCTATCTGTGGCTGGAGATGGGGGTTGCGTGGGGCCTGGAAACCCGGATCGTTGGCATCCTTTATGAGATGACGACGGCAGAGTTGGCTGCCCGCGATGGCACTCCTGGGTTCATGAAGGACATCGTGCTTCGTGACATCGAGGATCTCGAGCGCTACGCTGAAGAGCTGAAGCGTAGAGTTGAAGACGAGAACGACAATGGCTGATCAACGCATCTTTCTATCCCACGCAGCACCCGATCTACCATTCGTTCAGGCCGTGGCGGAGGCCCTCAGGAAGCAAGGGGTGGAACCCTGGCTCGACGTGGAAGCGCTCGAACCTGGCGAAGAATTCGCCGACAAGATCGCGAATGCTCTGCGTTCAGCGGCAGTCATGGTCGTTTTTCTTGG
Source organism: Solirubrobacterales bacterium (assembly GCA_044868125.1). GTDB lineage: Bacteria > Actinomycetota > Thermoleophilia > Solirubrobacterales > 70-9 > VAYN01. The sequence goes on from JBIOWB010000087.1 coordinate 1,177, forward strand.
CGATTCGCGTTCCTCGCCGCAGGTCAACTTTGAGATCGGTGCAGCCCTGGGCCAAGCAAAGCCGATCGTGCCGGTCTTCCTCAGTGATGTTGGTCGACGTGACGCGCCACCTCAGCTTCGAGAGACCAATGGAATAGACGCATCTGACAAGAAGCCCGACGAAGTGGCTCAGGGAATCGCTGAGACGCTGGCGATGGCCGCCTGAGGATTCAAGGCCGCGCGGGCCAGGTCATCAGGGCGCCGCCGCATCGATCCAGCGACCTAGGTTCTTGTGGCCTTCTTCTTTGTTCCAGAGATAGATCGGGGTGCCTGAGGGAAGGGGATTTGGGCCACGTTCGTCGGTTTCGCCCCGCTGGTTCTTGATCTTGCTTATATCGATTCCAATCAGGCCCTTGCCGAGTTCTTGAGAGCGCTTGACCTCATACCTGACCCAGCGCCGCGAGCCCGTCTGCTTGCCTAGTAGGACGACGGTCACTGAAGAGCCCTTCATCTGAGCGTTGATCCAATTGCGGATCGCGTCGTCGCCTTTGCGCTTGATCTTCTCCCAGTCAGCCTTGTCGTAGAACGGGCTCTTGTCGTATTTGCTGATTACGTGGCTATTGCGGACGACCGAGACACGCCAGTGGTCCCGGTCGTAATGGAAGCTGAAGAACACATGTCGCGCCATCGGTCCCCTCCTCTGCGGTCGTTTAAATAGCCGAATCTGAAGCAGATCATCTCTACGATTAGCGAAGCAGACCAGCGCCCATGTCGGAAACTCCGCAAACAGATTGTCCCTTTTGCGCTATCGCCGCAGGAGAGGACAACTCGGCTGAGCTGATTGCTGAAGGCGAGGCCTGGGTTGCGTTTTTTCCCCACTCGCCGGCTACTCCAGGCCATACTCTGCTGATCCCTCGTAGGCATGTGGCAGACCTTTGGTCGGCCGCGCCCGAGCTCGGCGCCAGTCTCACGGTTGCGGCTATCAAGATCGGTCGAGCGATCGAGCGAGCGCTAGAGCCCGAGGGGATGAACCTAATTACCTCAAAAGGCGAAGCTGGAGAACAGACCGTTTTCCACCTCCACCTTCATCTGGTGCCGCGATGGAGCGGGGATGCACTCGACATCTGGCCCGAGAAGAAGGCGATCGGGCGCGAGATGCGCGAGGAGCTCGGGGCAGAGATCCGCGCCGCCCTCGGCGACTAAACAGCGCCAGCGACTACAAGCTCGGCACCAAGCAGCAGGCCATAGAAGACAAGCAGGGTGAGGCTGAGAAACGTGCCGAGCCAGCGCAGCCGCCACTTTCTGTCGGTCAGTTCCGAGAAGAAATCGCAACTCGTCGCGCCCATAAAGAAAGGCTTCACTTTCGGATCAAAGCCCTGCACGCGCGAGCCGAGGCGACGGAAGCGCCGCTCGGCACGGAGGAAGTAGGCGTCGAGACCCCAGAGAACCAGGCTGACACCGGCACCGATTCGGGCAAAGGAGCCGTGGTGGCTGTTGACCGCGAGACCGATGAAGGCACCGGCGAGGGTTACCGCCCAACCCTTGATCAAAAAGCCGTTGGAGCCGAGGCGGGAGACGACACCTTGGATCATCTCGAGGTGCTTGACCCGATTGGACTCGAAATCGTCATAACCGGGCATCACGAACCCATCCTCTTACCTGCCAGCTGCCTGCGCGGCCGCCTCGATCCAGCTCGCAGCATTGTTGTAGCCGTTGCCGAAGACCCAGTCGTAGGTGGGGTATCTGGCTGAGAGAGGTTGTCGGCCACCGAGCACGGTTGGGATCGAGACGTAATCGAAAGGGTTGGGCCCAGGTGGCTCGGTGGAGCTATCCCAGCCTGGAATGTTGTTGAGGTAGATGCCGAGCAGGCCCATGCCCGCGTTGTGCGATTCAGCGATCTCGTAAAGCACCCACTTGCGCTGATAGGTCTCGGCGCCGATCAATATCGCGGTTACTGACGCCCCGGCCATGCCGCTATCGATCAAGGCTTTGATCGCTGCGTCGCCTTTGGTTTGTGCTTCCTCCCATAGAGAGTGGTCGTAGTAACCGACAATCTCATCCTCGGCGCGAATCGTATGACTGTTACGGACGACGTTTGCGCGTTGGATGTCGCGCTGGTAGTGAAAGGAGAAGTAAACCTGGCGTGCCATCAGGTCGTCAGACTATGTCCTATTTGAGCCTCTCGACGCGCCGGGCGATCTCGACTATGGAAACGTCGAGCGCTTCTGCGATTGCCATCACCGCGGCCCAGGATGGATTGGCATGTCCGCGCTCGATTCCTGACAAGTGCGCGACCGTGATCCCGGCTCTCTGGGCGACGGCTTCCTGGGTCATCCCCGTCTTGCCCCGCAGCTCGCGGATTGCGGCGCCGAGCGCCGGCTGCGGATTGCTTGAGCGGCGCATCACGGCGACAACCGTTTCAGATCGAGGCGCGGCAATCTTGGCTTGAACCTTGGGACTTGTGAATTAGTTTATGTTGCGCTAGCTTCTGTCGCTCATACAGAAAAGTGCCCCCGCGCTGCAGACACAGCCGGGGGCGTGGCACAGGAGGAATTAGCTCCCATGCACGACAAGGTTATTGGCGCTGAGGATCAGCGCGCCACGACCCTCGATGACGACGACCGCGCCCAGGCGAGTGTCCTGCGAGAGGTCCTATGGATGTACCCCGAGCCGATCACGCTCGGGGAGTTGACCCGCGAAATGACGGTCGCCTCCGACAAGTTCGGCGACCGGGACCGGATCGAGCGGGCCGTGCGCGATCTGATCGGCGGCGGCCTGCTCTACAAGCGGGATGACGATTTCGTGATCCCGACGCGGGCGGCGGTGCGGCTCTACGTCCTGTTCGAGCTGTGATGGACGGGCGACGAGTGGACCGGGGCGCTGCCGCGCGCCTCGGCCGAAACGTGTTCATGGCCCGCCGCCGCGCTGGCTTCTCCCAGGAAGCGCTCGGCGTTCTCGCCTCGCTGCACCGAACCGAGGTGGGAATGGTCGAGAAGGGCGAGCGCCTGCCGCGGGTGGACACCCTCATCAAACTCGCCTCGGCGCTCGGCGTGGGTGCCGGCGATTTGCTTGAGGGCGTCAATTGGGTCGTGCCGGCACCGACCCGGCCAGGGAGCTTCGTTGTCTCTCCCGGCTGTGAGAGGGGGTAGCCATGCCGAAGAAGAAAAGGCAGCGGAAATCGAAGGCCACCACCCCGGAGGACAGGCTGCTTCGAGTCCTCGCGCACCCGCTGCGCAAGCAGCTGCTCCGGCTCTACGTCCAAGAGGACGGGATGCTGAGCCCCAAGGAACTCTCCGTCTTCACGAAGAGGCACGTCTCCAATGTGGGCTACCACGTCCGCGTCCTCGTGACTACGAGGCCGTCGAGATCGTTGCCGAACAGCAGCGGCGCGGCTCGGTCGAGCACTTCTACGAGGCGACGGACCTCGTTGATGAAGTGCCGTGGGCGCGGGCCGCCCTCGGGATCGAGGGGCCGGCATGAACAGGAAAGCAATGAGCCTCCGGCTCCCCGAGGAGAAGGCGGCAGAGCTTGCCGCCGTCGCCCGCACCGACGAGATGACGATTTCAGATGCGGTCCGCGAGGCCATCGCCAAGCACATCGCCTCCCGTCGTGCAGATCCGGAGTTCAAGCAGCGAGTCAGGGAGCAAATGGAGGAAGACCGCAAAACCATGGAACGACTCGCGGGGGAGGAGGAGCCTCAGAAAGGAAATTAGGGGGCAAATCACTGCCTCAGTTGATGAAGGGGGCATGAGCCGGGACTCGACTCTTCGTCCAAAAAGGCTGTCCACTTTGGCGGCTCGGCGCCCTTTATAGGTGATGGCCCCTTCGTCTTCACGCCCGCCAGCTAAAAAAGTTGACGGATTTTCGCGCCTCAAGCAGCGGATAGGCATGAGGCGCGAAATCGCAATGCCGAAAACAGGGGGCCAGTTTCGGGCTTTCCATCCCTGTTCGAGTGTGGAGGCCCCGAGGACGCTTTCTAAAGAATTGGCCGGATTTGGCCGGCTCGTTCGACAGAGAGGTAGATGCCTTTCTCCGTCGCGAGCCGAGACGATCCCGAGCCCGTTTGGGCGCGGTGGGCGCTGCCTGCCGACCTTGCCAATCGCCCACACCCCGATTGGCAAGGCCGGACCCTGCGGATTCGGCATCAGGGCGCGGAATGGCGGCGGGTCAAGCGCGCCCGAGTCTCTACCACCCAAGTCGGAGATCGGTGATGGCCGGTAGCTCTTCCTCAGCCGGCACTCGCCCCGGCCGCTCCCGCTCCTCCTCGACGCGTCCTCCTGCGCTCTCCGACCTCGACCGCCGGATTCTCGATCTCCTCTCCTTCCTCCGGGTCCTGACCCAGACGCAGCTCGCCAAGTTGATGTCACCCGAGACCCCGCCAAGAACGATTCGCTATCGAACCGCCCGCCTCGCCAAGCTCGGCCTGATCGGGCGCACTCGCCCTTATCGGGAACGCGGCTCGGCGCCGCATCATCTGTGGCCGACGCGAAAGGGCGAGGCGATCGCCGAAGGAGGGCCGCCGCCGCGCGGGGGAGAGCGGCGCGAGCCGAACCCGCTCTTCCTCGCCCACGCCGCCGCGATCAGCGAGCTGCACGTGGCGCTGAAGACCTCGCTGCCCGAGGGCCTGAAGCTGGCCGGCTTCGAGCGCGAGGCTGAAGCGCGGGAGGCGTTCCCCGGATATGACGGCAAGGAGCACGCCGTGGCGCCGGATGCCTGCATCCAGATCGAGGAGGCAGACGGGCGCGTCCTCGTCGCCCTGGTCGAGCTGGACCTGGGGACGATGTCGGCCCGCCAGCTGAAGGCGAAGGCCGAGGGCTACGGCGAATACGTGGAGCGCGAAGGCTGGCGGCAGCGCAACAGCTACTGCCCGCCGCTTCTGTTCCTCACCACCTCCGAGAAGCGGGCGCGCTTGTTTCTCACCACCTGCAGGCGGACGGTCGACCGGGACCGGATGCTCGTTGCTGCCACCGGGTCGGCGCGGGACATTGGCCGCGCTTTGATCGCACCGAAGTGGTTGGCCGGCGAGAGGGAAGGCGTCGATCTCCTCGCGGTCCTCCGCGGCGCCCGCCGTCCCTACGACGAAGAATGCGAACAGCGGGAGGCCGAGCAGCGCGAGAAAGACGCCGAGCGCGAGCGGCTGCGCTCCGATCCCGCGGCGCTTCGCGAGCACCTGCGGAAGTGGCGTCATCGCGATTGGGGCATCGGCCGACTCGGCCCTCTTGCGGCCACGGCGTTGGAGATCACCGTCGAGCGAGACGTGGAGCTGTCCGAGGCGGAGCGGCAAGCGCTACTAGCGCTCGGCGCGATGTTCGCCGACCCTCTGCGCCTTCAGCTCGCGGAGGGCGAACCGAGCGCTGAGAGGCAAGGCGTCCTTGACGAACTCGCCGAGTATCAGCGGGCGCGTCAGCTCGAAGAGATGGGGGAGCTGAGTGAACGCTTCGGCGAGGGGCCAGCCCTGCGCAAAGCTCGCGGCCGTCTTCGGGCCGGCGAGCTGCTGGCGGTAGCCGATGTCTCCTGGCTGCGCCTGAAGGCGGCTGACGACGAGCGGTCCCGTAGCGAGCAAGAGCGGCTGCGCTCCGACTATCTCTCTTTCCGCGAGGAGAGGGCCCGCGGCCGGTGGAAGTCTCAGCGCCTCATCACCCGCCTCCGCAACAGGCCGGGGGATTTCCTCGAGGAGATCGACCGCAAGGCCCTGGGGTTCTGCCGCTCCTGCGAAGAGGTCGCCTATCCCGATCCCGAGCGGGCGCGATACGAACGCAGGCGCTACGACGTCGCCTTCCGCTGCCACTTCTGTGACGGCAGGAACCTGGCGGCATGGGAGTCATCGGTGGAAGGCGAGAGCAAGCTTTGATCGCGACTTGCGGACTCCGAGCGATGGCCGCGGGGGAGAATTCGTCCGGGCTCGCGCTTAGGGGGTTGTGAGCCCGTTGCGCTCGTCGCCTCCGAGGAAAATCGCAAAGAATGCGGGCCGCGGTTCCGTTCGCATTCAGGGAAAGGCCCTCGCACTCAATCCAAGTGCGAAACCGATTGGAGCCGGTGGGGCGAAACGACGCCGTCCGGTGCGATCAGTCGGCGGCGACGCGGAGGCGCGTGAGCGGTTCGCCCGCACCTTCGCCGACGTTATGTCAGGACGCTTCGGCGGGCGCTGGACCGTCGAGTGGGAGGGTGCGCGGCAGCACGATCATAGGTCGGGTTGAGTCGAGAAAGGCAAGAAGACCATCGTCAAGCTGGGTGCTTCTCAGGTACCGCGTATACGACGCAACTCAATGAAGTCCGATGGCGCAAGCACTGAGTCGCGCAGGACGAAGACACCGTTGACGACTGGTACGGTGGCGACCGAGCCCTTGGTGTGGACGAGGGCTGTGCGCGCGTCGTCGGGGGCTATGCCGACAAGTAGTCGCATTGGCATACCGGCGGGTGCCTGTTTTGCCGGCGGGAAAGAAATGCTCCCAAAGCCCTGCTTGATGGCCTGTTGGGTTCTCGCGCAGATAATCAAGGCGCCTGGGGTTTCTGGAACGTCGGAGACAATGCAGAGATGGCCGACGCCAGGAACCAGCCAGTGGTTGCCCGATGCTGTCACGGGAATCCGCTGCGCCAACGCTGGATTTATCACCACCTTGGGGATCGACGCGAGACGTCGGAAGCGTGCTGGAAGTCCCTCTGGTCGGGTGCGCAGCAAAGCGAAGTTATGGCGCTGCATGCGCGACGGCCGCTCGAACACGCGCGGCGCAGGCTGCATGCTCGCGGGGCGAGGCTCTGCGTCGTCAGGGGTCGCTGAACCGCACGAAGCCAGACCGGCGGCCAGCAGAAGGGTGACGAGTGAGCCGGCGCAGGCGCGCCGGCTCACGGTCGTCGCAATCATGAGGGCGGTCCGAATCGCCCCTTGTCTGGAATCAGAACGCGTCCGCGGTCCATACGGTGGTGTTGTTTGGGGAGTTGCCAATGATCCGCGGGGTGCGCCAGGCGTAGGAATAAATGTCCATTGCCGCCTGCTGGCCCGCACCAGAGGAGCACCCTCCATACGGAAATTCGTTGTAGCCGACGCAGACGCCCGTTGAGGTGCCGGTGCCTACGACGTATCGGAAGGTACGGGGAGCACCAAAGCAGGTCTGGTGGTCGTTGATGGTTTGGCCGCCACAGAATGGAGACGCTGAAGCCCGTGCTGACGTGAGCGCCAGCGCAACGAACAGCGTCGCGAGACTGGCGGCGAGCAGCAGCATGAGGCGGTGCATGGAGGTAAGGGTCATGTGGTCCTTTCAATATGGATTTTCCGCGCGAGGGTATCAACGCTCAGGGAATCTCGCGTAAACCCCATTCTGACCGCCCTCAATTAGCTGCTTGCGGGTGTCTACAAGAGGCGTTGAGCAGAGATTTAGTCGAGCGGGACAGTCCGGATCGTTCCCCGCTGACCCCGGATCGGGACGGGCGGCCCCTCACCGGCAAGGAATAGGCGTGCTCGCTCGGCGATCGGCAGCTTGCCGTTGCGCCCGCTGTCGCTCGTTCGCCAGACGAAAACAGAATCGAAGACCGAGTGGAGCACTCGGCGTTGGTCTTCGAGGGTGAGGTGGTCCCAGACCTGCTCGAGGTCGGCCTCGATCTGAGCCGGCTGACGCTCTTGGTCGCGCTCGGCGCGTTCTTCGAGCAGCGCCTCGACCCGCGCCTGGCGGCTTTCGACCGTGCGCAGGTACACATCGGATTCCTTGCCGCCCAGTGCGTCGGCAAGCCGCTCGTCAAGGGCGGCGTCGCGCTCGGCTTCGGCGGCGGCGAGTTCGGTGTCGAGGTTCGAGCCGTCCTCCTCTTGAGTGTGAGCCGTGGCGTTCTTGGCGAAGCCGAATAGGTGAGAGAGGACGTACGGCTCGATCACGCTGGCCTTCACCGAGGCCGGTGCTGGACAGCGACCGCCAGCCTTGTCGGGCTTGCAGCTGTATTCGAGGAAGTCTTTGCCGTGGCGCGTCCTGCCCATCTTCGGCTTCATCGCGTAGCTGCATCCGCCGCAGCGGAGGACGCCCGAGAGGAGACCCGTTCCCTTGCCTGAGCGGCCGGGGTGGACGCCCCGCGCCTTGTTGGCAGCCTGCCACTCGGCCAAGGTCACGATCGGCTCGTGCGCGTCGGGGTTGACGATTTTCCCGGCCCGCGCCTCACCGAGGTAGACCCGGTTGCGGACGATAGTGCCGACGCTGGCGACGGTCCAGTTCTTGTTGTCCCAGGGCGTCACTACCCCTTTCTCCTCAAGGAACCGGGCGAGCTGCGCCCAGGAGACGCCGGCGGCTCGCCGGCGGAACAGCTCGTGGATCACAGGCCCGACCCGCGGGTCGGGTTCGAGCACGCGGTCCTCGTTGCGGCGGTAGCCGGTCGGCACCTTGCCGGAAACGTGGATGCCCCGCGCAACTGCGGACTTGCGGGCGGTGTCCCAGTTCTCACGGATGCGGGCCAGCTCCAGCTCCCCAAGCGCGGCGAAGAGGTCGGCGAGGAACTTCCCCATATAGCCGGAGGTGTCGATGCCCTCGGCCACCGTGCAGAGGACGCCATCGGCGGCCCGGATACGCGCCAGCAGGTTGGCCGAGTCCTGAACCGAGCGACCGAAGCGATCGAGCCGGGCGACGACGAGCCCGCCGGTCGCGCCCGCCTCGATCCTCTCCATCGCGGCGTTCAGACCGGGCCGGTCGGCCTTCGATCCCGGCTGGTCGAGGTCTTCGTGCCACTTGGCGATCCGATGCCCTTGCGACTTGGCCCAGGCTCTGACACGCTCCTTTTGCTCTCCGGGCGAGATGAAAGCATCGCCGGAGCGGCCTCCTACACGCGAAACGCGGATATAGCCATCGAGCTTCATTGGGGTGCCCCCCTTACGTTAGAGACTGAATGGCAAGCAGGGCACCGAGCTCGCCGACGTGATCGTCGACAAGATCAAGGAGGCGGTGGACAGGGTCGCGTTCAAATGAAGACGAGGCGCGCCGGGCGGGGCAGCCTGGCCCGGCGCGCCCGATCTGCGTGGACCACCTGGAGTTGCCGGTCGGCGACCTCGAGCGGTCGGTGGCCTTCCATCGGGCGGCGTTGGTCGAGGGGATGGGCGGGGTTGGGCATGACGCTGAAGAGGCGCCGAGCAGCGCCGCCTTCCTCTCGCATACCGAGAGGAAGGCGACAGTCACCCTGCTCCCTCGCATGAGAGACTCGGCTCCATGCCAGCTTCTCGCAGCTACGACAGGGCGCCGGCCGACATCCGGCCGGTGACGATCGACGCCGGGTTCGTCGAAAGCGCCGCCGGGTCGGCGCTGATCTCGATCGGGCGGACGCGGGTGATCTGCACCGCCTCGGTCTCCGAGCAGGTGCCGCGGTGGATGATGGGCAAGGGGAAAGGCTGGGTGACCGCCGAGTACGCGATGCTGCCCGCCTCGACCGGCGACCGCAAGCAGCGCGACATCGCCAAGGGCAGGCAGGACGGTCGTGGGGTCGAGATCCAGCGGCTGATCGGACGCTCGCTGCGGGTGGTCGTCGACTTCAGGGCGATGGGCGAACGCAGCGTTTACGTCGACTGCGACGTGCTCGAAGCCGATGGCGGCACCCGCTGCGCGGCGATCACCGGTGGCTACGTCGCTCTGCGCCAGGCCTTCCAGAAGCTGGTCGACAAGAAAGCCCTCGACTCTCTGCCGTTGACCGGCTCGGTGGCGGCGGTCAGCGTCGGGATCGTCAACGGCCGCGCCCTCTGCGACCTGGATTACGGCGAGGACTCCAACGCCGAAGTCGACGCCAACGTCGTGATGACCGGCGAGGGCGGCCTGGTCGAGGTGCAGGCGACCGCGGAGCGGACGCCGCTCTCCCGCGCCTCGCTGGACGAGCTGCTGGAGTTGGCCGAGAAAGGGATCGACCGCCTGCGGGAGGTGCAGGAGCGGGCAGCGTGATTCTTTCCACCCGCAACGAGCACAAGGTGCGGGAGATGGCCGAGATGCTGCCGGGGGTGGAGCTGGAACCGCTGCCCGGCGAGGTCGAGCTGCCGCCGGAGACGGGCGACAGCTTTGAGGCCAACGCGCTGATCAAGGCACGCGCCGCCCATGCGGCCACCGGCGAGGTGACGATCGCCGACGACTCGGGGATCGAAGCCGCCGACCTCGGCGGCGCCCCGGGCATCTACTCCGCCCGCTACGCCGGCGAGGGCGCGAGCGACGAGGACAACCTGGCGAAGCTGCTGCGCGAAGTCGACGCCGCCGACGGCGACCGCCGGGCCGCCTACGTCTGCGCGATCGCCCTGATCGACGAGGGCGGTCACGAGTACGTCTTCGAGGCCACCTGCGAGGGGACCCTGCTGCGCGAGGGCCGCGGTGCGGGCGGCTTCGGCTACGACCCCGTCTTCGTCCCCGACGAGACCGGCCACGACGACCATCGCACGTTCTCCGAGCTGAGTCCGGAGGAGAAGCACGCGGTCAGCCACCGCGGCAAGGCGACGCGGATGCTCGCCCGCCACCTCGGCCTGGAGGCAGAGGAGGCGCCATGACCGGCAAGAGCCGGGCAGCGGCGCTCTCGATCGCCTCCAACGCGATCCTGATCGCGCTGAAGCTGGCTGCCGGGGCGATCACCGGCTCGATCGCGATCGTCACCGAGGCGATCCACTCGCTGATCGACCTCGTCGCCTCGGTCATCGCCTTCGTCTCCGTCCGCAAAGCCGACGAGCCGGCCGACGAGGAGCACCCCTACGGCCACGAGAAGGTCGAGAACCTGGCGGCGGCGATCGAGGGGATCCTGATCCTGGTCGGCGCCGCGGTGATCGTCTACGAGGCGACCCATCGGCTCGCCGTCGGGTCCGAGGTCGAAAGCCTCGGCGTCGGCATCGCCGTGATGGGCTTCTCGGCCGTCACGAACCTGCTCGTCTCCAACTACCTGTACCGGCGGGCGCGCGGCACCGACTCGCCGGCGCTCGAAGGCGACGCCGCCCATCTGCGCACCGACGCGCTCACCTCGGCCGGCGTCCTCGCCGGCCTGACGTTGGTCGAGGTCACCGGCGCCGTCGCCTTCGACTCGATCACGGCGCTGATCGTCGCCGCGGCGATCGTCTGGGCCGGGCTCGGCATCGTCCGCCGCTCCTCCGGCGTCCTGATCGACGAAGCGCTGCCGGAGTCGGAGATGGATCGGATCGAGGCCGCGATCGCCGCCGCCCGCACCCCCGAGGTCGCTGGCTACCACAAGCTCCGCGCCCGCCGCGCCGGCAGCCGCCGTCACATCGACTTCCACGTCCAGTACCGCTCGGGCACCACCCTCGAGCGGGCCCACGCGCTCGCCCACGAGATGCGCTACTCGATCGAGGCAGAGATCCCCCAGGCCGAGGTCCTGATCCACGTCGAGCCCGAGACCTCCTTCCGCGAGCGCGAAGCAGGCCCCTACCGCTCGGGTTGAGGAGGCTGTCGCCTTGTGCGCCCGTTCGGACGCAGAAGGCGACAGGACTCAAGCGGCGGGCAGCAGGTTCACGCTCGCCGCGAGGCCGACGGCGACGAGGGTGATCGCGTAGCCGGTGTAGCCGCTGAAGGCGAAGAGGATCGCGGCGATGGCGCAGACGACCACAACCGTGATCCAGGAGGCTCGGGCGAGGGACACGGTCGGTATTTTCACGCAGATGCCCGACGCTGCCGCAACCGCCGTTCCTTCGGAGGAGTCCGCGGAAGCGGCGCTGGCCTATCTGGCCGAGATGTCGCCGGACCTGCGGGGGGCGGCCGTGCTCGGTCCCGGAGGCGTGGTGCTGGCTGCGACCGGCGAGGAGCCCGGGCGCTGGGGCGAGGACGCCGCCGCCCTCTTCGTCGTCGCCGACGCCGCCGAGGACGTGCCGGTCGAGCAGATCCACACCGCCACCGAGCAGGGCGAGGTCTTCGCGATCCGCAACCGGGGGCTGGCCGCTGTCGCGGTCACCGAGCGCTTCGCCCTCGCCTCGCTGATGCTCTTCGATATGCGCTCGATGCTGCGCGAGTTGGCTGGTGCGACTCCGAGATTTGGGGGGTCCCCCGAAGATCGGAAGGGCGGGAACTGATGCCCCCCAAGCCGCACCGCATCCTGCTCGACCGCGTCTCCGCCTACGCCGACGAGGCCGCCGCCTACATGCGCCGCCGCCGCGTCGCCCGCCGCCCGTTCGCGCGTCTCTACTACCCGGGGGGCCGCAGCGCCGACCACGCCCAGGACTCGAAGAGCGGCGCCGAGCTGTTCGTCGCCGCCGGTCGCCTGATCGAGGTCGCGGGCAAGAAAGAGCGCGGATGACCCAGCTGCTCGACCAGGACGTCGCCTCCCGCGTCCTCGCCCGCGCGCTCGCCAACGGCGGCCGCTTCGCCGAGGTCTTCGCCGAACGGCGCCAGGGGCAGACGCTGGCGATCGACGAGTCGCGGATCGAGCCGGTCCAGGCTGGCGCCGAGGAGGGTGCCGGCGTCCGCGTCGTCGAAGGCAACACCACCTACTTCGCCCACGTCGACGGCCTCGACCCGGCCGATCTCGAGCGCGCCGCCGACGAAGCCGCGGCGGCGCTCAAAGGCGACCGGCGCGAGCCGCGGCCCCTGCAGGCGCGGGAGACGACGCCGCTGCCGATCGAGCGAGCGCCCGAAGACGTCCCCGCCGCGCAGAAGGCGGAGATGCTGCGCGAGCTCGACGAGCGGGGCCGGGCGAAAGGCGACGAGATCGCCCAGTTCACCGCTTCCTATCTGGAGGCCCGCCGCCAGATCACGGTCGCCAACTCCGACGGGCTCTTCAGCGGCGACGACCGCACCCGGGTGCGGATCGGCGCCCAGGTGGTCGCGCGCCGCGACGGCACCGTCGAGACCGGGGCGGAGACCCTCGGTGCCCACCGCGGCTTCGAGCTGCTGGAAGACGATCCCGGCCAAATCGCCGAGCAGGCGGCCGCGAAGGCGCTGACCCTGCTCGACGCCGTCCCCGCCCCCTCGGGCTCGATGCCGGTGGTCGTCGGCGGCGGCTTCGGCGGCGTTCTCTTCCACGAGATGACCGGTCATGGCCTCGAGGCCGATCACATCCAGAAGGGCGCCAGCGTCTACATCGGCAAGCTCGGTGAGCGCGTCGCCGAGCCGCTGCTGAACGCCTACGACGATGGCCGCCTCCCGGGAGAGTGGGGAAGCGACGCGATCGACGACGAGGGCCGGCCGACGCAGAAAACGCAGGTGATCGAGGGCGGCCGTATCACCTCCTACCTCTACGACCACCTCACCGCCGAGCGCGACGGCGTCGCCTCGACCGGCAACGGCCGCCGCGAGAGCTTCCGCCACCTGCCGATCCCGCGGATGACCAACACCTACATCGCTCCCGGCGAGGCCACCCCGGAGGAGATGATCGCCGACGTTTCTCGGGGCTTCTACGCGGTCTCATTCGGCGGTGGCCAGGTCGACCCCGCCACCGGCGACTTCGTCTTCGGCGTTTCCGAGGGCTACCTGATCGAGGGCGGCAAGGTGACCAGCCCCTGCCGCGGCGCGACCCTGATCGGCAACTGCCTCGACGCCCTGGCGGCGATCGACGCCGTCGGCAACGACTTCTTCATGAAGACTGGGATCTGCGGCAAGGGCGGCCAGAAAGTGCCGGTCGGCACCGGCCAGGGCCACGTCCGCCTGCGCGCCCTGACCGTCGGAGGGACCGAGCGGTGACGCGGAGTGGAGCGTTTTATGACTGATCTGAGCGCGGTCGCGAACCGCGCCGTCGAGGTCGCCACCGGTGCCGGGGCCAGCGACGCCGAGGCCTACGTCTCGCGCGAAAGCGGCCGTGAGGTGCGGGCCCACGGTGGCGAGGTGGAGAGCCTGACCGCGGCGGTGAAGAGCGGCGTCGGCGTCCGTGCCTGGATCGGGCGCCGGGTCGGCTACGCCTACGGGACCGACCTCTCCGAGGCGGGAGTGGCGGCGATCGCCGCCCGCGCGGCGGAAGTGGCCGCGGTCGCCGACGAAGACGAGTTCGCGTCCCCTCCCCAGCCGGCCGAGTTCGAGGCGCTCCCCGGCCTCAGCGATCCCTCGATCGCCGAATGGGAGGCCGCGCGGGTGGCGGACCTGGCGATCGCGGTCGAGCGCACGGCGCTGGAGTCCGACCCGCGCCTGGTCGCGGTCGAGACCGCCGTCTACGCCGACGCCGACGAGCAGGTGGCGATCGCCTCCTCGACCGGTGTCGCCGGCGAGTACGAGACCTCCAGCTGCTACGCCTACCTGCAGGCGCTGGCCGAAGGGGAGGGGGCGCGCGAGACGGGGCTCGGCTTCGGCCTCGCCCGCGGTCCGCGCGGCCTCGACCCGGAGGCGATCGGCGCCGAGGGCGCGCGGCGGGCGCTGGAGATGATCGGCGCCGGCAAGCCCGCCTCCCGCTCCTGCCCGGTGGTGCTCGACGAGACCGTCGCCGCCAGCTTCGTCGGCCTGATCGGCGGCGGGCTCAGTGCCCGTGCCGTCCAGCGCGGCCGCTCGCCGCTCGCCGGTCGCCTCGGCGAGGAGGTGGCGAGCGAGGCCTTCGTCCTCCACGACGACGGTCGCGCGCCCGAGGGCTCGGCCTCGGCGCCCTTCGACGCCGAGGGCGTCCCTCGCCGCCGCACCGCTCTGATCGAGGACGGTCGCCTGCGCTCCTACCTCTACGACACCTACACCGCCAACCGCGAGGGCGGCGCCTCGACCGGCTCCGCCTCGCGCTCGGGCTACCGCTCGCTGCCGTCGGTCTCCGCTTCGAACCTGATCGTCGCCCCCGGCTCGCACTCGTTCGAGCAGCTGCTGGCCGCGGCGGGAGACGGCGTCTACGTCAACGACGTCGCCGGCCTGCACTCCGGCGTCAACCCGGTCACCGGCGTCTTCTCGGTTGGCGCCTCGGGCCGGACGATCCGCGACGGAGCGCTCGCCGAGCCGGTGCGGGAGTTCACGATCGCCGGCGAGCTGGTGGCGATGCTGGGGGCGGTCAGCGCTGCCGGGATCGAGCCTCGGTGGGTCCCTTTTGGCGGCTCGGTCAGCACCCCGCCGCTGCTGGTCGCCGAGATGGCGATCAGCGGCTCGTGACCTTCATCCAGGTCGGTTGGGGACGGCAAGATCCGATGCCCACGAGCCTGGAGCAAGCCTCAGAAGTAGCAAGACTCCCCGGAGGGGCGACCCTGCATCTCAGGACACGTCAAGGGCGGTCATACACCGCAGACGGGGTGGGACGTGACTCAGAGGCCGAGCTTCACCCGTCGTCTTCGTCCTCCGTCCTTTCAGATTGGGGCGGTGGGGACTCGAACAGGAACACGGCGTAGGTGCCGAGCATTCCTCCGGTCGGTTCCCCGCACTCGCTGAGGCGCAGTTTCGAGCCCTTGTAGATGTCTTCCATCGTGCGAACTAGGTCGCGATGAGCGTCGACCGCTTCCTCCCAGCCCTGCCGGTCCAACCTTTTCTGGACCCAGACCAGCATTCGCTCGTCGTGGGCATCGAAGGTCTCGGTCCTCATTGCGAGGGAAACCGCGCCGAGGAAATCTCCGACAGTCCGGCCGCTGACGCCCTCCTTGAGCGACCGGGGGAGGTCGTTCCATGATTTCCCGTCGAACAGCGCTCGTTTGGTCGCTCGATAGAAATGCTCGACCGCGCCGCGCACCGGGCGGATTTCAACCTCCTCGATGCAGTCGAGCTTCTGCAGGACACGGAAGTGATAGCTCGTGTTCGAGAGTTTCTCATCGAACTTCTTGGCGAATTCGCTGGGGGACATCACCCGCTTGTTGAGCTCGGCGAGAATCTGCACGCGCATGGGATGCGCTAATGCCTTCGCGATGTCCCGGTCGACGTAGTCGGGGCCTTCCCACGGCTCCCGGTCCTCCCGGCGATCGTCGCCTCCCTTTGGCTCGTCCATCGGCTCCCTTTCTGTTCAGGGCTTCTGCAGTATTGGAAGCGTAGGGGCCTATAGGTCGGCTCAAGTACCTCACCAGGTTGCGCTAAACGCTTAAACCGTTTTTAGCGATCTTCCCCCCGGACCCCACAACCAGGGAAAGGGGGTGAGGAAATGAAGCTCGCAACCAGCAAGCAGGTCGCTCCGCTGCTCTCGATGACCAAGAGCAACTAGCGGTCGATGGCGGGGCTGCCTTTGACTGGGGCGGCTCCGCCCATCATGCCTTGCCATGGATCTGATCGACACGCCAGGAGGAGCACCTTCAAGAGGCTCGGCAACCGGGCAGTTGGCCAGGCAGGCGATGCATCTGGATGAGCAGGGCTGGCAGGAGATGACCCGATCGTCTGGATGAAGCGTTCGCGAAAGCCGAAGCGATCAGAGAAGCCGCCGCCGCGCGAATCCGCGAGGACGATGGCGAGACGATCTCCGCAACCGTCGCCTTTCTCGGATACGAGTCGCCCCCGTTGCCAATCTCGGCTAAGAGCCAGGGTGGGGCTCCAGTTAGCCCTGCGGGCGTTAAGTCGCCCTTACGCCGTAGCCGCTGTTAGATTGCGCCGATCTTCAAACCCCCGAGGAGGACTTAAGACGTGACCAAGGCTGAGTTTCTTGACCAACTTGCCGGCGATGATCGACTCGGCAGCAAAAAAGCTGCCAGTGATGCTGTGGACGCCGTTCTCGAGGCCATCTCCGGCGCCCTGAGCAAGGGCGAGGAGGTCGCCTTCACCGGCTTCGGCAAATTCCACGTCGCCGAGCGCGGCCCGCGCCAGGGCGTCAACCCCCGCACCGGCGAAAGGATCACCATCCCCGGCGGCAAAGTGCCCCGCTTCTCCGCCGGCTCGGCGCTGAAGAGCCAGGTCAAAGGCTAGGGACCAACTGGCCGATTTCGCGGATCGACTCGCGGCGCTCGTCGAAGAGCGCCGCAGTCAGATCTGCCTCGGCCTCGACCCCGACCCGGCCAAGCTGGGCGGGGACGGGGCGGGTGACCGCGAGGCGCCGGCCGCGGAGCTGGCAGCCGCCGCGGTCGCCGACCACTGCCGCGGCCTGATCGAGCAGGCCGGACCGGCCTGCGTCGCGGTGAAGCCGCAGCTCGCCTGCTTCGAGCGTTTAGGTTCGCCGGGCTGGAGGGCCCTGGAAGAGACCTGTGCCACTGCTCGCGAGGCGGGCCTCCTGGTCGTCGCCGACGGCAAGCGCGGCGACGTCCCGGTCACCGCGGCCGCCTACGCGCAGGCGCTGGTGGGGGAGACGCAGACGCCCTGGGGACCCGTCCGTGGCCTCGGCGCCGACGCCTTCACCGCCAACCCGCTGCTCGGGCGGGACGCGCTCGAGCCCCTCGTCGCGGCCGCGGCTGAGGCCGGGGCCGGGGTGTTCGCCCTCGTCCGCACCAGCAACCCGGGCGCCGCCGACCTGCAGGACCTGCCGGCGCCGGAGGCGCCGCTGCACGAGCGCCTGGCGAGCATCGTCGACGAGCTCTCCGGGCGCCTGCTCGGCGAGTGCGGGCTGAGCGGGATGGGAGCCGTCCTCGGCGCCACCGAGCCCCGGCACCTCGCCCGCATGCGGGAACTGATGCCGCGCTCGATCTTCCTCATCCCGGGCGTGGGGGCGCAGGGGGGCAAGCCGGAGCTGTTGGGGCCGGCGTTCTCGGCCGGGCGCGCCGCCGGTCTCGTCGCCGCCTCGCGCGGAATCGCCGTTGACCCCGACCCCGCGGTCGCGGCGGAGCGGCTGCGCAAAGCGGTTTGGGAGATATCGACCGCCTGACGACCCCTCGCGAGACTACGATCAGCGGCTTCAACCGGTTCCACCCCCAGTCAGATGGAAAATCGCACCAGCGCCGCCGCCCGCATCTTCGCCGCCCTCGCCCTGGTCGTGGCGGTGCTCGTCGTCGTGATAATCGCCTCCTCGGCAATGAACGGCAGCGACTCGAACGGTCAGTATCGCCACAAGCACCAGGGCCAGGAGGAAGGCGCCAAGCACCGGACCAAGGCCAAGGCCTACACGGTCCAGACCGGCGACACCCTCACCGCGATCTCCCACAAGACCGGAGTGCCCGTCGCCGAGATCCTGGCGTTGAACCCCGAAGTGGACCCGCAGATCCTGATCGCCGGCCAGACGCTGAAGCTCAAGTGAGGGCCCGGCGCCACGGCGCCGCGCTGCTCCTGGCTCTCCTGATCAGCCTGCTTCTCCCTGCCATCGCCAGTGCGGCCCCGCAGCGGGACGAGGCGGCCACGAAGAAGGAGGCGAACCGCCCGCCGCGGCTGCAGTCGCGCTCCTGGGGCCTGATCGACGCCCGCAGCGGCGACGTCCTCACCTCGCACGCCCTGAGCAAGCCGCTGCCGATCGCCAGCACGACCAAGCTGATGACCGCCTACGTGGCGCTGAAGGACATGCCGCTGGGCAGGATCGTCCGGGCCCAGCCCTACGAACCCGAATACGGCGAGTCGCTGATGGGCCTGCGGGCGGGCCAGCGGATCAGCGTCCGCGACCTCCTCTACGGCCTGATCCTGCTCAGCGGCAACGACGCCGCCCACACGCTCGCGATCGACGCCGCCGGCTCGGAAGGGCGCTTCGTCGCCCAGATGAACCGCTACGCGGCGGCGCTCGGCCTCTCCCACACCCACTACGCCAACCCGGTCGGGCTCGACGAAAAGGGCAACTACTCCTCGGCCGGGGACCTGATGACGCTGACCCGGCACCTGCTGCACGAGCCGGCCTTCGCCAAGATCGCCGACTCCCGCAGCGCCGTCCTGCGCAGCGTCCAACCGCGGCGGCGGATCGAGTCGATCAACGAGCTGCTGGAGATGGCGCCGTGGGTGACCGGGGTGAAGACCGGCCACACCTTCGGCGCTCTATACGTGCTGGTCGGCTCCGGCCGGAAGCACGGCACCAGCCTGATCTCCGTCGTGATCGGCGCCTGGACCGACGAAGAACGCTTCGACGGCAACCTGGCGCTGCTCGAATGGGGCTTTCGCCAGTATCGCCACCGGCGGCCGGTTCGACGCGGCCAGGACCTGGCGAACCCGGAAATCCGCTACTCGGGCGGGGAGCTGCCGCTGCGGGCGGAACGCTCGCTGACGGTGGGGGTGCGGCGCGGCCAGCGGGTCGACGTGCGGGTCAGCGCCCCGGACGAGGTCGAGGGGCCGCTGCAGCGCGGCAAGAGGCTCGGCCACGCGACCGTCTTCGTCGAGGGCCGCAGGGTCGGCGGCGTCGCCCTCCTCGCCGGTCGCGCGGTGCCGAAGGCAGGCGCCTTCGACCGCGCCCGGGCCTTCCTCGCAGACAACTGGATCCCTATCGCGCTCGGGGCGTTCGTGATACTCATCCTTTCGGCAACGTTGCTGCGGCGAGTGTCGCGCAGGAAGGAAGCGAGGAGCGAATTGGGGTGATGGCCAGGTGATCCTCACCGTGACCTTGAACGCGGCGATCGACCGCACCGTCGCCGTGCCGAGCTTCCGCCTCGGCCGCCGTCACCGGGCGGTCGAGAGCCGCACCGTCGCCGGCGGCAAGGGCATCAACGTCGCCCGCGCGCTCAACCTGCTGGGGCGGCCGGTGATCGCCACCGGCTTCGTCGGCGGTCCGACCGGCACCCGGGTGCTGGAAGGGCTGCAGGAAGAATCGGTGCTGACCGACTTCACCCGGATCGCCTCCGAGACCCGGATCAACCTCGCCGTGATCGATCCCACCTCGGGGGAACAGACCGAGATCAACGAGCGCGGGCCGGCCGTCAGCCCCGAGGAGGTCCAGAGGCTCTTCGAGCGGATCGCCTACCTGGCCGGGGGCGCCAGGCTCTGCGTCCTCGCCGGCTCGGTGCCGCCCGGGGCGGGCGACGACCTCTACGCGCGCCTGATCCAGGACCTCGGCCGGCGCGGCATCCCGGTCGTCCTCGACGCCGAGGGCGAGGCGATGTTGGAGGGCGTCCGCGTCGGCGCCTCGATGGTGACCCCGAACGAGCGCGAGGCCGAGGAGCTGGTCGGCCAGGAGTTCGCCGACCGTCAGGACCTCTCGCACGGCTTGCTGGAGCTGGTCCGGTTGGGGGCGAGCGAGGCGGCGATCACCCGCCCCGACGGCTGCGTCGCCGCGGTCGGCGAGGGCGGCTCGCGGCGCCTGCTCGAGGTCCACACCGAGCCGCTGGAGCCGGTCTCGACCGTCGGCTCGGGCGACGCCTTCCTCGCCGGGTACGCCGCCGCCCGCTACGAGGGCCGCTCGCCGGAGGATTGCCTCGCCTACGGCGTCGCCTGCGGAGCGGAGTCGACCCAGCACTTCGGCGCCGGCACGGTCGACCGCAACCAGGTGGAGAGGCTGCTGGGCGAGGTCTCCGTGCACGACCTGGAGGTCCCCGCCGAAGTGTAGGCTGACTGATTCACCGCCAGCAGCCCTTGGAGGACTAACTTGGAAATCGAAATCGGCCGCGGCAAGAAGGGTCGCCGCGCTTACGGATTCGACGACATCGCGATCGTTCCTTCCCGCCGGACGCGCGATCCCGACGACATCGACATCAGCTGGACCCTCGGTCCCTACCGCTTCGAGCTGCCCCTGGTGGCCTCGGCGATGGACGGGGTGGTGAGCCCGGAGACCGCGGTCGGCGTCAACGAGCTGGGCGGCCTCGGGGTGCTCAACCTGGAGGGGATCTGGTCGCGCTTCGAGAACGCCGAGGAGAAGCTGGAGGCGATCGCCGCCGCGCCCAAGCACGAGGCGACGCGGCTGATGCAGCAGATCTACACCGAGCCGGTGAAGCCGGAGCTGATCGCCAAGCGGGTCGAGGAGATCAAGGCCCGCGGAGCGGTCGTCTGCGGCTCGCTGACGCCACAGAAAGTGCGGGAGCACTACGAGGTCGCGGTCGAGGCCGGCCTCGACATCCTCGTCATCCAGGGCACGGTGATCTCGGCCGAACACGTCTCGACCACGGTCGAGCCGCTGAACCTGAAGGAGTTCATCGCCGAGGTGCCGGTGCCGACCGTGGTCGGCGGCTGCGCCTCCTACTCGACCGGGCTGCACCTGATGCGGACCGGGGCGGTCGGCGTCCTCGTCGGGGTCGGCCCCGGCGCCGCCTGCACCACCCGCGGCGTGCTCGGGATCGGCGTCCCGCAGGCGACGGCGATCGCCGACGTCGCGGCTGCCCGCGCCCAGCACATGCTGGAGACCGGCGAGTACGTGAACGTGATCGCCGACGGCGGCATGCGGACCGGCGGCGACGTCTCCAAGGCGATCGCCTGCGGCGCCGACTCGGTGATGATCGGCTCGCCGCTGGCGCGGGCCAAGGAGGCACCGGGTCGCGGCTTCCATTGGGGGATGGCGACCTTCCATCCGTCGCTGCCGCGCGGCACCCGCGTCTCGACCAAGCAGGACGGGACGCTGGAGGAGATCCTCCTCGGCCCGGCCAAGGAGAACGACGGCACCTTCAACCTGATGGGGGCGCTGAAAACCTCGATGGCCACCTGCGGCTACGAGGACATTCGCTCGTTCCAGCGGGCCGAGGTGATGGTCGCTCCTGCCTTGATGAGTGAGGGCAAGAAGCTCCAGAACGAGCAGTCGGTCGGCATGGGGTCAAACGGGCGCGCGGCTGTCTCCACCGGGGTCGCCGTATCGGATGACTGAGGGACTCACCGCTCGGCCCGCGGGTCCTGTCGCGGCAGGGGACCCACCCCCTTCTGCGCGGCAGGAGGGGGTCCCCCCTACCGCGCCACCCACGGGAAGGGCGGTTGAGGAGGTCCTCGTTCTCGACTTCGGGGGGCAGTACTCGCAGTTGATCGCCCGTCGAATCCGGGAATGCGGAGTTTTCGCTGAGCTGCTGCCGGCTTCGACGTCGGTGGAGAAGATTCGGGAGCGGAAGCCGAAAGGGTTGGTGCTTTCTGGGGGTCCCGCTTCCGTGTATGAGCCGGGGGCGCCTGAGTTCCCTACGCAGCTGCTGGACTTGGAGATTCCGATGCTCGGGATCTGTTACGGGATGCAGGCGATGGTGCTGGCGCTCGGCGGCCGGGTCGAGTCGGCTGAGAGCGGCGAGTTCGGGCGCACCGATTTGGTCCTACGCGACGATGGAGGGCAGCTGCTGGGTGGGCTGCCCGAGGAGCAGAGCTGCTGGATGAGCCATCGCGACGCGGTCTTCGAGGCGCCCGAGGGGTTCACCGCCCTGGCTTCGAGCCCGAGCTCGCCGGTGGCGGCTCTGGAGATGCCCGATCGCGGTCTCTATGGGATCCAGTTCCACCCCGAGGTCGTCCACACGCCCTACGGGACCGAGATCCTCACCCGCTTCCTGCGCGACGTCGCCGGCTGCACCGAGCAGTGGTCGCCGCAGTCGGTGATCGCCGAACAGGTGGAGAAGATCAAGGCCCAGGTCGGCGAGGGCAGGGTGATCTGCGGCCTCTCCGGCGGCGTCGACTCCTCGGTCGCCGCCCTGCTCGTCCACAGGGCGGTCGGGGACAAGCTCACCTGCGTCTTCGTCGACCACGGCCTGATGCGGCTGAACGAGGCCGAGCAGGTCGTCGAGGCCTTCGGCCAGTTCGGCATCCCGCTCGTCCACGTCGAGGCCGAAGAGCGCTTCCTCGAGAAGCTGGCCGGCGTTGACGACCCGGAGCGCAAGCGCAAGATCATCGGCGCCGAGTTCATCCGCGTCTTCGAGGAGGAGGCGGCGAAGCTCGAGGACGTCAGCTACCTGGTCCAGGGCACGCTCTACTCCGACGTGATCGAGTCCGGCGGCTCCGACCACGCGGCGACGATCAAGTCCCACCACAACGTCGGCGGCCTCCCCGAGGACCTCGAATTCGAGCTGGTCGAGCCGCTGCGGATGCTCTTCAAGGACGAGGTCCGCGCGGTCGGCGCCGAGCTCGGTCTGCCCGAGCGGATGGTCTGGCGCCAGCCGTTCCCGGGGCCTGGGCTCGGCATTCGCATCGTCGGCGGCGAGGTGACCAAGGAGCGGCTCGACGTCCTCCGCGCCGCCGACGCGATCCTGCAGGAGGAGATCCGCGCCGCCGAGCTCTACCGCCAGCTCTGGCAGTCGTTCTGCGTGCTGCCGGTGGTGCGCTCGGTCGGGGTGCAGGGGGACGGCCGCACCTACGCCTACCCGATCGTGATCCGCGCCGTCACCTCCGACGACGCGATGACCGCCGACTGGGCGCGACTTCCCTACGACCTGTTGGAGCGGGTCTCGAACCGGATCATCAACGAGATCCGCGACGTCAACCGCGTCGCCCTCGACGTCTCCTCGAAGCCGCCGGCGACGATCGAGTGGGAGTAATGCCCACTCGGGCGGCCGTCAGGCAGCCTCCAGCGAGCCCGCCGTCTCGAAGGCTGCCTGCCCGACCACGGTGGAGACGGCCGCCCGCCCGCCGCTCTCGCCGAGGCGGTCCTGGCTGCGCAGGTGCGCGGCCAGCATCAGCTTGGTCGCCTCTTCCATGATCGCGACGACCTCCATCCAGCCCTCCTCGTCGAGTGACAGCGGCATCCAGCGGAAGACGGTGTCCTCACGACCGTCGAGCGTGCCTGCTTCGAGCGCGGCGATCGCCTTGTCGAGGAAGGTCTGGAGCGTGGCCGCGGAGACCCCGCCGAGCAGCGACGGTGGCACCTTGCGCCAGCATGGATCGCCGACGAACGCTCGCGGGGTCGCCTTGTAGAAGTGCTCGATCGCGCCGCGGCGCCTGGCGGTATCGACCAGTTCCAGGGCACCCAGCTTGTCGAGCGCACGGGTGTGGTACGCGACGCTGGGCAGGTCGGCGTCGAGCTTCTCGGCGACGACGTTCGGGCTGGCGACGTGGTCGCTGAGGGCCTCGAGGATCTGGATTCGGACGGGATGGGCGACCGAGCGCACGAGGCGCTGGTCGATTGCCTCTGCGTGGCTGCTCATCTTCCGCTCCCCGTTCCGGTTTCGTAGAAGGTTTCGAGGATCTGGATGCGAACCGGATGCGTCAGCGCCCTAACGAGCCGCTGGTCGATCGGTTCCGGCCGTTTTCTCTTCATCGGCATGCTCCTTCGAGTGGGGGGCGGGTACGGCATCGTTCGCTGTTCACTCATTACATATAGATGATTGACCGCTATCAATCCAGAACACTTGAGTTCTCGAAAAGAAGCGCTGGCAGTGGCGCAAATAGCGACTTCGGTCAGAGCCTTACGCGCCCGCTACGCGGGTGACCGCGAAAATCAGGGCGAATCCGAGGGCGGTGAGCAATACCCGCGGCCATGAGCTTTGGGCATGCGCCTCCGGCAGCAGGTCGGCGGCGCCGATGTAGAGGAAGATGCCGCAGTAGACGCAGAGGACGTAGCCGAGAGCGTGGTCGGAGATCTGGGCCTGGGTGCCGACGATCGCTCCCAGCAAGGGCGCCAGGGCGTTGACAGTCAGCCATTTCGCGGCCGCACGGCGGTTGCCGGAGCGGCGCAGGACGTAGCTGACGGTGTTGAGCCCGTCCGCGAAGTCGTGGCTGATCACGGCGATGAAGACGAGCAGCCCGGTTGCGGAGTCGACGCCGAAGGCGAATCCGATGCCGAGGCCGTCGAGGAAGCTGTGGACCGAAAGTCCCGTGGCCCCGAGGACGCCGACCCGTTCGCCACCCAGGGTCTCCACCGCCTCGGCTCGGTCGTGGAGGACCAGCATTCGCTCGACGAGGAAGAAGCCGAGAAAGCCGGCGGCGACGAGAGCGGTGCCGAGGTCGGCGTCGTCGATCCCCTCGAGTCCTTCCGGGAGGACGTCGAGCAGCGCCACCGCGACCACCACGCCGCCGGTCAGCGCCAGCAGGGTGGGGAGGCGGTCGCTGTAGCGCAGGCCGATCCGGCCGCCGATCAGCGTAGCCACCACGGTCAGGCCCGCCAGCGGGATCGCGATCGGCATTCAGCTTCCCTTCACGCTGCAGGCGGGGCAAACGCCGCGGAGGAGGACGTCGTGGGCGACGATCTCGAACTCTGCCCGCTCGCCGATCGCCTCGATCGCCCGCTCCAGCCCCGGGTCGGAGAAGGGGACGAGGCGGCCGCAGCGGACGCAGACCACGTGGTGGTGGTGCCCGCCCGGGTCGTTGCGCTCGAAGGCGACGACTTCGCCTCCGACGTCGACCCGATGGACGAGCTCCAGCTCCTCGAGCTGCTCCAGGGTGCGGTAGACGCTTGCGCGCCCGACGTTCGGTAGCCGCCGGTCGATCTCCAGGGCGGTGATCGCGCAGTTCTCGTCGCCGAGCAGCTCGATCACCCTCTGCCGCGCCGCGCCGGCGCGAAAGCCCGCCTCGTTCAGTCGACTCTTCGCTCGCTCGGCCCAGGCCACGAACCGAAGCTTACATGAAAATGAGACCCATTCTTATTTGCTCGGGAGAGCTGGCTCGCTCTCAGGAGTACGCGTCCCACCGTTGCAGGTAGACAAGCGGGTCGAACGGGGAGCCGCCCTCGTACCACCCCGGGGGCCCCCACATCTCGAAGTGGAGGTGGCAGCCCTGGGCGTCGCCGGTTTCGCCGACGACGCCGATCGGCTGGCCGGTGCGGACGGTTTCGCCGGTGTGGAGGGGAGACGGTTCGGCGAGGTGGGCGTACATGAAGTCGTCGGGGGTGCCGCGGCCGTCGATGACGAGGTAGTTGCCGGCGTTGCCCTCGTAGCCGGCGTACTGGACGACGCCGCCGCGGGCGGCGACGAGCGGGGATCCGCAGGCGGCCATCACGTCCTGGCCCTGGTGGGTGTGGCCGGAGCGGGCGGCGCCGAAGCGGCCGGCGCCCATCCCGTATTCGTGGGGACCGAGGATCGGGAAGGCGTAGCCGTAGAAGGCGAAGCCGAGGCTGAGGGCCGTGGAGGCGGTCGCCTTGCGCGCCGCTGGCGCGGTGGCGGTTGCCGACTGGGGGCTGATCCGGAAGCTGTAGCGACCGTTGCGGGCCGGCCGGCCTTCACCCGTCGTCCCGTCCCAGCGGACTTTGCTCGGCGTGTCGGGGGCGACGTTTTCGCGGTAGAAGGTCTTGACGACTTCACCGGCCGAGTCGACGACGTCGATGCGCAGGTCGTTTTCGCGCTGGCTGCTGCCGATCGCATAGGTGAGCTTCGGGTAGCGGTAGCCGAAGTAGAACGACTTGTGTGGGCTCGTTTCGGCGGAGACCAAGGTGAGGGTGCCGGCGCTCGGGTCGCTGGCGGGGATTCCATCCGGGCTGCCCTTGGGGGTGGGGGCTGCGCCTGGGGTACCGGCGCCGCCGGTCGTCGCCGCGGCGCTGGCGCCGAAGCACGTCAGCAGGGCCATAACGACCATTACGCCTAATTTCCCGGCCGCTCCCGGCCGGACGAACCCAGTGCTCAACCGCTAGCCCTCTCTTTCCGTCGCCTGCGGAGTTAGCTGACGGGCTCGCGCTGAAAGAGTCGCGCTACGGACGCTTTTCGTCCGATTCGCCCCTGGGACCTGCAAAGGTCCCTTCGGTTCCTCCGCTCCCGAACGGTGGCCCGCGCGGGATTCGGCTATCGCTCGGGCGGCAATATACAGCCCGAGATGGCTATCATCCCCCGGCCGCGTCGGTGAATCCGCGCGGTTTTTGCGCGATGAAGACCTTCGTAGCCACTCCCGCCAACCGCCAGCGCGACTGGTACGTCGTCGATGCCGAGGGGAAGACCCTGGGCCGTCTTGCAACGCAGATCGCCGACACGTTGCGCGGCAAGCGCAAGCCGGAGTACACGCCGCACGTCGACACCGGCGACTTCGTGGTCGTCGTCAACGCGGAGAAGATCCGCGTCACCGGCGACAAGCTGGCGCAGAAGACCTACTACCGCCACAGCGGCTACCCCGGCGGGATCAAGTCCCGCACCCTCGGCGAGATGCTCGAGCGCAAGCCCGAGGAAGTGATCCGCAAGGCCGTGAAGGGGATGCTGCCGCGCAACCGGCTCGCCCGCCAGCAGCTGACCAAGCTGAAGGTGTACGCCGGGCCCGAGCACCCGCATGCGGCGCAGCAGCCAAAATCGATGGAGACCGACTGAACTTGATGGACGACGAGCAGAAACAGGACGAGACGCCGCAACAGGACGAGACGACTGAGGGTCAGGCTGCGGAGGCCGCGGGTCCTGTCTCCGATTCCGGGCTACCGGGAGAGTCCTCGGAATCGTCGCCACCCGCGGCAGATGCGGCTGAGCAGGAGCCGTCCGAGGAGGTTGCAGATGAGCAGCCGTCCGAGGAGGGTGGAGATGAGGGGGCGTCCGAGGAGGCTGCGGAGGAGCCTGTCGCCGACGAGACGCCGTCTGCTCCGGAGCCCGTCGCCAAAGAGAAGAAGAAAGACGTGATTCCGGGGGCCGACCTGGAGCCGATCTTGGTCGAGCCGGAGGGGCCGGAGCTGAGCGCGGAGGAGCGGGCTCGGCTCGAAGCCGAGGAAGAAGAGAAAGCCCGGCGCGAAGCTGAGCTCGCCGCCACCGAGGAAACCGACGCCGCGGCCGCCAGTCGTGCTCCGGCGAAGATGGACAAAGGCGCCCGCTTCCTCGCCACCGGCAAGCGCAAGAGCTCGATCGCCCGCGTCACCCTCGTCCCCGGCAACGGCAAGATCGAGATCAACAAGCGCAGCCTCGAGGAGTTCTTCCCGCGGCCCCTGCACCAGACGATGGTCAAGCAGCCGCTGGCCGTATCCGGTTACGAGGGCAACGTCGACGTCCGCGTCCGCGTCCATGGCGGCGGCATCGGCGGCCAGGCGGGAGCGATCCGCCACGGCGTCGCCCGCGCCCTGACCGAGATCGACTCCGAGCTGCGCCCCGACCTCAAGCGGCGCGGCTTCCTCACCCGCGACGCCCGGGTCAAGGAGCGGCGCAAGGCGGGGCTGAAGAAGGCCCGCAAGCGGCCGCAATTCTCGAAGCGCTGACGAGGGCGGGGTGACGACCGCGCGCAAGCTCTTCGGAACCGACGGGGTCCGGGGAGAGGCCGGCACCTTTCTGACCGCCGAGCTGGCCACGGCCCTGGGCCGGGCAGCCACCTGGTCGCTCGAGGCCGAGCGGCCGCAGGTCCTGATCGTCCGCGACACCCGCGAGTCGGGGCCGATGCTGGAGGCCGCCCTCGCGGCCGGGATCGCCGCGGCCGGCGGCGACGCCCTGCTCGCCGGCGTGCTCCCGACCCCCGCCGCAGCGATCCTCGTCAAGCGGCTCGGGCTCGACCTCACCGCCGTCGTCTCCGCCTCCCACAACCCTTTCGCTGACAACGGGATCAAGTTCTTCGACGGCCGCGGCGTCAAGCTCGCCGACGAGGTCGAGGCGGAAATCGAGGCGAAGATCGACGCGGCGCCGGCGGCCGAGCGGCCCGGCCACGTGCGCGAGCTGAACGGCGGCCTCGAGGACTACCTGCGCGAGCTGCAGGCCGCCTTCCAGCTTGACCTGAGCGGCCGTCGCGTCGTTCTCGACTGCGCCAACGGCGCCACCTTCCGCGCCGCCCCGGCGATCTTCGAGCGCCTCGGCGCCGAGGTGGAGACGATCGGGGCCGAGCCCGACGGCCGCAACATCAACTCCGGCTGCGGCTCCACCCACGTCGAGTCCCTGGCCGAGCGGGTCGCCGCCTCCGAGGCGGAGATCGGTTTCGCCTTCGACGGCGACGGCGACCGCGTCCTCGCGGTCGACGGCTCCGGCCGCGTCCACGACGGCGACGAGCTGATCGCCCTGACGGCGCGGGGGATGAAGGCGCGCGGCGAGCTGGGCGGCGGCGGGGTGGTCGTCACCGTGATGAGCAACTACGGCTTCCACCAGGCGATGGAGGAGGGGGGGATCGAGGTCGCCGTCACCCAGGTCGGCGACCGCTATGTGATCGACGAGATGCTGCGGCGCGAGTGGAAGCTCGGCGGCGAGCAGTCGGGCCACATCATCTGCAGCGAGTTCGTCTCCACCGGCGACGGCATCGCCGCGGCGCTGATGACGATGCGCGAGCTCGGCGATGCCGGCCTCGAGCAGGCGGTGCCGATGAGCAAGCTGCCGCAGGTCCTCGTCAACGTCGAGGTCGCCGACCGCGAGGCGATCCAGGACGCCGCCGCGGTCTGGGAGGCGGTCGAACGCGAGAACGCCGAGCTGGAGGGTCGCGGCCGCGTCCTCCTGCGCCCCTCGGGGACCGAGCCCCTGGTGCGGGTGATGGTCGAGGCCCCCACCGACGAGGAGGCCGACGCCGTCTGCGAGCGCCTGGCGGAGCTGGTGCGGCAAGAGCTCGCCTGAGGGCAACGACGCTGAGCGCGTCCTACCTGCTGCATCCGATTTTAGACCCACCCTGGTGTGCAAAAAATCGGATGCGGCCGGCGAGGTGGAGGTCTTGGTCCCGCCCCACCGGAACCGGACTGTGCTCGATGCGCTTTCCGAGATGCCGTCCTTGCGCTTGATCCAGACCCTCGAGTCCGGCGTGGATTGGCTACTGCCTTTCGTTCCGCCCGGAGTTGTCGTCTGCAATTCTCGGGGCGCTCACGATGCGGCCGTGGCCGAGTGGGTGGTGGGGTCCATCCTGATCATGCAGCGACGGTTCCTGGAGCACAGGGACGGCCAGCAGAGATCCGAATGGCGCGATGTCGTCAGCTCTCGTGGCTGGCTGCCGCCGTTCGCAGGCGACCTGGAAGGAGCATCGGTCCTCATCGTCGGCTACGGCTCGATCGGCAAGGCGGTCGAGGGGCGCCTGCGTCCCTTCGGGGTGGACGTGCAAAGGGTCGCTCGGCACGCGCGCGCCGGCGTGTCCGACCCGACGGCGCTGCCCCGTCTCGTCAGCACCGCGGACATCGTCATTTTGTTGCTGCCCCTGGTCCCTGACACGGATGGCCTTTTCGACTCGGCATTGATCGGGGCCATGAAGCCGGGTGCCCTCCTGGTCAACGCCGGCCGAGGCCAGGTCGTCGACCAACAGGCGCTTCTGGCCGGGTTAGACGATGGCCGGTTGCGTGCCGCGCTCGACGTCACCGACCCCGAGCCTCTTCCTGCCGACGATCCTCTGTGGTCGGCGCCGAACCTCCTGCTGACCCCGCATATCGCCGGCGACACTCCTCGGCGATTCCGTCGGTCGTGGCGCTTCGTCGGCGAGCAGATAGGAAGGATGCTCGATGGCTCCCCTCTGGAGAACGTAGTCGTAGACGCCGCCGGCCCCTAAAGCGAACGCGGGCTGGCCCGAACATCGGGGCTGAGACGGTCTCCAGCTACCCTTACTCGCCTTCGTGTGCGGCATCGTCGGATATGTGGGCGCGCGGCCCTGTGAGGAGCTTTTGCTCTCGGGGCTCGAAAAGCTCGAATACCGGGGCTACGACTCGGCCGGCCTCTCCGTGCTCGCGGACGGGCAGGTGGAGAGCGTGCACGCGGTCGGCAACCTCGCCAACCTGCGGGCGGCGGTCGAGGCGCGGGCCGAAAACGGCGCCGGGCCGCTGCCGCCGTCGGCCACCGGCATCGCCCACACCCGCTGGGCCACCCACGGTCGCGTCACCGAGGAGAACGCCCACCCCCACGACGACAGCTCCAGCCAGGTCCACATCGTCCTCAACGGGATCGTCGAGAACCACACCGAGCTGCGCCGCCGCCTGCAGTCCGAAGGGCAGGAGTTCAGCTCCGAAACCGACGCCGAGGTCGTCGCCCACCTGATCGCCGGCCACTACGACGGCGACCTGGCGGCGGCGGTGCGGGCGGCCTATGCGGAGCTGCGCGGCCACTACGCCTTCGTCGCCATGCACGCCGACGAGCCGCAGCGGCTGGTCGGGGCCCGCAAGGAGTGCCCGCTGGTCGCCGGCGTCGGCGAGGGCGAGACCTTCCTCGCCTCGGCGATCCCCGCCTTCCTCGCCGACACCCGCATGGCGATGGCGATCGAGAACGGCGAGATCGTCGAAGTCGAAGCCGGCTCGATCCGCGTCACCGATGCCACCGGCAAGCCGATCGAGCGTTCGACCGAAGAGGTGACCTGGGACGCCGACGCGGCCGAGAAGGCGGGCTACGAGACCTTCATGCTGAAGGAGATCCACGAACAGGCCGACGCCGTCGCCGAGACGATCACCGACCGGCTGCCGGGGACGGAAGGGGTCGACCTCTCCGACGTCGGCCTCTCCGACGGGCTTCTGCGCGACGTCGGCCGGATCGTGATCGTCGCCTGCGGCACCAGCTACCACGCCGGCCTCGTCGGTCGCTATGCGATCGAGGAGTGGGCGCGGGTGCCGGTGGAGATGGACATCGCCTCCGAGTACCGCTACCGCAACCCGGTCGTCGGGCCGAAGGACCTGGTGATCGGGATCACCCAGTCGGGGGAGACCGCCGACACGCTGGCGGCGATGCGGCTGGCGCGCGAGGCGGGGGCGACGGTGCTGGCGATCACCAACATCATGGGCAGCCAGGCGACCCGCGACGCCGACGCCGTCCTCTACACCCGCGCCGGCCTCGAGATCGGCGTCGCCGCGACCAAGACCTTCGTCGCCCAGGTGGCGGCGATGTACCTGCTGGGGCTGCGCCTGGCCGAGCTGCGGGGGACGCTGCCGCCGCAGCGCCTGGCCGAGCTGGTGGCCGAGATGAAGGCGCTGCCCTCGAAGATGGAGGAGACGCTGGCGGGGTCGGAAGCGGTCGCGCGGGAGATCGCCGCCAGGCACAGCAAGGAGAACTTCTTCCTCTACCTCGGCCGCCACATCGGCCTGCCGATCTGCCTCGAGGGGGCGCTGAAGCTGAAGGAGATCAGCTACATCCCGACCGACGCCTACGCGGCGGGGGAGATGAAGCACGGCCCGATCGCGCTGCTCGACGAGTCGACGCCGGTCGTCTGCATCGCCACCGCGAGCCCGGTGCTGGAGAAGGTCCTCTCCAACGTCGAGGAGGTGCGGGCGCGCGGCGCGGCCACGATCGCGGTTGCGACGGCGGGCGACGACCGGGTCGCCGAGGTCGCCGACGAAGTGATCGAGGTGGCGGCGACGGACTGGATCCTGCAGCCGATCGTGGCGATCCTGCCGTTGCAGCTGCTCGCCTACGACATCGCCCGCGACCGCGGCCTCAACGTCGACCAGCCCCGCAACCTGGCAAAGACCGTCACCGTCGAGTAGCCGATCCAGAATGGCCGATAGGATGCCCCTCTCGTGAAGCCTCGTCTCGTCCCCCCAGCGCTCCTTGCGACCGTCGTCGCCCTCGCGATCGCCGGCTGCGGCGGTGGAGGCGGCGACAACGGCGGCGGCGAAGACCCGGCTTCGCTGGCGCCGCCGAAAACGCCCCTCTTCGTCGATTTCACGATTCGCCCGGAAGGCGAGACCAAGACCGACATCGAAGCGCTGGCGAAGAACGTCGCCGGGATCGACGACCTCGGCGACCTGGTTGTCTCCGAGCTCGAGCAATCCACCGCCGAAGAAGGCGAAAAAATCGACTTCGAAGCGGAAATCGAACCCTGGCTCGGGGAGCGGGCCGGCCTCCTCTATCCGAAGCTCGAGGAAGGGGAATTCAGGAACTTCGCGGTGGCGATCCAGGTGACCGACTCGGAAGCGGCGGAAGAATTCGTCGTCAAGCGCGCCGAGGAAAACGAAGAAAGGTTCCAGCGGGAGATCGATCACGGCGTCATCTACTACGTCGACCTGGAAGACCGCACCGCGGTCGGCGTGGCCGGGAACTTCCTAGTCATCAGCGAGAACGACCTGGCCATGGTCGAAATGCTGGGCGCCGCAGACGGAAAATCGCTGGCTGACGAAAGCACCTACGCGGATGCCGTCTCGGAGGTCCCGGACGACAGCGCCGCCGACGTCTATGTCGACATCGGCGGTCTGATCCACGAAGCGGAAGGCGAAGGCGAAGTCGACCAGAGCGCGAAGGCCTTCTTCGAAAACACCGGAATCGAGCTCGACGAAGCCACCGCGGTGGCGAGCGCGATCCCGGGCTCGGACCAGCTCGAGATCGACCTCAGCAGCAACGTGACCGGCGACAACCCGCCCTCCGGCGACGCCTCCGAGCTGCTCGGTTCGCTGCCGAAGACCGCGGTCGGCGCCCTCGCATCCGCAGAGTTCGGCAAGCGCTTCAGCGAAGGCATCGACCAGATCGACGAAAACGGCATCGAGGGGGAGGTGCCGCCGCACCAGCTGAAGAAGGCGATGAAGGAAGCCGGGATCGACCTCAAGGCGATCGCCTCCTCGATCGGCGACGCCGGTCTCTTCCTCACGGGCAACAGCCGCAGCAGCCTCGGCGGCGCCCTGGTGCTGACCGCGGAAGACGCCAGCTCGGCGAAGAACACCGTCTCGAACATCGGCCTCTTCCTTCGCGCCAGCGGCATGCCGGGGGTCACCGCGATCGACGGCAAGGCGAGCGGGTTCTCGATTCGCAGCTCCGAACTGGGCGGCCAGCCGGTGGTCGTGCTCGCCAAGGGCGACCGAATCGCGATCGGCTACGGTCGGGTGCCGGCGCTGGCGGCGCTGCAGGAAGGAGGGGAAACCCTCTCCGAATCGTCCGCTTACCAGGAAGCCGTCAGCGCTCTCGGCAGCACTCCGATCAGCGCCTTCGTCGACGGTCCCGCCGCCTTGAGGCTCGCCTCCGCCCTGGTTCCACCTGGCGAAGAAGGCTTCCGCGAAGCGAAGCGGTACCTGTCGAAGATCGAATACCTGGCGGTCGGCTCCGAAGCGTCTGGCGATCTCGCGAAGGCGAAGCTGATCGTCGGCGTCGGCAAGTAGCGACCAGGAACGAAGCATCTCCGGTAGGGAGGGGTGGGTGTCCCTCTCGCTCCCTGGGATTTTCGCCGCTTAGGAGACCGAGGGGTCGACGACCGCAGCCGGTTTTGGGCACACCCCGCTGTGTTCGAAATCGGCTGCGCCCCGCCAGATGACGTGGGGTTTCGCAAGATCCCTCCTGGGGCTCATCGGCTGACAGCCAACGAGTTCCCTGGTTCCACGGAGTGAGGGAGCGGTTCGTGAGAGGACCCTTGCCCCGGCTGGCCCCTTAGGGTGGTGTCATGGAGTCGTGGCTGAAGCCGCTTTATGACGCCGAGGGGATGCAAGGGGTCGATCGGTGGGCGATTGAGGCGCGGGGGGTTCCTTCGTTGGAGTTGATGGAGGCTGCGGGCAGGGCGGTGGCGGAGGCGGTGGCGGAGCTCGCCCCGGAGGGTCCGGTGCGGGTCGTTTGCGGGAAGGGAAACAACGGAGGCGACGGGTTCGTGGCGGCGCGGCTGTTGCGGGAGATGGGATTTGAGGTGGAAGCGCTGTTGCTGTGGCCGGGGGAGGAGCTGCGGGGGGATGCGGCGGTGAGCTTCGAGCGCTTCGGGGGGAATCTCGTTGAGGGCGATGCGGTTGAGCGGTTGAACGGCTCCGGCGTGCTCGTCGACGCGATCTTCGGCACCGGCTTCGAAGGCGCGCCGCGGGAGCCGGCGGTGGGGGCGATCGATGCCATCAACCGGTGTGGCGCGCCGGTTGTCGCCTGCGACGTCGCCTCCGGAGTCGACGCTTCCACCGGCGAGGTGGCGGGGGAGGCGGTCGAGGCCGACGTCACCGTCAGCTTCCACGCGGCCAAGCTCGGCCAGCGGATCGCGCCGGGCAAGTCGCACACCGGGGAGCTGCGGGTGGTGCCTATCGGGATCCCCGCCGGGGCGCCCGGCGAGGCCGCCGGTGGTGAGATCGAACCCGGGATCCTC
This sequence comes from Solirubrobacterales bacterium, assembly GCA_044868125.1. Classification (GTDB taxonomy): domain Bacteria; phylum Actinomycetota; class Thermoleophilia; order Solirubrobacterales; family 70-9; genus VAYN01. Next base: position 35,478 of record JBIOWB010000087.1, read on the forward strand.
GCGCTGGCGCCCCGCCGCGGGCCGCGCTCGACCAAGTTCAGCTCCGGGCAGGTGGCGATCGCCGGCGGCTCGCGCGGCCTCACCGGCGCGGTGCGGATGGCGTCGCTGGCGGCGATCCGGGCCGGCGCCGGCTACGCGACGGTGGCTGTGCCGGCCGACCTCGAGCTGGTCTTCGAGATCGCGCAGCCGGAGGTGATGTCGGTCGCCTGCCCCGGCGGCGACGGTTGCCTGGTCCCTGCCTCGGAGAAGGCGGTGCTGCGGGCCTTCGAGCGGGCGGCCGCCGGCGTGCTCGGTCCCGGCCTCGGTCGCGACCCCGGAAGCTTTGAGCTGGCGCGGGAGATCGTCGGCAAGATCGAGGCGCCGCTGGTGATCGACGCCGACGGGCTGAACGCCTTCGCCGGACGGCTGGAGATTCTGGCCGCCCGGCAAGCACCGACGGTGCTGACGCCGCACGCAGGCGAGCTCGGCCGTCTGCTCGAACGGGAGTCATCGGAGATCGACGCCCAGCGCCTCGCCAGCGCCAAGCAGGCCGCGCGGGCGGCGAACGCGATCCTGCTGCTCAAGGGCGACGACACGATCGTCACCGACGGCGACCGCGTCGCCGTCAACGCGATCTCGGCGCCGGCGCTCGCCACGGCCGGCAGCGGCGACGTCCTCTCGGGGATGGCCGCGGCCTTACTCGCCCGCGGCCTCGAGCCCTTTGCGGCGGTCTGCGCGGCGGTCGTCGCCCACGCCCGCGCCGGCCGCGAGGCGGCGCGACGGGTGAGCGCGGCGGAGTCGGTGATCGCCGGCGACGTCATCGAGGCGATCCCGACGGGGCTGCGTCTCGACGGCCGCGTCGAATAACCTCGCGCCTGTGAAGACGGCTGGCGAGATCATGGACCGCGACGTCCCCACCCTCAGCCCCGAGGACGACGCACGCACCGCGATCGACCTGCTTGCGAAGACCGACCTCGGCGCGATCCCCGTGGTCGACGACGATCGCAGGGTGATCGGCATCGTCAGCGAGTCGGACCTGATCCTCAGCGAGGAGGAGTCCGACCTCCACCTCCCGCACTACCTGAACATCATGGGTGGGATCGTCTTCGTCGGTTCGATGAAGGGCTTCGAGGAGCGCCTCGAGAAAGCCTTCGCCACCGAGGCGGCGGAGCTGATGACGGCGGACCCGATCGTCGCCCACGACTACGAGGCGGCGGAGCGGGTGGCGAAGAAGATCGCCGACAACCATCACAACCACCTGCCGGTGGTCGACGCCGACGGGCACCTGCTCGGCATGGTCACCAGGGCCGACGCCCTCGCAGCGCTCGTCGCCGATTCGGAGTAGCCCCGATGGAGCGGGCGACCGCCCGGATCGACTACGAGGCGATCGGCGCCAACTGCGCCCGGCTGAAGGACGAGCTGGGCGAGGCGGAGCTCTGCGCGGTGGTGAAGGCGGACGGCTATGGACACGGCGCCGAGGGTTGCGCGCGGGCGGCGCTGGCGGGCGGCGCGACCCGTCTGGCCGTCGCCACCGCAACCGAGGCCGCCGAGCTGGGTTCGCTCTTCCCCGGGGTGCCGCTGCTGACGATGGGGGCGTTGACCGCCGAGGAGGTCGACGTCGCCCTCGGGGCGGGCTCGGAACTGGCCCTCTGGCGCGAGGATCTTCGCCGCACGATCGCCGAGCGCGCCAGGGCGCTGGATCGACCGGCGCGGGTCCACGTCAAGTACGACAGCGGCATGGGGCGGCTCGGCAACCGCGACGCCGACGCGGTGCTGGCGCTGGTTCGCGCCTGCGCCGAAGACCCAAATCTCGAGCTGGCCGGGGTCTGGACCCACCTCGCCACCGCCGACGAGCTCGACTCCGGGTACTTCGAGGAGCAGCTCGGTCGCTTCGAGAGCCTCGCCGCCACCGTCAAGGAGCACCACCCCGGCGCCCTCGTTCATGCCGCCAACAGCGCCGCCGTTCTCCGCGACCGCCGCTCCCACTTCGACATGGCCCGCTGCGGGGTCGCCATCTACGGCCTCGATCCCTTCCAACGCGACCCCGCCGACCGGGGACTGCGGCCGGCGATGACGCTGCGCTCGCACGTCGCCGACGTCAAGCGCTTCCCCGCCGGCGCCAGTGTCGGCTACGGCCGCAGGTGGACGGCTCCCGTCGACACCTGGGTGGGGGTGGTCCCACTCGGCTACGGCGACGGCGTCCGCCGCGCCCTTGGCAACAACGCCGACGTCCTCGTCCGCGGCCGCCGCCACCCGCTGGTCGGGACGGTCTCGATGGACAACGTCACGATCGATCTCGGGCCGGAGACCGAGGTGGAGCCGGGGGACGAGGCGGTGTTGGTCGGCCGCCAGGGCGACGAGCGGATCCTTGCCGAGGAGGTCGCCCGACGACTCGACACGATCAACTACGAGGTCACCTGCGCGATCTCGGCGCGGGTGCCGCGGAGACCGGCATGAGCTCGTTGGAGCGGCTCGAATCGGCTCCCGTCGTCGCGGCGACCCGCGAGGCCCTGCGGGACCGCGACCCGACCTGGATCGTCGGCGGCGCGGTCCGCGACGCCGTGCTCGATCGCGAGGTGACCGATCTCGATCTCGCCGTCGCCGGCGACCCTGGCGCCGCGGCGAGGGCGATCGCGAAGGGGATCGGCGAGCACGCCTTCGAGCTCTCACCGGAGTTCGGCACCTGGCGCGTCGTCGCACCGGGCCATGGCTGGCAGATCGACGTCACCGTCCTGCGCGGCGAGAGCATCGAGTCCGACCTCGCCGAGCGCGACTTCACGATCGGCGCGGTCGCGGCCCCCCTGGTCGGAGGCGAGCCGATAGATCCCCACGCCGGCCTCGTCGACCTCGCGGACAAGCGCCTGCGCGCGGTCGGTGAGTCGAGCTTCAGCGACGATCCGCTGCGGCTGCTGCGGGCGGCCCGGCTGGCGGCGGAGCTGGAGCTGGAGATCGAGCCGCGGACGGCGGCGCTGGCCCGCGCCGCCGCCCCTCGCGCCGCCGACCCCGCCGGCGAGCGCCAGCTCGCCGAGCTGCGGCAGCTGATGGGCGGGCCCGATCCGCTGCGGGGCCTGCGCCTGCTTGGAGAGTTGGAACTGACCGCGGTGGTGCTGCCGGAGGTGGAGGAGATGCGCGGGGTCGAGCAGGGTCCCAACCATCACCTCGACGTCTACGACCACACGATCGCGGTGCTCGAGCACACGCTCGAAGTCGAGCGCGACCTCGACCGCTTCGCCGGCGACCGTGCCGCCGAGGTGGCGGCGATGCTCGACGAGCCGCTCGCCGACGAGATGACCCGCCGCACGGCCCTCCTCTTCGGCGCCCTCTTCCACGACATCGCCAAGCCCGCGACCCGCGCCGAGCGCGACGGCTTCGTCGGCTTCCGCGGTCACGACCAGCTCGGGGCGGAGGTCATCGGCCGCGTCTGCCGGCGCCTGCGTGCCAGCCGCAAGCTCACCCAGCATCTGCAGGGGCTGGCGCTGCACCACCTGCGGCTCGGCTTCCTGATCGCGGAGATGCCGCTGCCTCGGCGTCGCGTCCATGCCTACCTGCGCGCGACCGAACCGGTCGCCGTCGACGTCACCCTGCTGACCGTGGCCGATCGTCTCTCCGCCCGTGGCAAAGGCCCGATCGCCAGCCCGGAGATGGTCTCCGCCCACCTCCAGCTCGCCCGCGAGATGATCGCCGCCGGCCTCGACTGGCGCCGCGAAGGCCCGCCGCGGCCGCTGTTGCGCGGCGACGAGGTGGCCGCCGAGCTCGGGATCGAGCCCGGCCCGGAGCTGGGCTCGGCGCTGGCCGAGCTGGAGGCGGCGCAGTATGCAGGCGAAGTAACCGATCGTGCGGGTGCCATCGAGCACCTGCGCCGTTAGGACCTTTCCCGGTAGGGAAATCGCACCCCTGGATACGGCCCAAAACCGGCGCGGATTCGGCCCCGTCGCGAATCCCACGTGGCGCTGCCACGCGGAATCCGCGCCGTGACCGCCCCGCTTGGTCCTGAACCGTCCCAGGGGCACGCCCCTATCGGGAAAGGTCCTTAGATACGCTCCCGGCCGCATGGCCAAAGAGGAAAAGATCGAAATGGAGGGGGAGATCACCGAGGCTCTCCCCAACACGATGTTCCGGGTCAAACTGGACAACGGGCACGAGGTCCTCGGCCACATCTCCGGCAAGATGCGCCGCCACTACATCCGCATCCTCCCGGGCGACCGCGTCAAGATCGAGCTTTCTCCATACGACCTGGACAGAGGTCGGATCACCTACCGCTACAAATAATCCGCGGGTCGCGGGTCGGCCAGCTCGGCTACCAGCGCCGACCAGGCGAATTCCTTCGCGCCCAGGCCCCTGCCGTTCCGCGGGTCGTAGTACTCGCGCAGGCCTTCGCGGGCGACGGCGCCGATGACGCCGTCGGCGAGGCGCTGCGCCTCGCGCTCGTAGCCGAGCCGCCGCAACCCGAGCCAGACCAGCCAGGCCGAGTTGACCCAGGTCGGGCCGCGCCAGTAGCGTCGCACCGGGCCGTGGCCGCCGCCCGGTTCGTAGCCGCGCTCGTCGGCCGCGACCGAGGGCGGTGCCACCGGCGTCCAGAACTCGCTCTCGTCCAGCAGGTGCTCCTCCACCAGCCGGCGCCCGATCTCCTGCGGCAGGTCCGACAGCGCCAGCGGTGCCAGCGAGGCCCAGGTCTTGACGGCGACGCGGCCGCCCGGCTGCGCCTCGTCGAAGAAGAGGCCCTGTCGCTCGTCCCAGAGCCGCTCGACCAGCGCCGGCGTCGCCGACGGCCGCCCCAGCGCCTGCAGCGAGAGCGACCACAGCGTGTTGACGAGGACCTCGCAGAGGACCGGCTCGCCGGCGTCGCGGAGGCGGCGCGCGTCCCAGCCGTGCCGGCGGTTGCGGTTGACCAGCAGCGGAAAGCCCAGGCGCCCGTTGGAGCGCCGTCCCCAGACCGGTTCGAACTTCGGCGAGGCGTCGAGCCCCGACTCGTCCGGCTGGACGATCCACAGCAGCCCGTCGCCCTCGAGGTCCCGCTCGGTCCGCAGCCACTCGACCTGCTTCGCGATCCGCGGCTCCTCGTTCGGGTCGCCGACGGCGATCCGCCAGGCCCAGGCCAAGAGCGGCGGCTGAATCGACTCGGTCTGGAACGAGGAGCGCGAGGCGACGTTGTAGAAGAGCAACCGCAGCGGGGTGACCGGCCGCTGCCAGAAGATCGTGTGGCCGACGAAGCCGTCGGGGCGCTGGGCGGCGAGCAGGCTCTCGAGCTCGGCCCGCGCCCGCCGCGCCTCGAACCGCCGCCAGACGATCGCCGCGAAGCATGAATCCCAGTACCACTGCCAGGGATAGCGGCCGGGGCTCGGCCGGGTGTAGGCGAAGGGCGTCTCCACCCGCTGCCCCTCCACCCAGTTCCGTTCAAGCGTACGGCGGGCCTGATCTATCGCCGATGGGCCGATTTCGGTCCGCATAGGACCATTTTCGGCCCGTCGGCAGTCAGACGTTCGTGCGGCGCATCTCGCGCAGCGCCAGCGACGCCAGCACCACGAGCAGGCCGGCCAGCGCCAGCAGCCCCGGCCAGGTGTCGCTCCAGGTGACGCCGCCGACGAAGCCTTGCCGCGCCGCTTCGACCACCTGGGTCACCGGGTTGATCTCGGCGACCTTCTCCAGCCAGGGCTGCAGCAGCTCCAGCGGCGCGTAGGCGGGGGTGAGCAGGACCAGCGCCATCGTCCCCGCCTGCATCAGCGGCGCCGCCGACTGGCTCTTGTAGTGGAGGGCCAGCATCGAGCCCCAACAGGCGGCGACCGCGGCCATCGCCGCGACCATCAGGTAGCAGACGGCGAGCCCGTCGATCCCCGGCCACCGGACGCCGATGAGGAAGCCGATCGCGAGCACGAAGGTGGCGGGGACGAAGGCCCGGACGCTGGCCGCGAGGACGTTGCCGGTGAGCAGGACCCAACGCGGGGCGGGGGAGACGAGGAGCCGGTCCACCCACCCCTGCTCGTAGTCGCGGGCGAGGTTGACCCCCGCGGCGGCGCCGGTGAAGCCGGCCCCCTGCAGCATGCTGACCGGGACGATGAAGCTCTCGTACGAGTTGGTGTCGAAGCCGCTGAGGTGGATCAGCCCGCCGAAGACGCCGTTCAGGCCGAGGAAGAAGATCGTCGGTGCCAGCACCCCGGGGATCGCCGCGCCCGGCACCCGGACGAGCTCGTTCTTCGCCCGCACCATCATCGCCGCGACCGTCGTCAGGTTGGCGCGCCATGCCGGCGGAGCCAGCGTCTTCGGGGCGGTGGTCGCCTCCATCACCCCACCCGCAGCCGGTGTCGCAGGGCGCGGGCGCTGAGGATCAGCCCGAGCAGGACGATCCCGGCGATCGCCGCCACCGCCTCCAGCGTGTGCTCGGCGTCGATCCCGGCGATGATCGGCTCCCTCACCCCTTCGACGATGAAGCTGAAGGGGTTGTATTCGGCGATCGTCTTCGCCGGCTCGATCATCAGCTCCTGGGGGAAGAAGGCGGAGGAGAGGAAGAGGACGACGAGGACCAGCGGGAAGAGGCCCTGGACGACGCTGGCGCTGCCGGTCCGCAACGCGATCGCGGCGCCGATGCCGCCGACCGCCAGGGCCGAGGCGGTGATCAGCGCCATCGCCAGCAGCGCCCCCGGCGCGCCGCCCTCGATGTGGGCGCCGAAGATCAGCCCGATCGCGAGGAACCAGACCGAGGCGAAGAGCCCCAGCGCCGCCGTCCCCGCCAGCCGCCCCAGCACGATCGCGAAGCGCGGGATCGGAGCCGCGAAGAGGCGGTCGGTGAAGCCCATCTCGATGTCGACCGCGAAGGCGATGCCGCCGCTGTTGCCGGCCAGCATCATCGCCTGCATCATCGAGCCGGCGAGCATGAACTGAAGAAAGCTCTGGACCGGCGGAAAGCCGGGCAGTTCGATCCCGGCGCCGGCGTCACCGGTCTGGATCGCCAGCAGCAGGGTGGGGAAGACGACGATCGGCGCCATCAGCTGCGGGCGGCGGAAGGTCTGCCGGATCGAGCGCGCCCCCAGCGCCCGCACCACCCGCGCGCTGGTCGCCAGGTTGCTCACGCCGTCGCCGGCTCCTGATCGCCGCCCGGCTCGCCCTCTTGCCGATTCTCGCGTTCGAGGTGGTGGCCGGTCTTGGCGACGAAGACGTCGTCGAGGGTCGGCCGCACCAGCTCCAGCGACTCGACCGCGACGCCCGCCTCGTCGAGCGCCCGCACCACCCGCGGGACGTCGGCGGCGCCGTGCTCGACCTCGAGCAGCACCCGCTTGCCGTCCTTCGGCGGCAGCAGGTTGCCGAGCTCGCGGCAGACCCGCTCGGCCTCGGCCACTGCGCCCTCCCCGACCAGCAGCTCGACGTGCGGGTGTCCGACCTCGCCCTTCAGCGTCTCTGGCGTTCCCTCGGCGACGATCCGGCCGCTGTCGATGATCCCGACGTTGTCGGCGAGCTGGTCGGCCTCCTCCAGGTACTGGGTGGTGAGGAAGACCGTGGTGCCGTCTTCGTTCAGCGCCCGCACCTCTTCCCAGATCGTCTTGCGACTGACCGGGTCGAGGCCGGTGGTCGGCTCGTCGAGGAAGAGCACCCGCGGTTCGTGGACGAGCGCGGCGGCCAGGTCGAGGCGTCGCTTCATCCCGCCCGAGTAGCCGCCGACGCGACGGCCGGCGGCGTAGATGAGATCGACCCGCTCCAGCAGGTCGTCGGCGCGTTTGCGTCCCGCCGCGGGGGGCAGCCCCTGCAGCGTCGCCTGCAGCCGGATCAGCTCGCGGCCGGTCATCAGCGGGTCGAGCGCCGCTTCCTGCAGCGCCACGCCGATCGAGGCGCGAACCCGGCGCGCCTCGGCGACCACGTCGCAGCCGGCGACCTCGGCGCGACCGCCGGTCGGCAGCAGCAGCGTCGTCAGCATCCGCACCGTCGTCGTCTTGCCCGCCCCGTTGGGGCCGAGGAAGCCGTAGATCTCGCCCTCGTCGACCTGGAGGTCGATGCCCTGCACCGCCAGCACCTCGCCGAAGGCGCGCTCGAGCCGCTCGACGACGATCGCAGGCATCAGATATTTGACCCCATTTGGCTAAGCCTCCGAGGGCTCGCCCTGGGCGAGCGGCGGCACAGCCTCGACCCAGCGGCGGCCGTTGGCCCGCTCCAGCGCCTCGCCTGCGTCGAGCAGGAGCTCGTCCCGCCCCCAGGCCGCCTGCAGCTGCAGGGCGATCGGCAGGCCTTCCGCGGAGCCGACCGGAACGCTGATCGCGGGGATGCCGGTGAGGTTGGCGAGGGCACCGCCGCGGACGTTGGCCTGATCGGCGGTGAGGGTGCCGGAGGGCAGCTCGACCAGCGGCGCCTCCAGCGGCGGCGCCACCGCCGGCACCGTCGGCCAGGCGATCACGTCGACCTCCGCGAAGACCCGGGCCACGGTGCGGCGGGCGATCGTCCGCACCTGGTGCGACTTCACCGTCGCCATCGCCGGCAGCAGCAGCCGGTACTTGAGCAGGCCGCGACCGAGCGGGCTCAGCTCAGGAGCGAGGTCGTTGAGGCGCTCGGGGGTGATGCCGCCGAGGCTCTCGCTGTTGGCGATCAGGACCGTCGCCAGCGTCGCCGCGGCCAGTTCCGGCAGCTCGATCTCGCGCACCTCGCCGTCGGTCGCGTCCCGCAGCTCCTCGATCGCCGCCTCGCAGGCCTCGCGGACGGCGGGCGCAACGTCTTCGGAGACCTCGTCGTGGACGACCCCGATCCGCAGGCCGCTCGCCTCACCCGCGCGCAGCTCGTCGCCGAAGAGGGCCGAGCCGAGCAGACGGCAGTCGGCGGCGTCGGCGCAGAGCGGTCCGGAGACGATCGTGGTCGAGATTCCGGCCAAGTGGTGACCCTCCATCGCCGAGCGGCCGAAGGTCGGCTTCAGCCCGGTCAGCCCGCAGTAGGCGGCCGGGTAGCGGATCGAGCCGACCCCGTCGGCGCCGACCGCCCCGGCGACGAGACGGCCGGCGACGGAGGCCGCGGGGCCGCTGGAAGAGCCACCCGGGCAGCGATCCGGGCTCCAGGGGTTGCCGGCGGGTCCGTAGACCGAGACGTTGCCGGTGCTGCCGGCGCCGAGCTCGTGCATGTTGCCGACCCCGACGATCACGGCGCCCGCGTCGCGAAGGGCGCGGTAGGGGCCGGATTCGCCCGGCTCGGGCTTGGCGAGCATGTCGGCGGCGCCGAAGCGCTGCGCCCGCCACGGCAGCGGCCACTCGTCCTTGATCGCGACAGGGACTCCGTGGAGCGGTCCGGGGGGAGCCGCGGCCAGCATCTCCCGCGAGCGCTCGGGGAAGGTCGCGACGACGGCGTTGATCGTCGGGTTGCGCGCCTCGATCCGCGCCAGCGTCGCCTCCAGCAGCTCGCCGGGGTCGACCTCCCCGGCGGCGATCGCCGCCGCCTGGTCGCGAAGGGGGAGGTCGAGCGGCTCGCTCATGGGAGCGGCGGCTGCGAGAGGTCGGGATCGCGCTCGGCGGCGGCGCTGGTGTCGATTTCGAGCAGCTCGAGGATCGGTGGCCAGAAGGTCTCGTGGGCGGCGCGCATCACCGCCAGCTCGATCTCGTCGGCCTCGACTCCGTAGGCGGAGAGAGCGGCGGGAATGAAATCGTCTGCCTGCTTTGAAGCCTCCATCGCGGGGCAACCCTAGATGATTGCCTGACCGGGATCGTGCAAACGTCGCCGCAGCGCCGCATCCGGCCGCGGCGAACGGCAAGATTGGCGCCGCAACTGGGCTTCGCGGCCCGTGTTGCCTCAAACGATGCGAAGCGCAGAGACCAAGACCTCGTCCCGTCGCGCCTGGGCCCTGCTGGCGGCTGCCGCCTGCCTGTTTTCCGCCCTGGTCGCGGTCGCGGCTCCGCGCGAGGCGGACTCGGCCCCGCTGCGGGTCGTCGTCCTCGGCCAGACCTCGGAAACCCCGCCGGCCTCCTGTCCCGGCAAGGTCGTCAACAACGTCGAGATCACCCCCTGCCGCGTCGAGGGCCACGTGACCGGCTTCCAGTCGATCGCCGACGGGGTGGCCCGTCCCTACGAGGCACCGTTCGAAGGAAAGATCGTCGCCTGGTCGATCACCCTCGCCAAGCCCTCGACCAAGGAAACGAAAGAAACCACCGACGAGGTGAGCTTCTTCAACGACTTCCTCGGCACCCCCTCGGAGGCCAGGATCGGCGTCCTGCGCCCGATCGAAGACACCAAGCCGCCGAAATACAAACTGGTCCGCCAGAGCCCGCTCGAGATCCTCAACCCCTACTTCGGCAGCACCCCCGTCTTCGCCCTCGACCATCCCCTCACCGTCCTCAAGGGCCAGGTCGTCGCCCTCACCGTCCCCACCTGGGCGCCGATGTTCGCCTTCAACGTCTCCGCCGAAAACACCTGGCGCGGCAGCCGCCTGTCCGAACACTGCTCCTCCAAGGAAGACATTCAGAACGGGCACCCCCAGCAGGGCGTCGGCAAGACCAAGACCTACGGCTGCTACTACAGCAACGCGCGCCTGCTCTACACGGCGACGTTGGTCAAGAAACCGTAGCTCCGACGGCTGGGTTGGCGGGGGCGAGTGAGCAGGGCCTACCGACGCCCGTACCGAAAACGGTTAGAGCGCTTCTTGGCGAAGCCCGCAGTAAGGGCAGTCGCTGACGTCCAGCCCGATCAGCTGGTCGCAGCGGCGGCAGGCGCGGAGGTTCTCCGGGCTGCGCGGGAGGGACGAGGCGGAGGGGGCGAGGGGCAGGACCATCGCCACCGGCGCCATCTCCTCGCCGGTCTCGCGATCGACGTAGACCGAGCCGGGCTCGGCGTGGGCGAGGGCCTCGCGGCCAGAGGCCGCGGCCCGCATCCGGTAGAGCTGCTTCTCGTTCATCGCCGGGAAGACTAGATGATTGGTTCCCGGCTGGGGTGCAGTCATCTATAGCTTGGGCGGCTCCGATGCGTGTCCTCATCTTCCACGGCTACATGCTGCGCGGCACCGGCAGCAACATCTACAACGTCAACCTGGCCCGCGCCCTGGCCAAGCTCGGCCACGAGGTGCACCTGCTCTGCCAGGACCGCGAGGTCCGTCTGGAGGGCGTGCAGGTCCACAACCCCGACATCGGCGGCCTGCTGCCCGTCTACGTGAAGGACCCCTATGAGGGGTTCGAGGTCAAGACCTTCCCGGAGCTCACCGAGGCCGAGCTCGACCACTACATAGAGGCCAACGTCGCGGCGGTACGGGAGGTGGCCGAGGCAGCCGGCGGTATCGACCTCGGCCTCGCCAACCACCTGGTGATGGGGCCGGCGATCCTGGCGCGGGCCCGGGTGGCGCCCTTCGCGGTGAAGATTCACGGCTCCGCCCTCGAGTACACGGTCAAACCGCATCCCCGCTTCCTGCCCTACGCACGCGAGGGGGTGGAAGCCGCGAACGGGGTCCTGGTCGGCTCCGGCCACACCGCCGAGTCGCTCTGGGCAGCGCTCTCGGATCTGCCGGATTTGCCCGGGAAGACCCGGCTCGGTCCGCCCGGCGTCGACGTGGAGGAGTTCCGCCCACGGACGGAGCGTGAGCCGCTGGTCGCCTTCGTCGGCAAGTTCCTCGTCTCCAAGGGGGTGGACCTGCTGCTGGCGGCGTGGCCGCTGGTCCGAGCCACCCATCCAGAGGTGCGGCTGGAGGTCGCCGGCTTCGGGGCTTATGAAGACGGCTTGCGTCGGTTGCTCACGACGCTGGAGCGGGGCGATCTCGACGACGCGCGGGAGGTTGCCCGCCTCGGCTGGGGGTTGGAAAGAGGTGAGGAGAGGCCGCTGCCGATCCTCAGCGCCTTCCTCGCCGATCCTCCGCGGGGATACGCGGGGATGGCCCGTGCCGCCTCCGGCTCGGTCGAATTTGTCGGTCGGCTCGAGCACCACGAGGTCGCAGAGCTCTTCCCGCGGGCCGAGGCGGTGGTCATGCCCAGCACCTTCCCCGAGGCCTTCGGCATGGTCGCCGTCGAGGCCGCCGCCTGCGGGACCCTGCCGATCTCCGCGGGCCATTCCGGGATGCTCGAGGTCTCACGGCAGCTGCGCGCGGCGCTGCCGGAGCCGGTCGGTCGGCTCACCTCGTTCCCGATCGGGGCGGGTGCGATCGCGGCGATCGCCGAGCGCCTCGACGCCTGGCTGGAGCTTCCAGAGAACGAGCGTGCGGGGGCGCGGCACGCCCTGGTCGAGACCGTCGGCCGGCTCTGGAGCTGGGAGGGGGTGGCTCGCGGCGTGCTTGCCGCCGCGGCCGGGAAACTCGGCGATCTACCGCGCCCTGGAAGCTAGTCCGGAACGTCACCCGGGGGCCGCAAAGCCTCCCGCCGCCGCTTCAATAGAATGCCCGCCGCCCCAATGTACGGCCGCCTGCCCATAGTGAAGATGCTGCTGGCGACGATCGCGATGACGGTCGTCATCTCGGCGGTGATGGTCTCGATCAACTGGGACGGCCAGGAGGCCTCCACCGCTGCGCCGAAGATCGACGATCTCCTCAGCGTGATGATCGTCCTCTCGTCCTTCGTCTTCTCGCTGGTGATGGTGATGCTCTTCTACGCGCTGTGGAAATTCAAGGCCAAGCCGGGCGACGAGTCCGACGGCGAGCCGATCCACGGCAACACCCGCCTCGAGATCGCCTGGACCGTGATTCCGACGATCATCGTCCTCTTCGGCGCCGGCTACAGCTGGAAGGTGCTGGACGAAATCGAATCGCCGGAGAAGGGCGCCCTCACGGTCGACGTCTTCTCCCAGCAATACGCTTGGAGCTTCGCCTATCCGGGCAAGGGCTACGTCTGGCAGGAAGGCGAATTCCACGTCCCCGTCGACCGTCAGATCCGGTTCAAAATGCACGCCCAGGACGTGATCCACTCCTTCTGGGTGCCCGAGTGGCGGATCAAGAAAGACAACGTCCCCGGCATCACCACCACCGCTTACGTCACCCCGGACAAGGTCGGGACCTACCAGCTCGTCTGCACCGAGCTCTGCGGCTTCGGGCACGCGACGATGCGGGCGAAAGTGGTCGTCGAGTCGGCGTCCAAGTTCAAAAAATGGGTCGAAGGCCTCGACCAGAAGACGCCGCCGGAACTGATGGAGTCGGTCAAGCAGGACACCGAGACGAACCCCGTGGGCCTCGGAGCGGGCGGGGCATAATGGGGGACAGCTGATGGTTGCCGCGATCAAGAAGCCGGGTTGGACCCGAGGAATCCTGGGAGCGATCCTCTTCGGGGCGTTCGGATTCGGCCTCGTGGTGGCGCTGCGGGCGATCTCCGACCTGCCGATCTTCCAGACCGAACAGACCGGCTACCCGCATGTCGTCGTGCCCGCGATCACCGCCCCGCTCGGCTTCCTGGCGGGCTTCGGCTGCTTCGACTACTGGCTGCGCTGGGCCGCCGGCCTGCCGACGATCCCTGACGACCATTCCCAGCACGGGGCGACGAGCTGGAAGGACTACTTCCGCTTCAACACCGACCACAAGGTGATCGGCATCCAATACGTCGTCACCACCTTCTTCTTCTTCTTTGTCGGCGGCCTGATGGCGATGCTGATCCGGGCCGAGCTCGCCCAGCCTGGTACCCAGATCGTCGACGCCGCCACCTACAACAGCCTCTTCTCCACCCACGCGGTGCTGATGATCTTCGTCTTCGTGATCCCGGTCTTCGCCGGGCTCGCGAACTACGTGCTGCCGCTGATGATCGGCGCGCCGGACATGGCGTTCCCGCGCCTGAACGCGCTCAGCTTCTGGATGCTGCCGTTGGCCGGGATCCTCTTCATCAGCAGCTTCCTCGCCCCGGGTGGCGCATTCGACGCCGGCTGGACCGGCTACGCGCCGCTCTCGACCGGCGCGCCCCTCGGCCAATCCTTCTTCAACCTCGGCGTCCAGTTCGCGGGCGCGTCCTCGATCGCCACCGCGCTGAACTTCCTGGTCACGATCATCACCATGCGGGCGCCGGGGATGACCTTCTGGCGGATGCCGCTGCTGGTCTGGGCAAACCTCTCGACCTCGCTGCTGGTCGTCGCCGCCACCCCGTTCATCGCCGGCGTCCAGTTCATGGTCCTCCTCGACCGCGCCCTGCACACCAACTTCTTCGACTTCGCGGCCGGTGGCGACGTGATCAGCTACCAGCATATTTTCTGGTTCTACTCCCACCCGGCGGTCTACATCATGATGCTGCCCGGGTTCGGGATCATCTCCGAGGTCATCTCGACCCATGCCCGCAAGCCGATCTTCGGCTACCGGCTGATGGCCCTGGCGCTGATCGGGATCGTCGTCCTCAGCTACTCGGTCTGGGCGCACCACATGTTCGTCGCCGGGATGTTCTCCTGGCTGCGGGTGCCGATGATGATCACCACCCTGCTGATCGCGGTGCCGACCGGAATCAAGATCTTCTCCTGGCTCGGCACGCTCTACTTCGGCAAGATTCACACCTACTCGACCGCGATGCTGTTCGCGCTCGCCTTCATCGTCACCTTCACGATCGGCGGCATCAGCGGCGTCATGCTCGGCATGGTGCCGATCGACATCCACGTCTCCGACACCTACTTCATCGTCGCCCACATCCACTTCGTCCTCTTCGGCGGCTCGGTCTTCACGATCTTCGCCGGCGTCTACCACTGGTTCCCGAAGATGACGGGCCGGATGTACGACGAGCGGCTCGGCCGCGTCCACTTCTGGGGGACCCTGATCGGCACCTGGGGCACCTTCGTCCCGATGCACTGGGTCGGGATGGACGGGATGCCGCGGCGCGTCGCCGACTACGCCGAACAGTTCGGCGACTGGAACCTGCTGATCAGTTGCTTCGCCTTCATGCTCGGCGCCGTCCAGCTGGTCTTCCTCTACAACATGGTCGTCAGCTGGCGCTACGGCCCGAAGGCCGAGGGCAACCCCTGGCGCGCCAACTCGATCGAGTGGCAGGTCTCCTCGCCGCCGCCGATCTTCAACTTCGACGAGATCCCGCGGGTCGTCGGCGGCCCCTACGAGTTCGGAGTCCCGGGCGCCAAGCACGCGATCATGGGTGGCGAAGGCGCTGAGGCCGAGGTTCCGGCCGGTGAGCCGAGCGTGGTGGGTACCAGCTCATGAGCATCGAGCCGGTTGACGAGCGCAAGCCGCTGCTGGTCTTCCTCAACGAGGTGGCCGGCGGGCGCAAGCTGTTGCAGGCGGTGCGGGAGCGCCAAGAGCAGGTCTCCGGCGTCGTCGTCGCCTCCCCTCAGAACCAACCCTCGGTCGGCCAGCTGATCGACACCGGCGAGGTCCGCGAGGCCGCCCGCGCCAGGGTCGAGGTGACGATGTCGCTGCTGAGCGAGTTCGGAATCGAGTCGGTGGGAGAGGTGATGGACCCCGAGCCGTCGCTGGCCCTCGACGACGCGGTGCGGGCACACCGACCCGGCGAGGTGCTGCTCTCCTGTCTCTACGACACCCGCTTCGGCTTCATGCGCCGCGACCTGGTCGAGTGGGTCCGCGACCGGATCGAGCCGGACGTGAAACTGACGCACATCCCGGTGCGAATCGAGGACGACGCGATCCGCTGGGACCTCAACCACACGCTCGTGGTTGCGACCAAGACGGTCGCCGCTCCGGACCTGGTCAACCGGCTGAAGGAGCGGGCCAACGTCCGCCCGCACCGCTTCACGATCATCTGCCCGCGCGCCGAGGACGTGAGCGAGGCTCAGGTCGTGCGGGACCTGGCTTCCACCTTGGCTGAGCTGTACCGCGCCGACGTCGACGCCACCGGTCAGCCGATGAGCCCGGACCCCTTCTACGCGGTGAAGAACGCGATCGAGCATTACCGGATCGACGACATCCTGATCTCGACCTTTGCCGGCGAGGGCTCGCGGTGGCTCGAGGAGGATTTGATCGGCCGCGTCCGCGACATCACCGAGAAGTCGGTCGAGCACATCGAGGTCGGTCGGCCCGCGAGCGCAGTCGTCGCCGC
The DNA here is from genome assembly GCA_044868125.1 of Solirubrobacterales bacterium. Lineage (GTDB taxonomy): Bacteria > Actinomycetota > Thermoleophilia > Solirubrobacterales > 70-9 > VAYN01. The sequence continues at coordinate 51,353 of JBIOWB010000087.1, forward strand.
CGTCGCCGAGGGAGAGGCAGGCTGATGGAGAGCACCACCGTCGCCGTCGGTCACGGCCACGCCGATCATCACCACGGCCCGCCCGAGGCCAACCAGAGCTCGCGGATCGACCGCCAAACGCTCGGCATCCTCCTCTTCATCGTCTCCGAGGTGATGCTGTTCGGGGCGTTCTTCGCCTCCTACTTCTTCCTCCGCGTCGTCGTCGACCCGTCGAGCTGGCCGCCGGAACCATACGAACTGCCGGTCGCGGTGGCCGGGATGAACACGGCGATCCTGGTCTCCTCGAGCTTCACGATCCACTACGCGCTGGAGTCGATCCGCCGCGGCAACCGCGCCGGCCTCAAGCTCGGGCTCGTCGCCACCTGGCTGCTCGGAGCGACCTTCCTCTTCATCCAGATCAACGAGTACGTGCACCTGGGCTTCAGCGCCCGCGACCTCTCCTTCGGCTCGATCTTCTACAGCCTCACCGGCCTCCACGGGGCCCACGTCTTCGTCGGGCTGATGCTGCTCACGTTCGCGACGATTCGCGCCTTCCGCGGCCACTTCGGCCCCAAGGCCGAGGACCACCTCGGTGTCGAGGTGCCAGGGATCTACTGGCACTTCGTCGACGTCATGTGGATCATCGTTTATGTGACGGTTTACATTCTCTAGGGGGCTCCTCAGTGAAACTCAACGAGGCGGCCGTCTTCAAATGGGTCGTCATCGTCGGAATCGCGGCCGCTGTGGTGATCGCGGTGACGCTGCTGACGCGGCCGCTGGTGGGGTCTTTGCTCGGTCTGGTGCTTGTGATCGCAGCCTGCATCTATGCCTATCGGTGGATAGAGCAGAAACGGCACTGAACTGGCACGGAAAATTTACGAACTACGACAAAAGGTTGCATTTAGCTCTGTAGTCTGGCAGCATGCAGACGATGACCGAGGGCACGACGGACGAGCGACTGGATCGCCTCGAGGAGAAGGTCGAGGAGGGCTTCGCCCGGATGGACGAGCAGTTCGTCGGGGTGGACGAGCGGTTCGTTCAGGTCGACAAGCGGTTCGACGAAGTGGACGAGCGGTTCGTTCAGGTCGACAGACGATTTGACGAGGTGGACAGACGGTTCGTTCAGGTCGACGGTCGGCTCGCCAAGATCGATACGCGCCTTGATGGGATCGACGGTAGGTTCGAGCTGGTCGACCAACGCTTTACCGAAGCCGACAGGCGCATGGAGCGGGTTGAGAACGGCCTCGACCGGGTTGCCGACGGACTGGCCTCGATCCAGAAGACGATGGTCATCGGCTGCGTCAGCGTGCTGTGTGCCGTGGTTGCCGCCCTCGCCGCCCTCGTCGTTCAGGTCTAGCCCGGCCTGCCAGTTCAAGTACCGCTAGCGTCAGCGCGATCGGGACGGTCGCCGGGAGCTCGTCGACGGCGAAGAAGAGCAGGTCGAAGCCGAGGCAGACGACTGCTGCGAGCGCGGCGCCGCGCAGTTGTAGGCGGCGGTCAGGGGCCAGGAGGGCGCCGAGGGTGGCGGCGATGAAGAGGTCGCCGAAGCCCATCACCGCTGAGCCTAAGTGGGCGAGCTGGAGGCGGGGGAGTCCGGCGCCGGGCGCGGCGGTGTTGAGAACGGCATTGGGGCCTTGGAGGAGGTCTGAGCCGACCAGGTAGGCGTCCACCGCTGCCATCAGGTAGATGCCCAGCTTCAGCCAGCGAGGCGGGACCGCGCAGGCGACCAGCCAGCCGAGGGTGACGCAGGCGAGGGCGGAAAGGGCGAGGGCGGCGCTCTGGCCGCCGAGCGAGCCCTTGGCGGCCCAGGCGACGGCGAACAGGGGGAGGACGAGGAGTGCCAACTCTAAACGCGCTCCTCGAACCAGCCTGGCCAGCGCTGCGGCTGCCAGTGGCGGCACAGCGACCAGTGCCAGATAGCTGAGGAAGCGGGCGCTGGCCGAATCGAGGGCGATCGCCGAGATCACCACCACGATCGAGAGCGGCAGCACCAGTGCCCACCAGCGGCCCTGCAGGCGCTCGAGGAGGGTGGGAAGGGGTGGCTTGGGAAGGGCGACCAGGGCGGCCTGGACGAGGCTGAGGACGCCGATCGAGAGCCAGAAGGGAAGCAAGCCTCAGACGGAGCCGGCCGTGGCCGTGGCGCGACGCTGCCGCTCCTCCAGCAGCGCCGGCGTCGGTTCTCCGCGCGGCTCGAGCCGGCCGGCTGAGGCCACCGTCCAGAGCATCGCCAGCCAGTTCCCGGTTGCGACGGCAACGTGGACCCAGACCAGCTCCCCGGGCAGCTCCAACCACCACTGGATGCCGCCGATAGCGCCCTGCAGCGCCAGCAGGCCGATCGCCACGGTCAGGGGCTCGAGCGCCCGACGGTCACCGCCGGGGCGCCGCAGCAGGAACCAGACGCCGATCGCGGCGAGGCCGTAGGCAGCGGCGATCGTCGCATGGCGCTGGACCACCCATTCCAGCGTTCCCGTCCCCTCGAAGTCGAAGCGGTGGACCAGCTGCCCTTCGTGAGCACCCGCGTGAGGGCCGGAGGCGGTGGCGATCGTGCCGGCCAGGATCGTCAGCTGGCCGAGGGGGATCAGGGCTCGTACCGCCCAGACGCCGAGGCGGTCCTGCGAGCGCCGTCGCTCCCACGGTTCGTAGCGCGAGCACCAGGCGAGCGCGAAGGCGGCGTCCAGCAGCATCATCGAGAGGATGAAGTGACCCATCACGAGCCCCGGGGCGAGGTGGTGCTTGACAACAAGGGCACCGAGGATCGCCTGGCCGATCACGCCGAGCGGCAGCAAGGCTCCGAAGAGGGCGAGGTGCCAGCGGTAGGGGCGGCGGAAGAACGCAAGCACGCTGGCCGCGATCACGGCGAAGCCGACGATGCCGGTTATCAGCCGGTTCGCGTACTCGATCACCGCGTGCGATTCGAGCGGTGGGGTGGTGCCGCCATAGCACTTGGGCCAGTCCGGGCAACCTAGGCCGGAGCCCGTCAGGCGCACGCCGGCCCCCGTCAAGACGATCAGCGACAGCGCCCCCAGGGCTACCAGCGTCACCTGCGCGTAGCGCTCAGGAGAGATCTCGAGGCGGCTCTTCAAGCGTTCCCGCATCGCTCACCATGATCGCAGCGGCCGCTGGCCGCCTTCCGCTCAGCCCTGGGATTTTCCGCCGCCCTGGCCTTCGCCGGCGCCGGAGTCTTCGTAGAGGTACTGAACCAGGTCTTCCAGTTCTTTTTCGCTGAGGATCTGGCCGAAGTTCTGCGGCATCACGTTCGGCGGGTAGCCCTTGGCGATTTCCGCGTTCGGGTCGACGATCATTTCTTCGATCGTGGCGGTGGTATCGCCCGGCACCAACGCTTCTTCAAGCGGCGGACCGGTGACTCCCCCCGAGCCGGCGGCTTTGAAGGTGTGGCAGCCGCCGCAGCCGTTGTTGGCGAAAACCTGGGCGCCGGGACCGCCGGCGACCTTCGGCGGTTCCGCTCCTTCCACGCCGGCCCATTCGCCGACGTAGGCGGCGACGTCGTCGAGGTCCTGGCCGGTGACGATGTCGGCGGGCATCGAGACGCGCGGGTCGCCGTTGTTGGGACGGGGGAACTCGACCTGCGCCTTGACGACCCCTTCGATCGTGTCCGAGTCGTTGCCTTCTTCACGCGCGGCGGCGAAGGCGTCGTCGAGGTTCGGCCCCACCTGGGCGGTCGTGCCGGCCTGCGCCAGCGTGTGGCAGACGCCGCACTTCTGGACGAAGAGCGTGCGGCCACGAGCCGTGTCGGCGGTGGTCGTGCCACAGCCCGAGCCGACCGCCGCGAGGGCAGCCAGGGCAACGAGCGCAAACAGCGGGACGATGAGTTTCGAGGGGCGGCGCATGGGGCAGAGTGCGAGCGGGAGTCTATATGTCGAGACCCTGGGAAAGCGTCTCCTCAGGCACCGACAGTGGGCTACTCTTTGAAACGATCCGCACTAACTAGAACCCGACGCGACGGGAGGTCGCAGATGCAGGTGAGGGACGGCATGTCGGAGATCACCCTGACCGTGGGCCCGTCCCACACGCTGCGCGAGGCGGCGGAGAAGATGGTCGAGAAAGGGACCGGGGCCGCGTTGGTGATCGACGGCGAGATGCCCACCCCCTCGATCGTCACGGAGCGCGATCTGCTGATCTCCGTCGCCCGCGGGCAGAGCCCGGAGCACGAGCGGGTCGCCGATCACATGAGCGAGGGCGTGCTCACCGCGGCGCCCGAATGGAGCCTCGAGCGAGCGGCCGCGGAGATGTCGCGCCGCAACGTCCGCCACCTGATCGTCTTCGAGGGGGGCGAGGCGATCGGCGTCCTCTCGATGCGCGACATCGTTCGCTGCTGGACGAGCGACGGGGCTACGTCCGAAATGTCTCTGCCTGGCTAAGGTCGAGGGGGCGTGGAAATGGTTTCCACGGGCAGAGCCGCACCGCGAGTCTCCTGGCGGCGGGGGAGGCGGTAGTAGTCGCCAGTAGAGCCGCGGACGATGCCGCGGAAGGCGAGGAGGGCGATGATCGCGCCGATGATCGCGTAGACGAAGGGCGAGAAGATGAAGCCGGCCGCGAAGATCCCACAGACGAGGCCGACGGCGCCGATGGCGAAGAAGGCCGGCGCCCAGGACGGACGTGGCGTGTAGACCACCTCACCCGGCTCCGGGACGTGTCGGTGCTCGGCCATCTTCTTACTGGGCGATGTAGAGGAAGGCTGCGACGAACGAGAGGGCGAAAATCCCGGCGGCGATGCCTCCGGCGACCAGGCCCGCGCGCATGTTCCGACGTGCGGTCTCGCGATCCATTGGCCGGAGTTCTATCAGGACACGAGGATTCGAAGCGGTGGGGAAGGTCCGGGGTACCCCTCCCCGAAGACCGTCGCGCAGCTGTTACGAGCTCCGGCACTTCGCAGCGTGGTTCCTTGAGCCTTTGTGAGAGGGGTATCCCGTCCCCACCCGAATCGCCGCAAACTCCCAAGGTCCCGCAGCTACCTCCAGCAAGATCCAGCAGCTATCTCTCCTCCCTGGGACGGCGGCT
>JBIOWB010000088.1:0-19372 GCA_044868125.1 Solirubrobacterales bacterium
GCCTCGGCAGTGGCAAGCTGCTCGACCGGCCAGTAGGACACGACCTCGATCTGGGCGTTGCGCAACTTGGCCTTCCCACTGCTGTCCGCCGACACTCACCCCCGGCTCCCTACGCCTGAAGCCACTCGGCGATAACCCGGCCGATTTCGGGACCGGCGTCCTCCTGAAGGAAGTGCGAGGCGTTTTCCACTGGGCGCGGAGGGGGGAAATTCAGCTCGCTAGAAACTCTCTCTCCTACCGAGAAAGGAAGGATCGGGTCCGAATCAGCCCAGAGAACAAGAGCAGGACGGTCGTCCTCGCGTAACGCATCAGCTACTCGTTTGCCCTCAGCCGCGCCGACGGCGTCGGGCGTCGTCGGCAGGATCAGCGGAAAGGCGCGGGCACCGGCCTTTGCCGCCGTCTCGTGGTAGGGCGCGTCGTAGGCGGCGATCACCTCGTCGCCCGGATCGTTCCTGCAGCCGCCTCTTACGAGGAAGCCGACCGGCACGTCCTCGTTGTCGCGGACGAAGTCGCGGAAGGCGAACCAGGCGTCGCTCATCTTCTGGTGGCCGGTGAAGGGGCCGGTCTCCATGATCGCGATGCGGGAGAAGCGATCCGGGTGCTCGACCGCCAGCCGCAGGCCGATCGGGCCGCCCCAGTCGTGGACGACCGCGGTCGCGTCGCGCAGGTCGAGCTCCTCCAGCAGCCCCGCCATCAGCTCGACGTGGCGGTCGTAGGTGTACCAGCCGAGGTCGGTGGGCTTGTCGGAGCGGCCGAAGCCGGCGTAATCGGGGGCGATGCAGCGGTAGCCGGCGTCGCGGACCGGCGGGATCACCTTGCGCCACAGGTACGACCAGGTCGGCTCGCCGTGGAAGAAGACGACCGGCTTCCCCTCTCCCTCGTCGAGATGGGCCAACCGCAGCCCGTCGACCTCGCGATATTGCGACTCGAACGGGTAGTCCGGCAGCCCCTCCAGCTTCTCCTCCGGCGTGCGTAACGCGTCGATGGTCATGGAAAGACCCTAATCCAGATCGACATTCCCTACTTTCCTGATCGACTTTGTGCTAGGGTGCCGCCCCTGATTGAGCAGTAAGTTGCTCAAGAAAGTAAGTCAGTCGAAAAAGGAAGGAACAAATTAGATGCGGAACGCTCGCACCACCCGGCGGCGCAGCGTGACGGTCGGCCTCCTCGCCGCCCTCACCTTGCTAGTCGCAATCGTCGTCGCCGGCTGCGGAAGCAGCGACAGCAGCGCCACCGGCTCCGGCTCCTCAGGAGGCGCCAAGCTCGACGTGGTCGGCTACTCCACCCCGGAATCCGTCTACACCGAATCGATCGAGCCCGCCTTCGAGAAGACCTCGCAGGGCAAGGGCGTCAGCTTCAGCAACTCGTTCGGCGCCTCCGGCGACCAGAGCCGCGCCGTCGCCGCGGGCCAACCCGCATCGATCGTCCACTTCGCCCAGGCCGGCGACATGGAACGCCTGGTCGAAGAAGGCGAAATCGTCGCCAAGGACTGGGAAAAGCAGCCCTACGGCGGCATCGCCCAGGACTCGGTGGTCGTGATCACCGTCCGCAAGGGCAACCCCGAGGGGATCAAGTCGTTCGACGACGTCCTCAACAAGGACGTCGAGGTCGTCACCCCGAACCCGTTCAGCTCGGGCGCGGCGCGCTGGAACGTCATGGCCGTCTACGGCTCCGAGATCAACGCCGGCAAATCGCCCGACCAGGCGCTGGAAGCGGTCAAGACGCTGCTCGAAAAGGCGGTCGCGCAGCCGGGCAGCGCCCGTGACGCGCTCTCGGCCTTCACCCAGGGCCAGGGCGACGTCCTGCTCGGCTACGAGAACGAGGCGATCAAGGCCGAAAACGAAGGCGAAGACGTGGAATACGTGATCCCGCCCTCGACGATCCAGATCGAAACCCCGATCGCGGTCACCAAAGACGCGCCGGAGCCGGCGGCCGAAGACTTCCTCGAGTTCATCTGGTCCGACCAGGGACAGGAAATCTGGGCCGAAAACGGCTACCGCCCGGTCAACCCCAAGCTCGTCGACCCGAAGCAGTTCCCGACCCCGGACGATCTCTTCAAGATCGCCCAGTTCGGCGGCTGGAGCAAGGTCAACGACGAGTTCTTCGACGACGAAACCGGCTCGGTCGCCAAGATCGAGGCTGAACTCGGAGTCTCGACCTCCGGCTGATCGATGGAGGCCGGGACCCTCAGCCGCTCGCGTGCCCCCCGGGTGGGCCTGCGCCTGCCCGGGGTCGGCACCGGCCTCGGTCGCGGCATGGTGGTGCTCTACCTGAGCATCATCGTGCTGCTGCCGCTGGCAGCGCTGACCGACCAGTCGCTCAGCGGCGGCCTCGGCAACTTCTGGGACCAGGTCACCTCGCCGCAGGCGATCCGCTCGCTGAAGCTGACGCTTGGCGCCTCGTTCGTCGTCGTCCTCGTCAACGGCGTCTTCGGGACGATCCTCGCCTGGCTGCTGGTCCGCGACGAGTTCCCGGGCAAGGCGGCGATCAACGCGGTCGTCGACCTCCCCTTCGCGCTGCCGACGATCGTCGCCAGCCTGATCCTGCTCGAGCTCTGGGGCGCCAAGAGCCCCTTCGGGGTCGACTTCGCCGCGACCCAGCTCGCCGTCGTCGTCGCCCTCTGCTTCGTCACCCTCCCCTTCGTCGTCCGCGCGGTGCAGCCGCTGCTGATCGAGATGGACAGGGAGATGGAGGAGGCCGCGGCCTCGCTCGGCGCCGGCGGCTTCACGATCTTCCGCCGCATCATCTTCCCCAACCTGCTGCCGGGCCTCGGCGCCGGCGTCGCCCTCGCCTTCGCCCGGGCGCTGGGCGAGTTCGGATCCGTCCTGCTCTTCGCCGGCGGCCTGCCGGACACGATGGTCTCTTCGGTCTACATCCGCCAACAGATCGAGTCCGGGAACGAGACGGGGGCGGCCGCGGTCTCGGTCGTCCTCCTGCTCGCCTCGGTCCTCTGCCTGGTCGTCGTCGGCCTGATCCAGCGCTGGTCGGTCCGCCACGACCGTGGCTCGACCGAGTTCATCCCCACGGTCGCCGGCAGGGACGTCTCGGGAGATGACGCCTGATGACCGCCAACCCCGCCAGCCGCTTCAGCCTGCGGGTTCTCGGCCTCGGCTACATCTTCCTGCTCCTGCTGCTGCCGCTGGCGCTGATCTTCTACAAGACCTTCGAAGACGGCATCAGCCCGCCGATCGACGCGATCACCTCGCCCGACGGCCTGCACGCGCTGAAGCTGACCCTGCTGATGGTGGCGATCGCGGTGCCGCTGAACACGATCTTCGGCGTCGCCTGCGCGATCCTGCTCGTCCGCCACGACTGGTGGGGCAACCGGCTCGTCGACGGGGTGATCAACCTGCCGTTCGCGATCTCGCCGGTCGTGATCGGCCTCTCGCTCTTCCTCCTCTACGGGACGACGGGCTGGTTCGAACCGGCGCTCGCCGAAGCGGGGCTGAAGATCCTCTTCTCGGTGCCGGGGATGGTGCTGGCGAGCATCTTCGTCTCGCTGCCCTTTGTGGTGCGGGAGACGGTGCCGGTGCTGCAGGAGATCGGCACCGAGCAGGAGCAGGCCGCCTCGACCCTCGGCGCCAACGGCTGGCAGACCTTCTGGCGGGTGACGCTGCCGGCGATCCGCTGGGGCGTCGCCTACGGGGTCGTGCTGACGACCGCCCGCGTGCTCGGCGAGTTCGGCGCCGTCTCGGTCGTCTCCGGCTCGATCTCCGGCCAAACCCAGACGCTGCCGCTCTTCGTCGAGAAGCAGTACCAGAACTTCAACCTGCCGGGGGCTTTTGGCGCCTCGGTCCTGCTCGCCCTGCTTGCGCTGGCGACGCTGCTCGCAATGAACCTGCTGAAACGAAAGGAGGACGCCTGATGGGAATCTCAGTCGAGGGAGCAGATAAGCGCTTCGGTGACTTTCAGGCGCTCAAGGACGTATCGATCGAGGTCCCGGACGGGTCCCTCACGGCCCTGCTCGGGCCCAGCGGCTCGGGCAAGTCGACCCTGCTGCGGGCGATCGCCGGGCTGGAGACGCTCGATGCCGGGCGGGTGCTGCTGAACGGCGAGGACGTCTCCAAGCAGCCGACCCAGAAGCGCGAAGTCGGCTTCGTCTTCCAGCACTACGCGGCCTTCAAGCACATGACCGTGTACGAGAACGTCGCCTTCGGGCTGAAGATCCGCAAGTGGGACAGGGGCGAGACCTCGCGCCGGGTCCACGAGCTGCTCGACCTCGTGCAGCTCGAGGGGCTGGCCGAGCGCTATCCCTCCCAGCTCTCCGGCGGCCAGCGGCAGCGGATGGCGCTGGCGCGGGCGCTGGCGGTGGAGCCGAAGGTGCTGCTGCTGGACGAGCCCTTCGGCGCCCTCGACGCCAAGGTGCGCAAGGACCTGCGGACCTGGCTGCGGCGCCTGCACGAGGAGATGCACGTGACGACGATCTTCGTCACCCACGACCAGGAAGAGGCGATGGACGTCGCCGGTCAGCTGGTTGTGATGAACCGAGGGCGGGTCGAGCAGTCGGGGACCGCGGACGAGCTCTACGAGCACCCGGCGAACGAGTTCGTGATGAGCTTCGTCGGCGAGGTGAACCAGCTCGGCGACGACTTCGTGCGCCCGCACGACATGGAGGTCGTGCTGGACCCCGACGAGCGCACCCAGGAGGGCCTGGTGCAGCGGATCGTCTCGCTCGGCTTCGAGATCCGGGTCGAGCTCGTCCTCTCCGACGGGACCGAGGTCTGGGCGCAGCTGACCCGAGCCGAGCTGCAGCGGCTGGAGCTGCGGGAGGGCCAGATCGCCTACCTGCGCCCGGTCCAGGCCAAAAGCTTCAACGGTAAGTCGCCGTCGCACCCCCGCGGGGCCTCGACTCCCCACGGGTCCCACGACGGCGGCGACGCAGAGGTACCTGCAGCCGTTTGAAGAGGCGACGGGGTGGGGTGTCTTCTTGCCGGGTGACGCCCCGCCCCAACTCGCCGCGGTCTGACGCTGCCCCCTCAGGAACGAGGGCGTCGTCGCGACGCTCTTTTCAACCACCAGCCGGGTATGAACGAGCGCAGCGCTTCACGAAAGGTCGGTTCGGCCGGCTGCATAAGACTGGGCCGTTTCGGTTTCAGCGGTGAAGTGGATCGTCGGGTCTCAGTCATGGCACCTTTCTAAGTCGAAAAGGCAATGGCGATCATCCACAGCATCACCTCGACGACGAGTAGGACATTAGCAATCTGGAAGTAGACAACGAGTTTCTCTAGTCCGGAGCTATTTTGCAAGTAGCCGGCTTCCATCTGAATTACCAGCTCTCGATGCAGCTCCTCGAACGGGGCGGGTGACGTTGACGCGATATAGAAGCCGATCACCTCAAGTGGATTGGCGGTGAACTCCCACTGCCGCGGCCAGAGGATGGCGAGCATGGCCATGGCCACACCGGCGAATCCTGCCAATGCCAGCCAGCAGAAGAGGCCCAGCCCTCCACCCTGAAGGGCTTGCGCTCCGAGGAATGAGGTCGTGACGGCCGTGGCCGAGAACAAGAGCCCCGCCCGCGAACGCAGGCCGTCGATCAACTCCCGCTGCTCCGAGAGGGCGCGCACCGCCTCGTCGTAAGCGATTTTGTAGAGCAGTTCCTTAACCACCAAGCCTTAAGGACAGAGGGGCGCATTCTCTCCCCCTGCGTTGCGCTCTTTGCGCAGTCTTTGCTATTCTTGAGTTAGATGATCAACAAATATGAAAAGGAGACAGGATGACCAGGAACGTCGAGCGGACCACCTTTCGCTCGAGGGGCCGGCTGACCGGGCTGGTGCGGGACGAGGACCCGGCGGGGACCGGGCAGAACCGGACCACCCAGACCGGCAATCGCGAGTCGGCTCTGCGGGGGGCCGACGAGGCGCTCTTCTACCGGGCACGACTGATTCTCGGCGACTCCCTCCCCCGCCCTGAGCGCTGAGCCGATCTACGGAGGGCGCGCCGATTTGACACCCTCTGCGGATGAACGCACAGGATCAGAACGGCGAGCCGATCACGCAGGCCGGGATCGAAGAGCTGAAGGCGGAACTGGCCGAGCTGGAAGGGCCGGCGCGGCTGAAAATGGCGGCGCGGATCAAGGTCGCCCGCGAGGAGGGCGACCTCAAGGAGAACGCCGAGTACCACGTCGCCAAAGAGGACCAGGCGCATATGGAGACGCGGATCAAGCGGCTGCAGGAACGGCTGCGCAACGCGGTCGTGGTCGAGGTCTCCGAGCTCGACAGCGACGTCTTCTCCTTCGGCCGCAGCGCCGAGGTGCTCGACGAGTCCAAAGGCGAGGCCGCCGTCTGGACCCTGGTCGGCTCGACCGAGGCCAACCTCGCCGAGGGCCGACTCTCGGCCGAGTCGCCGATCGGCCGGGCGCTGATGGACACGAAGGTCGGCGCGACCGTCACCGTCGAGACGCCGAAAGGCGACCGCGCCTTCAAGGTCGTCAAGCTCGTCTCCTAGCAATCGCCCCTGAAAACGTGAGAATGGGCGGATGCTGAGGCTCCGCTCGTCGGTCCACCACAGCCGCGCCGATGAGTTCGGCACGTTGCTGCGCGACCTCGACGGCGTGCGGCGGATCGTCCAGCAGGCCGACGAGAACGCCGCCGATGAGGCCTACGTCTTCGTCGCCGACGTCGAGCCCGTCGCCGCCGACCGCCTCGTCGACGCGGTCGCCGAGTTCGGCATCGGCAGCGACGACTACGTCCTCACCCGGATCGAGGTGGTCGCCCCCCAGCATCGCCACCACCTCGGCGAAGGCGGCGTCGACGGCTACGCCTGGATCGAGGTGATCGGCCAGGCGCGGGCCAACTCGCGCCTGCTGGCGCGCTACCTGGCGCTGATCAACGTCGCCGCCGTGATCGCCGCCCTCGGCGTCATCACCAGCAGCTCGATCCTGATCGTCGGCGCGATGGCCGTCAGCCCGGACCTGTTGCCGATCTGCGCCACCTGCGTCGGCCTCGTCGCCCACCGCTATTCCCTTGCCCGGCGGGCGTTCACCACCCTCACGCTCGGTCTCGGCCTGGTGGTCGCGACCGCCGCCGTGCTCAGCCTCCTGCTGAAGTGGACCGGCTTCCTCCCCGACGGCTTCGAAGTCGAGCACTCGAGCCTCACCAACCTCGCCCACACCGACTACTCGACGGTGCTGATCGCGCTCGCCGCGGGCGTTGCGGCGATGCTCTCCTTCGAGACCAAAGCGAGCGCCGCGGTCGGCGTCGCGATCTCGGTGACGACGATCCCGGCCTCGGCCTACCTAGGCGTCGCGCTCGGCGGTGGCGGGATCGACCACGCGGGCGGCGCCGCCCTCGTCCTCTTGATCAACGTCTCGCTGCTGATCGTCTCCGGCAGCCTCACCCTGCTGGCCCAGCGCTGGCTGCCGAACCGCTCCGGGGCGCCGATCTAGGCCCGACCACGGCGCCGGCTCCGGCCGCCGCTCGTCGTAGATAACGCCGGTGGCGGAGAGGCGGTCGTCCCAGGCGCGCCGCTGGGCCCCGAAGACGACGCCGAGGAAGCCGATCCCGAAGGTGATCACCGAGAGGCCGAGGCCGATCAGGCGCTTGAAGCTGCGCCGCAGCGGCAGCCGCTCTTCGAGCCGGATGCCGACGAACCGCATCCCCGGGGTCTGCCCGGCGAGCGACCAGAAGCCGACCAGGTAGACAGCGCCGAAGGTGAGCCAGGCGCTGGAGCCGACGGCGATCGCGAGGCTGCCGCCGCCTTCGCCGTTGCCGCCGAAGGCGTTCGCCACCAGCGTCACCAGGGCGACGAAAGCGGTGAACGCGAGATTGACGAAGACGCCGTCGATCACCCATGCCAGGGCGCGGCTGATCGCCCCGGCGCGGTCGGTCGGCAGCTCCCGCGGCTTGCGGAAGAAGAGGCGGCGGACGATGCGCTCGAAGCGCTCGTCGAGCCGCCGCGCCAGATTGCCGATCGTGCGGCCGATGTCCTCGATCAGCCCCATCCCCTGGGCGCTGATCGCCGCCCGCACCTCGGGCGCCTCGGCGACCCGTTCGACCAGCTGCTGCGCCTCCTCGCTGGCCAGCAGGCGGCGCCATACCTCGTCGACCAGCTCGCTGTCCATCGCCTCCAGCAGGGCGCGCTTGACCGCCTCGCTCTCCAGCGCCCCTTCCACGGCCTCTTCGATCACCGGCCCTTCCAGCACCCTGACCATCGCCCGCTCGACCGCTTTGCTCTCCACCGCGGCGACGATCGCCTCCTCGGCGGCGACTTCCACCGCCCGGTCGATCCCGGTCGCTTTGGTGACGGTGCGAGCCCCCCGCACCCCCACCCCGAGCAGGCGGGCCGAGAGCGGCAGCGAACCGTTCTGGGTCGGATCCCCAACTGCCTCCGGCTGCGGAGTGGAACCGTTCTCCATCTCACGGGCGACTATAGGTGCCGTCCACCTGTTCTCCAAACGCTGGGAAAGGCGTCCGGACCCCCTCGCAAACGCTTCCGAGATTTACCCCGCTATAGCGGGGCGAAAGTCGGAAGCGCTTCAGCTCGACTCGAAGTTCGGCAGCTGTCACTGGAGGGGTTAGTCCCTCAGCCGTCCAGGTGCCGAAGCAAGCGATCTAGCAACTCCGCCTGCGCCGGCAGGATCTTCTCCCGCGCGGCCTCGAGGCCGAACCACGTCGCCCGATCGACCTCGGGGTACTCCTGCTGGGTGCCGCTCCGCGGCGGCCACTCCATCGAGAAGGTGTTGCTGGCGAGGGTCGCCGGGTCGAAGTCGGCTTCGGCCGCCCAGGCCTCGACGACTTTGCCGGCTTTCTGCTTGATCGAGCCGAGCTCGATCAGCTGCTCGGGATCGAGCTCCGGGGCCGCCCCCAGCTCCTCTTCGAGCTCGCGGATCGCGCAGGCGCGCGGTTCCTCCTCGGCTTCGATCTGGCCCTTTGGAATCGTCCAGGCGCCGGCGTCCCTCCTCGCCCAGAACGGTCCGCCCGGGTGGACGAGGAGGAACTCCGGCTCGCCGCCACCGCGGCGGAAGAGCAGGATGCCGGCGCTGCGCTTGATCGCCATCGGCCCGAGTCATATCGACTCGGGCCGATCGAGATCCTGCCGGCGCGCTACCCGCCGAGCTTGTAAGCGACGAGTTTCGGCGTCTGCCCTTCGACGACCGGGAGCCCGGCCCCGGCGACCAGCGTGTCGCCGCTGATCATCACGCCGGCGTTGGTGCCCGAGGGCAGGGCCGCCTGCCAGACTTCGCCGCCGGTCCTGGTGTTGAGGGCGTGGATGGTCCCTTCGGCGGAGGTGGCGAAGACCAGGTCGTTGGCCACCACCAACGCGCCGTAGGCTGGGCTTTGAAGGGACGTCTCCCAGACGATCTTGCCGGTCTTCAGGTCGATCGCCGTGACTTCGCCGGTCGACGAGCCTTCTTCGGTGATTTCCGAACCCGAGCGCACGGTCATCGAGTGGTTGACGATCGGCACGAAGACGTATTCGCCGTCGGTCGCCGCCGGGGCGATCACCCCGCCCAGCTGGCCCGGTTCGACCAGCCCCGGCTTGATCTTGTCGTATTCCCCGCGCAGCGCGTACAGCGGGTCCTTGTCGTGGCCGTTGTGGTTGCCGGCGTGCATGCGCCAGACCACCTTGCCGGTCTTGACGTCGACGGCGACCACGAAGCCCGACTTGCCCGAGCCGACCGCGACTTCCCTGCCTCCCGACTTGGTGATGATCGGCGGGTTCTGGAAGTCCCAGTCGTAGATGTTGTGCGGGGTCTCCTGGTAGTACCAGAGGAGCTTGCCGGTCTTCGGGTCGAGCTTGACCAACGAGTCGGCATAGAGGTTCCGGCCCGGGCGGCTCGAGCCCCAGGGATGGTTCGGCGTTCCCGGCAGCGGCGCCGGGTTGCCGGTGCCGCCGTAGACGTTGCCCTGCTTGTCGAAGGAGACCGGGTACCAGAGCCCACCACCGGAGTTGATCTCCGGATGGCCCCAGAGGCCCTTCGGCACCGTGTCGAACTCCCACAGTTTCTTGCCGGTCTTGCCGTCGAGCGCGTAGAGGATGCCGACCGCGCCGGCTTCGTATTCGGCGTTGGGCGTCTCCGGGACCGTGGAGACGTAGACCCTGCCTTCGTTGACGCTCGGCTGCATGTCGACCGCGCCTTCCAGCGGCGTCGACCACAGTTCCTTGCCGGTTTCCTGGTCGAGGGCGAAGGCTTCCGAGTTGGTCGCGCCGTAGACGCGTCCTTCGGCGACGGCGAGCCCGTTCGGGCCGTGGCTGGGGGATTCGAACTTCCTGCCCCACAGCACGTCGCCGCTTTCGAGGTCGATCGCCTGGACGTTCGATTCGAGGTCCTGGGAGTAGACGACGCCGTTGACGATCACCGGGGTCGAGGCGTAGCTGCCGTAGACGCCGGTGCCTTCGATCGGGATCGACCAGGCTTCCTTCAGCTGGGTTACGTTGCCGCTGTTGACCTCGGTCTTCACCTGCCGGGTGTTGGCGAGGTCGATGCCCGGGAGGGCGTCGCCGGTGAAGGTGTGGTCGCCGGAGGAAGACGAGGAGCCGCAGCCCACCGCCAGCGCCCCCACGGCTACGGCAACCGCGAGCAGCGGCAGCCCCCTGAAATTGGACAGCATCGACATCCCGTCTCCTCTCCCTAATCGAGTAATAAGGACTTGTCTTCTATCGTTTCAGAAATCCCTGCAAAGCGGGGGTTCGATTCGTCGAGCAACGGATGCAGCACCCGGTTGGCGAGGAGGCCGAGGCTGCCGAGGTTGGCGAAGCCGGGGCCCTGGCTGAGACCGCCGAGGCCGGGAATGTGCAGGCGCGGATGGACGTCTTTCAGCTCCAGCGCCCGCCCGATCGGAACCTCCGTCTTGGGGGGGCGGTCCCAGAGCGGGCCGCATTGTTCTTCGACCTGGTCGCGGACCGCGTCGGGGAAGAGCCCGCGCAGCTGGCGAAGCAGGTCGAAGCCGGTGCAGTTGACGACAAAGTCGTAACGCTCCGAGCGCATCCCCTCGGAGGGACTGTCGAATTCGAGCTGGGCGCCCTCGCCGTCGTCGCTGAGCGAGACGTGGACGGCGCGACCGGCGATGAAGGAGAGATGGTCGTCGTCGGCGATCCGCGCCAGGACGGTCTGGTCGAAGACGCCGCGGTCGCAGTGCTTGACGAAGTCGCGCCGGGTTTCTTCGTCGAGGTGTTCCCAGCCGACGTTGTCGGGGTCGGCGAAGACGCGGTTCTCGAGGAAGCTCTCGCCGCGGCTCAGCGGCAGGGTCGGCGTGAAGACGATCAGCCGCGCCTTCGGCCGCAGGTCGCGGAGGAAGACGAGGGCGCTGAGAGCGCTCTCGCCGCCCCCGACGATCGCGATCTCCACCTCCTCGTCCACCGGCACCCGCTCGAGTTCCTCGCGGCGGCTGTCGCAGTGGAAGACCCGCGACTCGACGTCGGGGTCGTGGGGAAAGTGGCGGTGGACGCCGGGACCGGTGAGGACGAGGTTGCGGCCGAAGTGCCGCTCGGGGTCCTCGGGACGGCCGCGCTCGGCGACCTCGACCTGCCAGAGGTCGCGGTCGTCGGCCAGGGAGACCTCGGTCACCCGGCCGTCGTAGATGCTCACCCCCTCGGTCGCCCGTTCCAGCACCCAGCCGAGGTACTCGCCGTAGTCGCGGTGCATCACCGAGGGCGAGCCGGAGTTGACCCAGGCCGCGTATTCGTGCCGTTCCATCGCAAAGCGCTGCCAGCTGAACGGCAGCAGCGCCGCGTCGATCTCGTCGCCGAGGGCGCCGAACTGGCGCGAGCTCTGGTACGGGAAGCCGATGTCCTTGATCGGCGGGATCGCCAGCGGCTCCTCGCCCGAGGTCATCCCGTTGCGCCCCAGCCAGGAGGCGGCGGGCTCGGTTTTCTCGATCACGGTCATCGAGATCTCGGCCAGCCCGAGGCTGTTGACGACGTGGACCTTGGCGCCGATCGCCGCCGCCTTGGCGCCGGCACCGACGATGAGGATGTCGCTCTCGCCCATCTCCTCGCCTCCTAGACAGGCGCCAGGGCCCGTTCCCCGGCCGGCTCGGTTTCCCGCGGTTCGGCGATGACCAGGCCCTTCTGGTCGGGGCTGAAGGAGATCGCGCTTTTGCGCGCCCGCTCGCCGCTGCTCTCGACCGCCCGCAGCTCGGTCGTCTCCAGCACGATCCGCAGCACCCGTTTCATCTCCATTTCCGCGTAGCTGGCGGCGAGGCAGCGCCGGACGCCGCCGCCGAACGGGATCCAGGTGTAGGTGCCGGGCTGCCTGCCGACGAAGCGCTCGGGGAGGAAAGCCTGCGGCTCCTCATACCAGCGCGGGTCGCGGTGGATCAGGTGGATGCAGGGCGCCACCGTCGTCCCCGCGGGAACGTCGTAGCCGCCGAGCGTCATCGGCTCCAGCAGGTTGCGGACGACGACCGGAACCGGCGGCCGCAGCCGCAGCGTCTCCTTCACCACCGCGTCGAGGTAGGTGCCGTCGCCGCCAAGGACGTCATCGCGCAGCTTCTCCAGCTTGTCGGGGTTGCGCAGCAGCCGCTCGAACGTCCAGGCGAGCGAGCTCGAGGTCGGCCCGTCGGAGAGCAGCGTCACCAGTTCGTCGCGCAGGTCCTGGTCGGAGAGCGGCGTGCCGTCCTCGTATTCGGCCCCGACCAGCATCGAGACGACGCCCGGCTCTCCCCCGTCCGGTTCGCCCTTGCGGCGACGGACCTCCTCCATCACCGCCTGCTCGACCGCCCCCATCGACTCGCGGTAGCCGCGGCTGCGGGTCACCCAGCCGGGGCCGAGGACGGCGAGCCGCGCCAGGTTGCTCGGTTCGTTCATCCAGGTGGTCAGCGAGCGCAGGCTCTCGCGCAGCGGCTGCAGGCGCGGCGTCTCCGAGGCCGGGCCGAAGACGGCGCGCATGACCACGTCGAGGGTGATGTCCTGCATCCGCGGCCAGAGCGCGAACGGCTCGCCGACCGGCCAGCGGGCGATCTCCTGCCGCGCCACCTGGGCCATCATCTCGGAGTCGGCCTGCACCGCCTTGCCGTGGAAGGAGGGCAGCATCAGCTTGCGCCTGGTCATGTGCTCCGGTTCTTCCAGCAGCATCACCGAGCGCGGGCCGAGCAGCGGCCCCAGGAGCGGGTTGGCGGTGTCGACGCCGACCGCCTGCCCCGCGGTGAAGACCTTTTTCACGTCGTCGGGGTCGGCGAGCAGCACCCAGTCGCCGTAGTGGCGGATCCGCAGGGTGAAGGTGTCGCCGTAGCGGCGGTGGCAACGCTCGAGGAACGGCATCGGCCGCTGGGTCCAGCCGACGGCCTGCAGGGCGCGCGGCATCCGCGGTCCGGGCGGCAGCGCGGTCATGCAGCGTCCCTCCCGTTCTCGGCGGCCAGCTCGTCCATCAGCTCGTCCTCGAGCCGGCAGGTGGTCCCGATCAGCAGCTCGAAGAGGTCGGAGCTGAACTCCCGCGGCAGCTCGTGCTCGGCGCCGCGCTCGAGATAGCGCTCGCGCACGATCTTCACCCGGTCGGGCTGCATCATCGGGATCTCGTGCTCGTGCTTGTAGACGGCGACTTCGCGGCAGATCTGCAGGCGCTCGCCGAACAGCTTCGCGATCGCCTCGTCGATCTCGTCGAGGCGATTTCGGAAGGGCTCGAGGCCGTTGGCGCTCATAGGAGACCCTCCCCTCCCAGCAGGCCCGTGGCGAGAGCGTGGCTGCAGTCGGCGAGCTCGTCGAGGGCATAGCCGCCCTCCTGGATCACGCAGACCGGCAGGCCCGGCGCCGCGAGGATGCGGCCGACCTCCCTGAAGATCTCCGGCCGGAAGCCCCAGTTGCCGTGGGGGTCGCCGGCCACCGTGTCGTAGCCAAGGGAGACGACCAGCGCCCGCGCGATCTCGGCCAGGTCGTGGACCGAGGCGGCCACCTCCCGCAGGTAGGTCGCTTCGTCGGGGCTGTCGGCGAAGGCCACCGCCCGTTCGCCGGCGATCCGCGGCAGCGCCGTCCCCGGCGGCAGGTTGGTCACCGGCGCCGCGTGCAGCGAGTGCAGGGCCGCTTCCGGCCCCATCCGCTCGACCAGGGCCGAGGTCCCGTTCGGGTAATGGAGGTCGAGGTCGACGATCCCGACCGGCTTGATGCCGCCGTCGCAGATGTGCCGCACCGCCGCGGCGGCGTTGTTGAGGTAGCAGTAGCCGGCGTGGAAGGCGGGGCCGGCGTGGTGGCCGGGCGGGCGGCAGACGGCATAGGTGAAGCGGGCGCCGTCGAGCAGCTGGTCGGCGGCGCTGATCGCGGTGCGGATCCCCTCGCGGGCGGCGGCGACGAGGTTGGCGTTGACGGGGATGTCCGGCTCCAGCCCCGGCGGCGCGAAGTCCGGCATCACCACCGGCTCGGCCGAGCGCAGTTCGGCCAGCGCCTGCAGGTAGGTGGCCTCGTGCAGCGCCGCCAGCGTCCGCTCGACTTCCTCGTCGGCGGCATCGGCAGCGACCGGCCGCACCCGCGAGTGGCGGACCAGCCCGGCCCGCAGCTCGACCAGGCGGCGGTTGCCGTCCTGGCCCGGGATCCGGCGATCGCCTTCCCGCACCCAGAAGGCGTCGTCGTCGCGCCCCTGCCGCTGCTCGATCATCACCAATTCTCTAGGCGTCATCGAGCAGCCTCCGCATCCGCGGCCCGAGGTGCTCGAACCCGCTGCGGCGGTAGAAGGACTCGGTCGAAGCGATCGCCGCGAAGGTCTCCCGCGGCAGGCCGACCTCGAGTCGGCCGACGCCGCGGCTTCGCGCCTGGGATGCGATCGCCTCGACCAGCTCCGCCCCGACGCCGCGACTGCGCCAAGCCTCGTCGACCCAGAGGTCCTGGATCGTCGCGTAGACGCCGGGAACGTGTATCGCTCGCTGCCAGCTGGCGCTGAGGACGCCGACGAGCTTCCCGTCGGCCTCGGCGACAAGCACCGACCCCCCCGCGGGATCGGCAAGCAGCGCCCGCACCTCGGCTTCGAGGTCAGGGCGCTCGGGCCGGCGACCGCCGAGCTCCGTGAGGAGGCTTTCGACCGCGGTCGCCACCCCCTCGACGTCCTCGGCCCCCGCCTCGCGAACGGTGGTTTGCGTGGCCACCGGTTCGGTCACGCGGCCTCCGCGTGCCGAGCGGCCGGCTCCAGCTCGACGCTCCAGGCGTCGGGGCCGTCGCCGCCGGTGACGGTGCGCGCGATCGCCGCCATCGGGGCGCGCGCCTTGAGCAAGATCTCGTCGAACTCCTCCTCCGGGTCCGACTGCATGACGATCGCCCCGCCGGCGCCGATCGTCGTCCGGCCCGGCCGCATCACGATCGTGCGGATGACGATGTTCATGTCGGTGTGGCCGTCGGCGCCGAAGTAGCCGATCGAGCCGGAGTAGACGCCGCGCGCCTCCGCCTCGAGGTCGTCGATGATCTCCATCGTCCGCTCCTTCGGGGCGCCGGTCATCGAGCCGCCGGGGAAGCAGGAGCGGACGCATTCGACCGGGCTGCGGTCCGCGGCGAGGCGGCCGACGATCGTCGAGACCATCTGGTGGACGGTCGCGTAGGGCTCGATCACCATCAGGTGCGGCACCTCGACCGTTTCCACGTCGCAGACGACGCCGAGGTCGTTGCGGAGCAGGTCGACGATCATCAGGTGCTCGGCGTAGGTCTTCTCGTCCTCTTCGAGATGTTTGACGACCGCCTCGTCCTCGGCCGGATCCTCGACGCGGGAGATCGTCCCCTTGATCGGCCGCGCCATCACCTGGCGCTCGCGGTCGACCGAGATGAAGCGCTCGGGCGAGGAGCTGACGACGGCGTATTCGCCGAAGCGCAGGAAGGCGGCGAACGGCGAGGGGTTGGCGCGGCGCAGCTGCCGGTAGAGGTCGAACGGCTCCGGGCTGGCGTCGGTCGAGAACTGGTCGGTGAGGCAGACCTCGTAGGACTCGCCGGCCAGCAGTTCCTCCTGCGCTTTGAGGATGTCCGCGAGGTACCGGGTCCGACCGCGACCGGACCGGAAGCTGACGTGCCCGCCGGGCTCGATCGGCGGCGCCGGCGGCCGCTCGGCCGGCGGGTTGACGATCGCCTCCTCGATCAGGTCCTGGGTCGCGTCGAGCCAGAGCTCGGCCTCCGGGTCCTCGCCCCGGCAGAGGGCGAAGACCCAGGTCTTGTCCCTGGTGTGGTCGACGGCGACGACCCGGTTGGCGAGCATCATCGCCGCGTCGGGCATGTCGGAGCTGTGGACGTTTTGTGAGCCGCAGTCGGCCTTCAGCTCGTAGCCGAGGTAGCCGACGTAGCCGCCGACGAGGCCACGGTCGATCCCCTCCGGCGGGTCGATCGCGATCCGTTTCAGCTCGCGGTCGAGGAAGTCGAAGATCGACCTGTGCTCGACGCTCTCGACGCCGGCGCGGTCGAGCGCTATCTCGCCGCTGTCGACGTCGTAGTGGGCGACGCAGCGCTCGGCACCGGCGGTGGTGCCCATGTAGGAGCACTGGGCAAGCCAGGCCGGGGCGTCGGCGCTGTCGAGCCAGAAGGAGGTCTCGGCGTCGGCGAAGAGCCGTTCGTAGAGGTACTCGGTCGGGGCCTGGCCCTCGATCTCCCGCATCCGCAGCTCCAGCTCGCCTTCCTCCGTCGGCGGGGAGGCCGTGGCGGTGGGCCGGCCGCTGCGCGGGGCGATCGTCGCGCGGCCGACGGGGCGTTTCCGCGGGCGGCGCTCGGCCGCCATCTCGAAGAAGTTCTGGGCGATCTGGAGGCCGTACTCGGTCGAGATCGACTCCGGGTGGAACTGGACGCCCCAGATCGGCCGCTGGGTGTGCTCGACCCCCATCACGACGCCGTCGTCGGCCCAGGCGACAATGTGCCCTTCGGGACCGGGCGGGGTGGTGATCGCGAGCGAGTGGTAGCGGACGACCGAGAAGCCCTGCGGCACGTCCTTGAACAGCCCCTTGCCTTCGTGGTTGACGCGGCTGAGGCGGCCGTGCATCGCCATCGGCGCCCGGTTGACCGTGCCCTCGAGCAGGTTGCCGATCCCCTGGTGGCCGAGGCAGATGCCGAAGACGGGGGTTTCGCTGTAGCGGAGGATGTCGCGGCAGACGCCGAAGTCGTGCCAGCGCGACGGGTGGCCGGGGCCCGGCGAGAGCACGATCGCGTCGAAGTCCATCCTTGTCAGGACGCGCCAGCTGACGGCGTCGTTGTTGACCACCATCGGTTCCTCGCCCGAGGCCTCGGCCAGCAGGTGGAACACGTTGAAGGAATAGGAGTCGTGGTTGTCGACCAGCAGCGTTTTCATCTCAGGCTCCCTCTAGTCCCAGGCCCCGCAGGCCCTGCTCGAGCACCGGCTGGACGACCGCCTCGACCTCCGGGGCCCGCTCGTCTTCCCTGTACCAGCGCGCGAAGTGGGAGAGGTACTTGGCGAGCGGCGCGACGTCGAACTCGTCGACGGCGCTGCGCAGGTGCACCGGGTAGTGCTGCGCCTGGACCACCGCGAAGCGGTAGCTCGGGTCTGCCGCCGGGCTCTCGCCCTCCAGCTCGGCCGTGGCATGATGGGCCTGGGCGCGCGCCAGGTCCCAGCCGAGGCTGCCTTTCCCTTCCACCAGAAGCTTCTCCTTGCCGAACTTGACCTGCTTGGTCGTCGGCTGCAGCAGGAAGTAGCCGAGCGCGACCTGCCCCGGGACCGTCTCCGGGTGCGGGTGCTGCGCCATGGTCTCCGCCAGCTCTCCGTCGGCGAGGACCTCCTCCAGCCACTCGACCAGCTCGTCGATCAGCAGCGCCCCTTTCTTGGACGAGCTGATCGATTCGTTCTCGCGGGCGACCATGCCGTGGAAGATGTCGAAGGTCGGCGGCCCTCCCCCGCGGGCGCTGCCGTTGCCGTTGCCGTTCTCCAAGCCCATCTCGTCGATCAGCTTGCGGCGGCAGGTGACGTGGGCGACCCACTCGTTGCCGCAGACCTGCATCGAGATCACGTCGTCGAGTTCGTCGGCGGCGGCCCAGTAGGCGAGCGCCCGCATGTGCTGGGTCGGGAGCCCGTCGGAGCGGACCAGCGGCATCTCTTCCAGCTCCTCGCGCTCGGTCTCGTACATGACCATGTCGTCGCCCCAGCGTTTGGTCAGGGTGCCTTCGGCGAGGCCCTGGTTCATGAACTCGGCGACCTCGGGCAGGTAGTCGGACTCGTAGATCACCTTGTCGAAGGCGATGCCGAGCCGGGCCAGGGTCTTGCGCTGGCCGGAGACCACCCAGGAGCGGGTACGCGACCACAGTTCGAGCGCCTTCTGGTCGCCGTCGAGGACCCGCATCATCATCTCGTCGGCCTTGTCGTTGTAGCTCGTCGACTCGCGGGCGACCGAGTCCTCGGCGCCGTCGTCGCCCTGGCCGCCGTTGCGGCTGGCGGTGACGTAGTCGGCGTAGCAGAAGCCGACGAAGTGGTCGCTCTTCTGGTTGGCGTCGGGCCCGGCGTCCTCGCCGGCGCGGGTGGCGACGCCCGCCATCGCCTCGCCCATGCTGCGGCCGACGTCGCAGATCAGGCTGCGGTTGTCGACCTCGGCGCCGGCCTGCTTCAGCGCCCCGGCGATCGCGTTGCCGACCGCGAGGTTGCGGAGGTGGCCGATGTGCAGCGCCTTGGTCGTGTTGGCGCCCCAGAAGTAGACCGCGTACCTGTTGCCGGCGGCCATGTCTCCGTATTCGGAGTCGCCCTTGGCACCGGATCGGATCGCCTCGCCCTCGCTTTCGATCCACTCGTCCGCGAGGCGGACGGTGACCTGGTCCCCTTCCCGCGAGAGCGAGGCGACCCACGGCTCCCCTTCGATCCGGTCCAGCGCCTCCTGCGCCGCCGCGTCCTCCCGCCAATCCGTCCCCTTCGGAAGCCTTGGGATCAGCATCAGGTCGAAATCGGCCTCGGGCCGGTACGGCGCCCGCGCCGCCCAGAGCACCTTGCCGCTCTCGTCGGCGGCGACTTCGTCAAATCGGCTGAAGATGTTCTTGTCCATAGCTGGTGATTTCGAACGTGGATCGCCTCGAATTTCTGTTCGAAATGCACCCGCCGGGGCTCGAACCCGGATCTTCGGCTTACAACGCCGACCCTTTAACCGATTAAGGCACAGGTGCTAGCTATGTTTCCCTGCCTTTGAGCAGTCCCTGATTGCTCAAGCGCGGCGCGAGCATAACGAGATCGCCCGCTCGCGTCAAATGATTTGATCAAATTCCCGCGAAATCGGCCAAGCACACCGGCGAGCTCGCAGGAATACGCGGTGACGACGCCGCCTTGCGGTTTCGGCGGTTAGGCGCGGCCGGCTTGGAGGAGGCGGCTGAGGAACTGACGCGTCTCGGGTTGCTGGGGGGCCTCGAGTAGCTGGGACGGTGGGCCCTGCTCCAGGATCCGGCCCTCGTGGAGGAAGGCGACCTGATCGGCTACCTCGCGGGCGAAGCTCATCTCGTGGGTGGCGATCAGCATCGTCATCCCCTCCCCCTTCAGGTCCCGCACCGCCTCCAG
>JBIOWB010000089.1:0-26721 GCA_044868125.1 Solirubrobacterales bacterium
CCCCCCCCCCCCCGCCGAACTCAGAAGCTCCAGTCGGGCTCGAAGGCGTCCTTGGCGAGCACCTTCCCCTTGCCGCCCCTGTACGGAACGCGGACCACGTCGTGCTTCAGGCCCGGGTCAAAGCCACCGGTGTAACCGAGGACGAACTTGCCGTCGTTGGAGAGGGCGGTGCCGACGAACCCCTGCTCACCCGCGGTCGAGACGGGCTTCTGTCCACCGGTCTTCGGGTTGACCTTGACCGCGTAGCTGATGTCCTGGCCCTCGAACTCGGAGAGGAGCCGGCTGCCGGAGGCGGACCAGTCGGTCGGGAAGAGGCCCTGCGCCAGCGCCGGCACATTGGTGTGGGTGAGGCGCTTGAGGCCTTTCCCACTCGGATTCATCAAGTAGAGCTCGTTCTTCGGCCCGTACTTGCGCTTGTTCGCCTCGAGCGTCTTGACGAAGACGATCCTGCCCGTCGGCCCCCAGAGCGGATAGGAGGAGCGGTGGTCGCTGGTGATCCGATGTGGAAGCACGGGCGCGACACCAACGGCGCCCGGCGGGATCAGGTCGACCCGGTAGACGTCGCTGCGGGGCGGGAACTTTTCGCTCTTTGCCTTCGCGAAGACCAACTGGCCGCCCTGTGGCGAGAAGCTTGCGCCGCTGAAGAACCCTTGAGCCATGACCTCCTGGCCCCCCGTCGTCACGTCGATCAGGACCAGCTTGCGCTTGCCGAGTTCGGGGCCGCGCTGCGCGATGACCATCGTCGAGTCAGGTGACCAGGAGAGGGAGAAGGGTTCGCGCCAGGTGGTCAGCAGCGTCTTGGTCGTCCCCGTTGAGAGATTCGCCACCTTCAGTTCCTGCGCATTCTTCGTCCCCATGTGGAGATACGCGACCAAGTTCCCATCGGGCGAGACGTGGGGAGATTCGCCACTGTCGAGCTTCTTCGCCCCCGAGCCGTCGTCGTTGGCGACGAAGACGGTCGGGTGTGACGGGTTGCGGACGTACGTCAGCGTCGCCTGCGCGGCAGCGGGAAGCGCGAGCAGCGCGACGAGGACGAGCGCGGGCAGGAACAGCAGAAGCTTCGATTTGGTCGACATGCGCCGACTCTATCCCGGGCCCACGACGGCGGCGATCACGAGGCCGCCGCTGACCCCGATGAACGACACGACCGCGAGCGTCCGGTACCAGGCGCGCTTCTCGACGTCGGGATCGAAGGCGAGGGGGACGAAGAGGAACGGGTTGACGAGGGTGCCGAAGACGAGCGCGATCGCCACCGCCGTCGGCAGGTCCGGCACGGCGAGGCCGACGCCGATCAGGATCAGGCCCATCATCACGTAGTCCAGATGAACCTGTCGAATCCGCTGCGGGGCGACGACGCCGATCCGCCGCAACCACTCGGGCCGCTCGCCGCGCACCACCATCGCCCAGCCGAGCACGCCGCCGAGCGCCAGCTCGACGAGGCCGATCCGAATCACCCAGTCCATCTCAGAGCTCGGGGACGTCGGCGCCGAGGGGGCTGAAGGGCAGGCGCTTGACCTCGGCCCAGCCGGCGCAGCGCTGCTCCAGCGCCGCCGCCACGCTGCCGGCCTCCTGCCAGGTGGTCCAGACGAGGACGGTCGGGCCGGCGCCGGAGATCGTCGCCCCCAGCGCCCCCAGTCCCCGGGCCGAGTCGACGATCTCCATCGAGCGCGGGTAGAGCTCGCGACGACGCTCTTGGTGGATGCGGTCGTCGAGCCCCTGGGCGAGCAGGTCGAGGTCGGCGCTGCGCAGCCCCAGCACCAGCGTCGCCGCGGCGGAGACGTTGGCGACGGCGTCGGCGAGCGGCACTTCGGAGGGGATCGCCTCCCGCGCCCGCTCGGTCGAGACCTCCTCGGGCGGGATCACGACGATCCCCTCCAGCCCCTCGGGCGGGTCGAAGCGAGCGGCGGTCGGTCCGTCCTTCCCCGCCCCGCAGACGACGAACCCGCCGTAGATCGCCGCGGCGACGTTGTCGGGGTGCCCCTCGATCGCGGTCGCCCGCGCCAGCATCTCCTCCTTCGAGAGCGCCAGCTCGTAGAGGTGGTCGGCGGCGGCCAGCCCGGCGACGATCGCCGCCGCGCTCGACCCCAGACCCCGCGCCAGCGGGATCTCGCTGCGCAGCCGGAAGGCGATCCCGTCCGCCGACCGCAGGCTCTCGAAAGCCCGCACGATCAGGTTGTCGCGCTCCGTCGAGACCTCCAGCCCGCCCGGGTCGAAGGAGAACTCCCCGCTCTCCTCCACCTCCAGCTCGAGGAACAGCGCCATCGCCGCCGCCATCGCGTCGTACCCCGGCCCGAGGTTGGCCGAGGAGGCGGGAACGCGAACGAGCCGGTGACGGGCGGTCATGTCTCAGTCGAAGACCGCTCGCTCGACGGCGCCGAGGTCGTTCTCGCAGTTGATCACCGAGGGGGCTTTGGCGAGGGCGGTGTCGGGGTCCTTGAGGCCGTGGCCGGTGAGGACGCAGACGACGGTCTCGGGGGTGGGCACGTCTTCGACGGTCGGCAGGCCGTGGGCGAGGAGGCCGGCGACGGAGGCGGCGCTGGCGGGCTCGCAGAAGACGCCTTCGTTGTCGGCGAGCCAGCGGTAGGCGTTGAGGATCTGTTCGTCGGAGACGGCGGCGACGCGACCGCGGGAGGCGGTGAAGGCGGCCATCGCCTCCTCCCAGCGCGCCGGGTTGCCGATCCGGATCGCCGAGGCGACGGTCTCGGGACGGTCGACCGGCTCGCCCCGCACCAATGGCGCGGCGCCCTCGGCCTGGAAGCCATAGAGGACCGGCGCCGTGCCGAGCTCCTGGAAGCCGCGCCAGTAGGCGGTGACGTTGCCGGCGTTGCCGACAGGGATCGCCAACGCGCCCGGCGCTCCTCCGAAATCCTCGACCACCTCGAAGGCGGCCGTCTTCTGGCCTTCGATCCGGTGCGGGTTGACCGAGTTGACGAGCTCGATCGGGTGCTTCTGCGAGAGCTCGCGGACGAGCCGCAGGGCGTCGTCGAAGTTCCCCTGCAGCGCCACCACGCGCGCCCCGTGCATCAGCGCCTGGGCGAGCTTGCCGATCGCGATCTTGCCCTCGGGCACGATCACCGCCCCGCGCAGCCCTGCCCGCGCCGCGTAGGCGGCGGCGCTGGCGGCGGTGTTGCCGGTCGAGGCGCAGATCACCGCCTCCGCCCCGCGCCCCTTCGCCCGCGAGACTGCCACCGTCATCCCCCGGTCCTTGAACGAGCCGGTCGGGTTCAGCCCCTCGAACTTGAGAAAACAACGCGCTCCGATGCGCTCTGAGAGGCGGGGCGCTTCGATCAGCGGCGTCGAGCCCTCGTTCAGGGTCACCACCGGGTCGCCCGGCTCGAGCGAGAGCCGGTCGCGGTAGCGGTCGATCAGCCCCGCCGCCATCGGCTCAGTACTCCTCCTCGATCACCCGGATCGAGCGTGGCAGCGAGCGCAGCTCCTCCAGCTCGCCGAGCGCGTCGAGCGCCTCGGCGAACCTCGACTCCAGGCACTCGTGGATCACCATCACCAGCCGCGCCTCGTCGCCGATCCCGCGCTGGACGACGCTCTTGACCGAGATCCCGTGATCGCCGAGCACGGTCGCCACCCGCGCCAGCACACCCGGTCGGTCGGCCACCTCCAGGTAGAGGTAGAAGGAGGAGCTGACGTCCTCGACGATCGGCAGCTCGACCCGGGTCTCGTGCACCGGCGCGTCGCCGGCGAGGATCGAGACGACGTCGCCGAGCACCGCCGAGGCGGTCTGCAGGCCGCCCGCCCCCGGCCCCGACATCGTCACCTCGCTGATCGCCGGCGCCTCGACCATCACCGCGTTGAACGGCCCCTCGATCGGCGCCAGCGGATGGCCGCGATAGAGGAAGCAGGGGAAGACGCGGACGCTGACGCCGCCGTCGCGGCGTTCCGCCACCCCGAGCAGCTTCAGCGAGAGGCCGAGCTCCTTCGCGTAGGCGAGGTCGTCGGGGAGGATCCGCTCGATCCCCTCGTAGGTGACCTCGCCGAGGGTCACCGGCGTGTGGAAGGCGAGGCGGGCGAGGATTGCCATCTTCGCCGCCGCATCGGCGCCGCTGACGTCGTCGGCCGGGTCGGCCTCGGCGTAGCCGAGCTTTTGCGCCCGCGCCAGCACCTCGTCGTAGCCGGCCCCGCTCGCTGCCATCTCGGTGAGGATGAAGTTGGTGGTGCCGTTGACGATCCCGAAGACCTTGGAGATCTCGGTGACGCCGAAGCTCTCCTGGATCGTGCGGACGATCGGGATCACCGCCGCGACAGCCGCCTCGAAGCGCAGCTGCACCCCCGCCTCGCGGGCGACCGCGAACAGCTCGTCGCCGTGCTGGGCGAGCAGCTGCTTGTTGGCGGTGACGACCGGGCGCTTCGCACGCAGCGCCGCCGCGACGTACTCGCGCGCCGGCTCGGTTCCGCCGATCAGCTCGACGATCAGGTCCGAGCCGGCGAGGATCGACTCGAAGTCGCCCCCATCGCGGGTCAGCACCCCGGCGATCTCCGGCCGCCGCCCCGTCGCCGACTCGACGGCGTCGGCCCGCTCCGCCAGCAGCTCGGCGAAGGCGGCGCCGACCGTGCCGCGGCCGAGCAGCCCGATCCGGATCGGTTTGGAGCCCTCCGCGGCCATCGCCTACAGATCCCTCGCGGTCAGGTCCTCGTAGGTCTCGCGACGGACGACCGCGCGCGAGCTGCCGTCGCGGCAGAAGACGACCGGGGGGCGGGGCACGCCGTTGTAGTTGTTCGCCATCGCGTAGCCGTAGGCGCCGGTGGCCGGGGTGACGAGAACCTCGCCGACGGCCGGCTCGGCCAGCGTCGCGTCGCGGACGATCACGTCGCCGGACTCGCAGTGCATGCCGGCGATCGTCACCAGGGTCTCCCCCGGCGCCGCGGCGCGGTCGGCGATCAGCGCCTCGTAGCGGGAGCCGTAGAGCATCGGCCGCAGGTTGTCCGACATGCCGCCGTCGACGGCGACGTAGGTGCGCACCCCCGGGATCTCCTTGACGGTGCCGACCCGGTAGGCGGTGATGCCGGCGTTGGCGACCAGCGAGCGCCCCGGCTCGACCAGGATCCGCACCCCCTCGCCGAAGACCTCGGCCACCCCGCGCACCTTGACGTCGACGTAGGCGTCGATCGAGGGCGGCTCGTCTTCAGCCGTATAGGCGACGCCGAGGCCGCCGCCGACGTTGACGACGTGGCACCAGTCGCCGGCCAGCTCGCCCAGCGCCCTGATCGCCAGCGTGTAGGGCTCGAGCTCGAAGATCTGGGAGCCGATGTGGGCGTGCAGCCCGACCAGCTCCAGCTTCTCGGAGGCGAGCACCCGCTCGATCGCCCGCGCTGCCAGCCCGTCCTCGAGGCCGAAGCCGAACTTGGAGTCGAGCTGGCCGGTGGTGATGTAGTCGTGGGTCGAGGGCTTGATCCCGGGCGTGACCCGGATCAGCACCCGCTGCGGTTCGTCGAGCAGCCGCTCGCAGCGCTCGATCTCGTCGAAGGAGTCGAGGATCAGATGGCGGATGCCCGCACGGACGGCGAAGAGGATCTCCTCGTCGGACTTGTTGTTGCCGTGCATGTGGATGCGGTCGGGGTCGAAGCCGGCCGTCAGCGCCATGTGCAGCTCGCCGCCGGAGGCGACGTCGACCGACAGACCCTCCTCGGCGAAGAGCCGGTAGGCGGCGGTGCAGGGCAGCGACTTGCTGGCGAAGAGGACCTCGAAGTCGGCGCCGCGGCTCTCGAACGCCTCGCGGTATTCGCGGGCGCGGGAGCGGATGTCGTCCTCGGCGTAGACGTAGGCGGGGGTGCCGTGCTCTTCGGCGAGCTCGACCACGTCGCAGCCGGCGACCTCCAGGTGACCTTCCCCGTTCACCCGGCTCCCCCGCGGGAAGACCGCGGATCCCGCGATCGGATCCCCGCTCACCGCCGCCTGTCCGCTCTCACCCATCGGACCGGCATTGTGGCCGATCGGCCGCCAGGAAGGGCTAACGCAGGGCATGGTGGCCGGCGAACGCCGCAGCGTCCGCCGCCGCCAGGCGCCACGCCTTTATTTGCCGAGGATCCCTTCGACGGTTTTCGTGGTTTCGTCGACGACTTTGCCGACGGCCGATTCCGGGCCGGCGACGCTTTCGACGACTTCTTCGGTGGCGCCGGTGACGCCGGTTTCTCCCAGCGCGCCCCCGGTGACGGTTTCGTCGACCTGGTTGACGGTTTCGTCGACGGTGCCGGTGACTTTCGAGGAAGGCGGGGAGGCCGTCGTCGTTTCGCCGCCGGCCGAACCGCTGCTGCCGCCGCCACCCCCACCACCCCCGCTGCCGGAGGCCGTGCCGCTGCCGGATCCGCCGCTGGGCGCAGAGCCGCCTTCACCGCCCCCTCCAGCGCCGCCCCCGCCTTCGCCGCCAGAGCCGCCCGGCTGCGAGCCACCACCTTCGCCTCCGGTCAAGCCGGCCGCGTCGTCAGAGCCTCCTCCCCCTTTGCCCGCGGTGCCCCCCTTGCCGGCCGCCCCCGTTTCCTCGGCTCCGCCCTTCGCCCCCGTGCCATTGGCGCCGCCGGCGATCGGCGCCGCGACCTCCGTCGCCTTGGACACCGCTGGTCGATCGCCACCGCCGAGCAGCCCGGCAACCGGAAAGTCGCCGAAGACCTGCGTCGAGACGAGCAGGACGAAGACGGCGATGGCGACGGCGATGAGGCTCGCCCCCGACATCGCGCCCACGAAGTAGGTGCGCGCCTGGCGAATCATCGAGCCTTCAGGTTACTCAGAGATATCCCATTGGGTCGGTTACGGAGCCGTTTATACGAACCTCGAAGTGCAGATGCGGCCCGAGGCAGTATCCGGTGCAGCCCGTGTACCCGATTACATCGCCTTGGCTAACCGATTGGCCAAGGGAAACCGCGAAAGAGCTTTGGTGGGCGTAGCAGGTGGAGAGCCCGCCGCCGTGGTCGAGGCAGGTGTAGTTGCCGTAGCCGCCGCTTTCGGCCTCTGACTGCTGCAGGCTGACGGTGCCCGTGAGCGCGGCGCGGATCGGCGTGCCTTCCGGCACGGCGATGTCGATCCCCGGGTGGTACTCGTAGCTGCCGTTGATCGTCCGCGAGCCGAAGCCGGAGACCACCGGCCCGTCGACCGGCCAGATCATGCTGCCGCTGCCGCCTTTGATCGGCCCCGCGGGCAGCGGCGCCGAGCCGGTTTCAGCCAGCTGGGCGGCGATCTCGCCCTGGATTTCGGCGAGGTCGCCGTCGAGCTCTTCTTCGTGCCGGCCGACCTTCGCCAGCGCCGCTTCGCGGTCGTGGCGGGCCGCCACCAGTTCGGCCTGGTGGCTCTGCAGCGCCGCCCGCGCCGCCGTCAGCGCTTCCTTTTCGGAGGCGATCGCGTCGCGCGCGTCTTCGATCCGGTTCTTGCTGTCGCGCAGGCGCGTCACCAGCTCCTTGACCTGGTCGCGCAGGTCGCGCACGCGCCCGACGACCGCCTCGTCCATCCCGTGCAGGCGGTCGAGGTATTCGGTGCGGGCGGCGAGGTCGTCGAGGCTGTTGGAGCCGACGATGACGCTGAGCACGTCCGGGCTCCCCATCTCGTACATGGCCACCAGCCGTTCGCGCAGCGCCGTCAGCGCTCGTTTCAGGTGCGCGCGAACCTTCGCCAATCGCGCCTGGGCTGCGGCGAGCTCGGCCACGGCTTCGTCGAGCTCGGCTTCCTTGGCGACCAGCCGTTCCCGCACCGCCGCCTCGCGGGTGCGGACTTCGGCGACCTCGGCCGTCAGCCGGTCGATCTTGTCCTTGAAGCCGGCGATCGTCGTCGTCAGCACGCCTTTGCGCTCTTCGACCTTCGATAGCTGCGATTGCTTCGCTTCCAGTTCCGACTGGAGATCGGCAGCAGGCGCCGAAGCAGCTGCAAACAAGCTCAGGAGTGCCGCGACGGCAGCGCAAATTGCCCCCGCGGCGGAACGATTGAGGACCATCGCAGCGAGGCTAAACAAGGGCCGATTTTCAGCTCGACATCGAAAAGGATCTGCAATCGGCCTTGCGCGGAACCCACGCAGGCCGTCGCGAGAGCCGGGGGAGGGGTTCGCCGAACCCTCCCCGCCGTTGTCCGCCGAACCCCTCCCCCGGCTCTCCCTCAACCCCTACTGCCGGGGCGCGTTCTCGACCCGCAGCAGGTCCTGCGAAGCCTCCTCCTCCATTTGAAGGGTGGTGTGCCCGATCCCGAAGTTCTCTCGCAAGGTCAGCTCCAGCCGACGCCGGATGAGATCACGGTCAGCCCCTTCTGCCACGACAACGTGAGCAGCTATTGCGCCAAAGCCAGAGGTCACCGTCCAGACGTGTAAGTCGTGGACCGAGCGCACGCCTTCCTCCAGGCAGATGGTGCGGCCTACTCCTTCTACGTCGATGTCGGAAGGGGCGGACTCCATGAGGACGTCGAAGGGCTCCTTGATCAGGCGCCAGGAGGAGGCGAGGACGAGGACGGCGATCAGCAGGCCGACGATCGGGTCGATCACCGGCGAACCGCCCCCGAGAACGAAGGCGCCGGCGACGAGAACGCCGATTGAGCCGAGGGCGTCGGCGGCGGAGTGGCGCAGCACCCCCTCGAGGTTGACGTCGTCGCGCTGGCCGCGGGCGAGAACGAGGGTCGCCGCGACGTTGCCGGCGAGGCCGAGGACGCCGAGCGCGAGCACGCCCGCGCCGTCGATCGCGGGCGGGTCGGAGAAGCGGCCGACCGCGGCGATCGCGATCCCGACGCCGACCGCGACCAGCAACAGCCCGTTGACCAGCGCCGCCAGCACCTCCGAGCGCTGGTAGCCGAAGGTCCGCTGCCCGCCGGCCGGCAGCGCCGCCAGCCGCGCCGCGATCAGCGCCAGGACGATCGAGCCGACGTCGGAGAGCAGGTGCCCGGCGTCGGCGAGGACCGCCAGCGAGCCGGTGAGGAAGCCGCCGATCGCCTCGGCTCCGAAGAGGCCGACGTTGATCGCCAGCGCCACGAGCATCCGCCGCCGGCTGTCCTCCCGGCGGGCGTCCAGCGAATGCGTATGCCCGTGCGGCCCGTGCACGGACCGAGCTTAGAACCTGCCTACGCCGCGACCGGCTCCTTTTTCATCGCCTGCTCGGCGACTTCGGCGGCGTAGCCGAGCTTCTCGGCGTATTCGCGCGCCTGCATGCGGGAGATGACCATGCGCTGGATCTCGGCCGTTCCCTCGAACAGCTGGTAGATCTTGGCGTCGCGGAACCACTTCTCCAGCGGGCACTCGGTGCTCTGGGAGTACGGGCCGACCAGGTCCATCAGCGTCGTCGTCGCCCACATCGTCACGTCGCCGGCCTTGAGCTTCGACATCGAGCCCTGGCCGCCGGTCATCGGCACGCCGTTGCGGCCCATCCAGGCCGCCCGCTGGACCAGCAGCCGCGCCGCCTCGATCTCGGTCGCAACGTCGGCCAGCGTCTGCTGGATCCGTTGCGTGCTCAGCAGCGGCACCCCGCCCTCTTCCTGGCCGTCGAGGTACTCGAGCGTCCACTCATACGCGGCCTGGGCGATCCCCAGCGCCGAGGCGCCGACCAGCGGCCGGGTGATCTCGAAGGTCGCCAAGGCGTCGGCGCCGCGCGATTTCTTCCCTTCGCGGCCCCGCTGCAGCTTCTTCTCCAGCTTCTCCTCGCCGCCGAGCAGGCAGTCGGCGGGGATCCGGCAGTCGTCGAGGACGACCTCGGCGGTGTGGGAAGCGCGGATCCCGAGCTTGGTCTCCTTCTTGCCCTGGGCGAGGCCGGGCGTGCCTTTGGGGACGACGAAGGAGGCCTGGCCGCGGGTGCCGAGGGAGGGGTCGACGGTGGCGACGACGACGTGGACGTCGGCGATGCCGCCGTTGGTGATGAAGACCTTGGTGCCGTTGAGGACCCACTCGTCGCCGTCGCGCCTGGCGGTCGTCTTCAGGCTCTTGACGTCGGAGCCGGCCTGCGGCTCGGTCACCGCGTAAGCCCCCAGTTTCACCTCTTCGCCTTCGCCGAAGCACTCGGGCACCCAGCGGCCGATCTGCTCGGGCGTGCCGGAGGCGGCGATGCCGGCGGCGGCGAGACCGGAGCCGCTGATCGCCAGGGCGATCCCGGCGCAGCCCCAGTGGAACTCCTCGGCCGAGATCACCTGCAGCTGACCCTCGGGGTCGGAGGCGTTGCGCTGGATCGACTCGAGGCCGCCGAAGCCCTGTTTGCGCGCCTCCTTGATCGCCTCCCAGGGGATGCTCTCCTCTTCGTCGTGCTGGCGGGCGACCGGCCGGATCACCTCGCGCGCGAACTTGCGGCAGCGCGCCTTGAACTCTTTCTGCTCGTCATTCAGTGCGAAGTCCATCTCGTTCTCCTCGAGGTCTCTCTGCCGGGGGGCTGATTGACTGGTCAGTCAGCCAGTCTTCCGAAACTGTACTCCTTCAGGCGGCAACCGCTCGGGTACGTTTCCTGCGGTGATCCCCAAGCGGCCGATCAACCGGGACGTCCCCGCACCCGAGCCTCCCCCTGAGCCAGAGAAGCCGGAGCCCAGGTCCCAGGCCCCGAAGCTGCTGGCGACGCTCGTCGCTCTCGCCGTGGTCTTCATCGTCGTCGCGATCGTCGGCAGCAGCGGCGGCAAGGACGAGGGCACGAGCGAAGGCGCTCCCGCGCCGGCGCCGGCCACCAGGGAGAACGACGGCGGGGAATCTGCCTCGCAAACCCCGGAAGCGCTCGGCTATCCCAGCTTCGCGACCAACAACACGACCCGGATCGGCGGCTCCGACCCGGCCGCGAACGCGGCGGCGGTCGCCCTCGCGGTCTTCCCCTCCACCGCTCGCTCGCAGCAGCCGGGCGCCGTCACCCTCGTCAACGAAGAAGACTGGGCGGGCGCGATCGCCGCCTCGGTCCTGATGGCGGAACCGGTCCGCGCCCCCCTCCTCTTCTCGCAGCCGGACGGGCTCCCGGATGCGACCGCGGAAGCGCTCGCCGCCCTCGATCCGCAGGGAGCCGAGACGACGGGTGGCGCCTCCTTCTTCGCGATCGGCGCCGTCGCGCTGCCCGACGGCGCCGGGGCGGTGACCCGCGTCGACTCCGGCGACCCCGCAGCCACCGCCGCCCAGATCGCCACCCTGCGCGACCGCCTCTTCGGCAGTCCCCCCGCGCACATCCTCGTCGCCTCCAGCTCCAGCCCCGACTTCGCGGTGCCCGCCGCCGCCTGGTCCGCCCGCTCCGGCGACCCGGTCCTCTACGCCGAAGCGAAGAAGCTGCCGGCGGCGACCGCCCGGACGCTGAAGGAACACCCGAGGACGCCGGTCTTCGTGCTCGGCCCCACCGCCGCGATCTCCAAGGATGTCTTCGAGGAAATCGACGGGCTCGCCAGGCGCGCCACCCGCGTCGCCGGCAATGACCCCGCCGCCAACGCCCTCGCCCTGGCCCGCTTCCACGCCGGCAGCTTCGGCTGGAACGTCAACGACCCGGGCCACGGCTTCGTCCTCGCCCGCAGCGACTCGCCCGCCGACGCGGCGGCCGCGGCGCTGCTCTCGGCCTCCGGAACCTGGGGGCCGCTGCTCCTCACCGAAGACGCCGGTAGGCTGCCCGACGCCGTCCACGACTACTTTCTCGACGTGAAGCCCGGATACACCACCGATCCCACCCGCGCCTTCTACAACGACGTCTGGCTGATCGGCGATCAGGAGGCGATCGACCTGAACCAGCAGGCG
Source organism: Solirubrobacterales bacterium (assembly GCA_044868125.1). GTDB lineage: Bacteria > Actinomycetota > Thermoleophilia > Solirubrobacterales > 70-9 > VAYN01. Next base: position 11,652 of record JBIOWB010000089.1, read on the forward strand.
GAAGTCAATGAACTGGCCGAACTCGCCAAAATCGGCGGCGAACCATGAGCGAGTCCGAGAACCCGGAGCTGCTGGGACAGACGCGGGAGCTGACCCCGGAGGACATCCGCGCCCTCGCCGGGCCGGTGACCCCCCACTTCGCGCTGCAGATCCGCAACCGCATCCGCCGCCTGATCGAGCCGCTGCCGGCCGGGCACCCGGCGCGGGCCGAAGGCGAGCGCCAGATCGCTCGGCTCGAAGAGCTCTCCCAGCACAGCGGCGAGCCGCGCGACGGCCTCGGGATAGCGCATTGAAGCACCTGGCTCCAGGCGTCTGGCGGCTGCGGGAGGTCCCGGCGCCGACGATCAACGTCTACCTCGCCGAGGACGTCCTCATCGACGCCGGCCGCACCTGGGACAAGCGGAGGATCTTCAAGGAGCTCGAGGGGCGGGATATCTCCCTGCTCGCCCTCACCCACGTCCACCCCGATCACCAGGGATCGGCCAAGGACGTCTGCGAGGCGCGCGGCGTCCCGCTCGCCTGTCACGCCGACGACGTCGAGGCGATGGAAGGAAAGCGGCCGATTCAGGAGGCGGCCACCGGCAACCCCGTCAACCGGGTCATCCGGGCGATCTGGGAGGGCCCGCCCTACGAGGTCGCGCGGGTGCTGCAAGAGGGCGACGAGGTCGCCGGCTTCCGCTGCGTCCACACCCCCGGCCACTCGCGCGGACACCTCGTCTTCTTCCGCGAGAGCGACCGGGTGGCGATCTGCGGCGACGTGATCCGCAACATGAGCTACGCGACCGGGCTGCCGGGGATCAAGGAGCCGCCGCGGATCTTCACCTACGACCCCGAGGAGAACCGGCGCTCGATCCGCAAGCTGGCTGAGCTCGAGCCCTCGCTGATCCTCCCCGGTCACGGCCCCGCCGTGAGCGACATGGCCGCCTTCGAGCGCTTCGTCTCCTCTCTGCCTGGGTAGCTCGACCGCATCGGCCCGTTCCGCCGCGGCTCGGCACGGTGCCGTTCGCGAAGGTGGCGACGCACACCTTCTGGGCCGTCGTCCACAATCCCGGCGGCCAGGGCAACGCGGCGCTCGCCCGTTCGAGCGGACCCGACATCGCCGCCGGCGAGGGAGGCGGCGCGGTCACCGTCAGCTTCCCGTTCAACGTCAGCGTCTGCGCCGACGTCGCCGGCCGCCATTTGATCGTGATCTGTCCGTAGACATAGGATCAGCTCCGTGGTCGAGCGGCACACGGGCGGGGCTGAGTTCGCGAGTCTGTCTCAGTGCCCCGTATAGGTGCACTCAGACAGACTCGATGTCGATCGGGACGCGGGCGCGGTCCATGTCGACCCGCCTGCCGCGAAAAGGAACGCCCTCCGCTCGAAGCAGCGCGCGCTGGCGGTAGCCCTTGGCGAGCGAGCCGTCGGCGCGGACGACCCGCCACCACGGCAGATCGGGCTCGCCGGCGTGGAAGAGGACGGTGCCGGCGAACCGCGGCGCCCCCGGCGAAACGTCCCCATAGGTCCGAACGAAACCCTCGGGAATGGAGCGCACCCGGTTCAGCACCTCGAACTCGCGAGTCTGTGAAAGGTCGGCCTCAACCGGACTTTTCACAGACCCTCGGCTCACGCGCCTGGGCCGAAGGCGTCGATGATGCGGTTCTGGAACTCGCTCAGCTCCGCGGGCGAGAGGAAGTAGGTGGGCGGGGTGAGAAAGAGGCCGTCGGCGCGCTCGGCGGTGGCCTCGACGCGGGCGCGGACCTTGTCGATGGGGCCAGCGGCGCAGTAGGACTCGACCATCTCGTCGCTGATCGCGGCGGGAACGGCGCCGAGGTCGCCGCGGCGGAAGGCCTCACCGGCCGTAACCGCGTTGTCGGCGAAGCCGTGCATCTCCCATAGCGGCATGTAGGTCTTCACGGTCGCGTAGAAGGAGATCGTGCGGCGGGCCATCTCGATCGCCCTCCCCTCATCCTCGTCGATCGCGCAGCAGACGGTCGGCAGGTAGTCGAAGCTCGAGCGCTCGCGGTCCGACCGCCGCAGCCCCTCCTCGAAGGCCGGCACCACCACCTCGTCGATCCAGCGCAGCGACTGGATCGGGTGGCCGATCAGGCCGTCGGCGACGTCGCCGGCCATCCGCGCCATCCCCGCCTGCACGGCGGCGGTGTAGATCGGCACCGCCTCGCGCGGCGCCGGGTGCGGGCGGATCCAGCCCTTAATGTCGATGTCGTAGTACTCGCCCTCGTAGCGGATCGGCTCCCCCGCGCTCGCCTGGCGCATGATCAGCCGCGTCGCCTCGATCGCCTCGCGCAGGTGCGGTGCCGGGCGCCCGTAGTCGGCGTTGTGCCAGGTCTCGTTCAGCCGTTTGACCCCGGCGCCCATCCCCAGCCGGAAGCGGCCGCCGGACATCTCGTCGACGTCGAGCGCGCTGACCGCGTGGATGAACGGGCTGCGGGTGAAGGCCCAGACGATCCCGGTCGCGACCCCGATCCGCTCGGTCTTCGCCGCCAGGTAGGTCGCCTGGGTGACGGCGCTGCGGAACAGCTCCGGCGCCCAGACGCACTCGACGCCCGCGGCCTCTGCCCGCAGAGCCTCCGCCTCGAGGTCGGCGACCGAGGTGCCGATCGCGGCGACGGAGATGCGGTCGAGGGCGCTCACACCGGCCAGCTCAGGAAGCTGCGGGGACGGCGTCACCGGCCAGCACCGCGTCGGCGACGCGTTCGCGGTGCCACTTCGCGTCGCCGAAGCTGGCGGCGTTGGCGCGGCCGCGCTTGAGGAAGAAGTGGAGGTCGTGCTCCCAGGTGAAGCCGATGCCGCCGTGGACCTGAATCGCCGCGTCGGGCACGCGCCAGCCGGCATCGGAGGCGTAGGCCTTGGCGGTCGAGGCGGCGAGCGGCAGCGATTCCGGCTCGGCGTCGGCGGCCCAGGCGGCGCCGTAGACGGCCGAGCGCGAATTCTCGGTCTCGAGCAGCATCTGCGCGCAGCGGTGCGAGACCGCCTGGTAGGCGCCGATCGGGCGGCCGAACTGCTGGCGGTCTTTGGCGTAGGCGACCGACATGTCGAGCGCCCGCTGCGCCACCCCGGTCGACTCGGCGGCGATCGCCACGCAGGCGCGCTGGAAGACCGGCCAGTAGTCCTCGGTCCCGCCGGGCAGGGTGCTCTCGGAAGGGACGCGCACGCCCTCGAGACGAACCGTGGAGAGGCGCCGGGTGAGGTCGATCGACTCCTCCGGGGTCACCGTCACGCCCTCGGCCCCCTTCTCGACGATGTGGCGGTGGCCGTCGGCGGTGGCGACGAGGAAGAAGTCGGCGCTGGCGGCATCCATCACCAGGGTCTTTTCTCCGTTGAGGACGACGCCGTCGCCGTCGGACACGGCCGCCATCGCGAACTCGTTCGGCTCCGCGGGCACCCCGGCGTCGATCAGGGCCGGCGCCCCGCGCAGCTCGCCGGCGGCGAGCGGCCGCAGCCAGCGCTCCTTCTGCTCGTCGGAGCCGGCGAAGGTCAGCGCCAGGCCGGCGATCGTGTTCGAGAGCAGCGGCGAGGGGGCGCAGACGTAGCCCATCTCCTCGAAGAGGACCGCGAGGTCGACGATCCCGAGCCCCTGGCCGCCCCACTCCTCGGGCAGCGCCAGCCCGGCCCAGCCGAGCTCGGCCATCTCCTTCCAGCCGCTCTCGTCGAAGCCGCTCTCGCTCGCGGCGATCTCCCGCAGCCGCTCCGATTTGAAGCGCGAGGCGAGGAAGTCGTGGGCGGTCGCCTTGATCGCCTGCTGCTCGTCGGTGAGGTCGAAGTACATAGTTAAAACGCTCCCGCTGAAATCAAAACGCTCCCGCTGTCGTAAAACGCTCCCGCTTCCATCAACGGCTCCCGGCTAACGCAGCCGCGGCAGGCCCAGGACCCGCTCGGCGATGATGTTCTTGAGGATGTCGGTGGTCCCGCCCTCGATCGAGTTGGCGCGGGAGCGAAGGAAGCTGTACTGCCAGGCGCCGCCGGCGACCGCGTGCTCGGAGCCGCGCGCCAGCAGCGAGTAGGCGCCCTCGATCTCCAGCGCCAGCTCGGTCAGGTCCTGGTTGATGTCGGCCCACTGCCACTTGCCCAGCGAGCCCTCGGGGCCGGGGATCCCCGACTGCATCGTCTTGGTCAGGCCGCGATAGGCGTTGAGCCGCATCGTCTCCACCTCGATGTGGAGCTGGGCGATCCGCTGGCGGAAGTAGGGGTCGTCGGCGGCGGTGCCGCCGTTGGCCGGCGTCTCCCGCGCCAGCTTGCCGAGCCGGCCGAGGCTGTTCTGGATCTGCGAGATCGCGCCGAAGGCGAGCCCGGCGCGCTCGTTCATCAGCGTCGTGATCGCCACCGCCCAACCGTTGCCGACGCCGCCGACGACGTTCCCGTCGGGCACCCGCGCCTCCTCGAAGAAGACCTCGTTGAACTCGCCCTCGCCGGTGATCTGGACCAGCGGCCGGGTCTGCACCCCCTCCTGTTTCATGTCCATCAGGAAGTAGGTGAGGCCCTGGTGCTTCGGCGCCTCGGGATCGGTGCGGGCGACCAGCATGCACCACTTGGCGTATTGGGCCAGCGTCGTCCAGACCTTCTGCCCGGTGACCACCCATTCGTCGCCGTCCTTGACCGCCCGCGTCTTCAGCGAAGCGAGGTCCGAGCCGGACTCGGGCTCGGAGAAGCCCTGGCACCAGATCTCCTCCGCGGTCAGGATCGGCTCCAGGTAGCGCGCCTTCTGCTCGTCGCTGCCGTGGGCGATCACCACCGGCCCGCCCATCGCCAGACCCAGCACGTTGGCCGGCGCCGGCGCCTCCTGGCGCGTCGCCTCGGCAGCGAAGATCGCCTGCTCGATCATCGTCGCGCCGCGGCCGCCGTACTCCTTTGGCCAGGAGATCCCGGCCCACCCCGCCTCGTGCAGTTGGCGCTGCCAGTCGCGGCGGAAGTCCATGATCTCGTCGAGCCCCGCCTCCGGCTCGGGACCAGGATGGTTCTCCCGCAGCCAGGTGCGAACCTCGTCGCGGAACTCCTCCTCCGATGGCGACAGCGTCAGGTCCATCGCGCCAACCTTACTGGCTACCCGGCCAGGTCTGAGCGTGCGTGCCCAGGCAGTTCAAGGACGCAGGGAGCGCCGCGTGCTTCGCACGCAAGCGACCGAGGACGCCGAAATGCGCCGGGGCACGTGCGTTCAGACCCGCTGGATCAGGGTCCCGGTGCCGAGGCCGCCGCCGCAGCACATCGTCACCAGGCCCATCTCCTTGTCGGAGCGCTCCATCTCGTGCAGCAGGGTGGTGATCAGGCGGGCGCCGGTCGAGCCGAGCGGGTGGCCGAGGGCGATCGCGCCGCCGTTGACGTTGACGCGGTCCATGTCGGGTTCGAGCTCGCGCCGCCAGGCGCCGACGACGGAGGCGAAGGCCTCGTTGATCTCGACCAGGTCGATGTCGTCCATCGTCATCCCGTTGCGCTCGAGCAGCTTCCGCGTCGCCGGGATCGGGCCGGTCAGCATGATCACCGGGTCGACGCCGACGGTGGTCTGGTCGAAGATCCGCGCTCGCGGCTTGAGGCCGAGCTCGTCGGCCTTCTCCCGCGTCGTCAGCAGCACCGCGGCGGCGCCGTCGGAGACCTGCGAGGAGTTGCCGGCGGTGATCTTGCCGTCCTCCTTGAAGGCCGGCTTCAGCTGCGAGAGGCCCTCGAGGGTGGTCTCGCGCAGGCCCTGGTCGGTGACGTGGGTGTCGCCGTTGACCTGCATCGGGATCGTCTCCCGCTCGAAGCGGCCCTCCTCGGTCGCCTGCTGGGCGAGCTGCTGGGAGCGGACGCCGATCTCGTCGAGCTCGGAGCGGCTGATCTCCCATTTGTCGGCGATCATCTCCGCCGAGAGGCCCTGCGGGATCAGGTTGTATTTCTCCATCAGCTCCGGCGAGAAGGCGAGCCCGTGCTCCTCCATCACCTTGTAGGAGTCGGCGAAGGAGATGTGGCCCATGTGCTCGACGCCGCCGCCGACCGCGACGTCGTGGACGCCGGAGGCGACCAGCGCCGCGGCAAAGTTGACCGCCTGCTGGGCGGAGCCGCACTGGCGGTCGACGGTGGTGGCGGGGACCTCCTGCGGCAGCCCGGCCTCGAGCCAGGCGTTGCGGCCGATGTTGAGGCCCTGCTCGCCGAACTGCTGCACGCAGCCGGCGACGACGTCGCCGACCTCGTTCGGGTCGATCCCGGCGCGGTCGATCACCTCTTTGTAGGTGCGGGCGAGGAGGTTCGAGGGATGGAGGTCCTTGTAGTAGCCCTTCTCCGGATGGCCGCGGCCGATCGGCGTCCGCGCCGCCTCGACGATGACCACTTCCCGTCCTCCGAACTTGCCGTTGCCCATCGCTGCCCTCCGTCGTTGAAGATCTCTCTTCAGGGTAGCCGATTGACTGGTCAGTCAGCCAAGCCTCGAGAGCCGAGACGTGTCTGACTTCCAGCCCTCATATGGGGGCGCGAAGTCAGACACCCCCGCAAGTCACCGCCCCCTTGATGCGTGATAGAAGCCCCGGCTGATGAGCGCTAATCAGGGTTACACGAGTCCGGGGATCGCGGGCAGCGGGGCGATAGCCACCGGTCTTGCCGCGGTCTCGACCACGACCGCAGACACGATCCTGCTCGCCCGCAGCGAGGCTTCGGCCTGGCGCGCGGAGGAGAAGGTGGTCGCCGCCTGCGCCAAGCTCGAGGGCGCCGAGCCCTCGCGGCTGCGGGTCACCACCGACCCCGCCGACCTCGCCGACTGCGACGTCGTCGTCGAGGCGATCGTCGAGGAGGTGGCGCCGAAGGGCGAGCTGCTCGGCCGCATCGCCGCGGCCTGCCCCAAGGCCGACCTCGCGACCACGACCTCCTCGCTCAGCATCGCCGAGATCGCCAAGGCGGCCGGCACCAAGCATCTCTTCGGCTTCCACGTCTTCAACCCGGTGCCGCGGATGGCCCTGGTCGAGATCTGCATCCCCGACGGCGCGGCGGCGGCGCGCGAGAAGGCGCTCGCCTGGTGCGCGGCGCTCGGCAAGACCGCGGTCGAGGTGCCCGACGAAGCCGGCTTCGTCGTCAACCGCCTCCTCTTCCCCTACCTTTTCGACGCCGCCCGGATGGTCGAACGGACCGGCATGGAGCCCGGCGCCGTCGACACCTGCATGAAGCTCGGCGCCGGCCACCCGATGGGCCCGCTGGCGCTGCTCGACTTCGTCGGGATGGACGTTTCGAAAGCGATCGGCGACGCCCTCTACGCGGAATCGAAGGAGCCCGCCCACGACCCGCCGCCGCTGGTCGTGAAGATGGTCGAGGAAGGGAAGCTGGGCCGCAAGAGCGGCGCCGGCTTCTACTCCTACGACTGAGTCAGTCGGCTTTGGCGGTGCCTCCCTTGGCGGCGAGGTCCCAGATAACGTCGGCCTCGCTGATGCCCTGGCGGCGGGCGACGATCTCGATCTCTTCCCAGGGGAGCTCGGCCTCGGGCAAATCGTCCCAGCGGGCGAGGTCGAGAGCCTCGATCGACCCGCGCAGTGCCGGGCCGAGGTGCTCCTCGGAGCGCAGCAGCGCCCTCAGGACCTCGAGCTGCTTGTCGGTCAGGCGTACAACCCACATGGCGTACCTCCAACGATGAGCGGGGATCGCGGGTTGCCCGAAGAAGTTAGGCAGCCGGACGGACGGAACGCTCGCTGATCCGCACCGCCTCGATCCGGTTCTCGCGCACCGCCTCGACCCGGATCGTGTAACCGTCGACGGTCACCGAGTCGCCGCGCTTCGGCAGGCGGCCCAGCTCACCGAAGACGAAGCCGCCGATCGAGTTGTAGGTGTCGCTGTCGACCGGCAGCTCGATCCCGGCGTCCTCGAGGTCGCCGAGCGATACGTGCCCGCGCACGAACCAGTCGCCGTTGGTGAGCTTGCGCAGGGCGGCGGCTCGGGGGTCGGTCTCGTCCTCGATCTCCCCGACCACCTCCTCGAGGATGTCCTCGACGGTGACGATCCCGACCGTGCGCCCATACTCGTCGACGACGACCGAGAGCGAGGTGCGCTGCACCTGCAGGTCGTGCAGGAGGTCGTCGAGCGGCCGCGTCTCGGGGACGATCAGGGCATCGCGGACGACCGTCTCGAGCGGCGCGTCGGGACCCTCGCTCATGTAGAGACGGGCGAGGCTGTTGTTGTGGACGATCCCCTTGACGCGGTCGCGGTTGTCGTCCTCGATCACGACCAGCCGGGTGTGGCCGGAGGTGACGCAGCGCCGCAGCGCCGCCTCGACCGTCTCGGAGGCGTCGACGGTGACCACCGCCGGGATCGGCGTCATCACCTCGCGCGCCTCCTGCTCGTGGAGGTGGAAGACCCCGCCGAGCATCCCCGCCTCGCCGGGGTCGAGCGTCCCCCCCATCCGCGAGCTGTCGATGATCTGCTTCAGGTCCTCGGAGGTGTGGTGCTCTTCGAGGTCCTTGGGGTTGACGCCGAAGAGGCGGACGACCCAGTTCGAGAACCAGCTCAGCCCCTTGGTGACCGGCGTGGTTGCGACGGCGAACCAGGCCAAGGGCCGCGAGACCCGGCGCGCCGTCTTCTCGGCGTTGGCGATCGCCAGCATCTTCGGCACCTGCTCGCCGATCGAGATGTGGATCGCGGTGACGAAGGCGAAGGCGAACGCCAGCGAGAGCCCGGCGGCGACCCCGTGCGAGAAGCCGCCGAAGACCGGCTCCAGCAGCTTTGCCAGCGAAGGCTCACCGAGGAAGCCGATTCCGATCGAGGCGGCGGTGATCCCGATCTGGCAGGCGGAGAGGGATTCGTCGATGCGGTCGAGCTGCTCGACCACCGCCTCGGCCCCCGCTTCCCCCTCCTCGGCCGCCTGTTCGAGTTTGCCGCGGCGGCTGCGGACCAGAGCGAACTCGGCCGCGACGAAGAAGCCGTTGATCGCGATCAACAGCAGCAGGAGGACGAGCAGCAGGACGCTCATCGGCTATGCGGCCCGGTACTTCGGGCTGGGACGTCCTCGGCCATGAGGCTTCGTGAATATAGCTGGCCGGGCAGGTGCATTTGCGCAACTTCGCCCGCGCAGGTGGGATATTGATTGAGCAATGCGAATCGCCACGCTCAGCGAGATGCTCGAAGAGGTCGTGCGGCTGGGCGAGGCGACGGGGATGGAAGCGCACGCCCACGAGCTGCGCGGCGACCTCGAGGGGCGGCTTGCCACCCTCCGCGCGGCTGTGACCGGAGTGGAATCGCCCCGGGTGATCGCCCTGCGGCAGATCGACCCGCCCCGCGTCGGCGGCTTCTGGATCCCGGAGATGATCTCGATCGCCGGTGGCGAGGACGTCGCCGGGGACCCCGGCCTGAACCCGCCCAAGGTCGGCTGGGGCGAGCTCGAGAGCCTGCGCGCCGACGTGGTCGTGATCATGCCCGACGTCCCGCTCGACGCCGCCCAGGCGCAGGCGATGGAGCACTGGGAGCAGATCGCGGCCCTCGGCGCCCTGCGGCATTACGCGGTTGACGGAACCGTGTTCCGCGACCCGGACCCGCGCCTGGTCGACGGCGTCGAGCTGCTCGGGCACATCCTCCACCCCGACCTCGTCGACCCTCCCGGAACCGTCGCCTTCGCGGCGCTGCGGGCGCCGGTGACGGGCGCCTGAGCAGCACCTGACTAGGCGACGGCGAGCGAGCCGACCACCGCGACGACGGCGACGGCGACCATCGCCGCGATCTCCAGCGGCTGTCGGTTGCGGCCGAGCATCCCTTTCTCCCCGGCGACGATCGCCAGCGCGCAGACGATGCCGCCGACGAGGCCGCCGACGTGGGCGCCGACGCTGATCCGCGGCGAGACGAAGCTGAAGATCAGGTTGAAGACGATGAGGAAGCCGATCTCTCCGGCGAGCGCGTCCATCCCCCGCCCGCGGGCGATGACGAAGGTGGCGCCCGCGAGGCCGAAGATGGCGCCCGAGGCGCCGATCCCCAGCGAGTTCGGCTCGAGGACCAGCGCCCCGAACGAGCCGGCGAGCAGCGAGGCGAAGTAGAGGACGAGGAAGCGCGGCGTCCCCAACGCCGGCTCCAGCAGCCGCCCGAGGAAGAAGAGCAGGAGCATGTTGAAGCCGACGTGGATCAGGCTTGCGTGGAGGAAGCCGCTGGTGAGGAGCCTGTACCACTCGCCTTCCGCCACGAACGGGCCGAAGAGCCCGTAGTCGACGATCAACCTGTCGTGCTGTTCGCCGAGCCCCCCGGAGCCGGAGGCGATCTCGACCAGGAAGACGATCGCGTTGATCGCGATCAGCACGCAGGTGGCCGGGAACGCCTCGAGCCCGCTGCGGGTGCCGGTCGGGTTCCGCACCACCCGCGTGCGCTGGCTGGCGCACTCCGGGCAGCGCATCCCGACCGGGGTCGGCGTCATGCACTCCGGGCAGATCGGCCGCCCGCAGGAGGAGCAGGAGACGCGGGTCTCGCGGCCGGGGTGGCGGTAGCAGGTCTGCGTCTCGGTCTCGGGCATCGGACAGCGGAGCCTACAATCGCGGCCGATGGAGCCCCCCAGCCCCGCCCGCCTCTACGCCGCCGTCGCAGGAGCCCTCCTCGTCGTCCTCGGCATCGTCGGCTTTTTCTACGACGCGTCGTTCACCGGCCTCGACGACCTCGAACCGGCGCTCGGCATCCTCGAGGTGAACGCCTGGCTCAACCTGCTCTACGTCCTCACCGGCGCCGTCGGGATCCTGGTCGCCGGCGCCAGCTCGCGGAAATACGCCCTGGCGATGGGTCTCCTCTACACGCCGCTGGCGATCATCGGCTGGGGAAGCGAGGGCTTCCACCTCGCCGTCGGCCTGCTCGGTCTGGCCGCGGTCGCCGGCAGCCCGAAGTCGCTCAGATCAAAGCCGCGAGCGAAACCCGCTCGCGAGCGAGCGTAGGCCGCTCTGGCTCTTCTGGCGGCTGCGGCGTCGCAGCTCCAGCAGCACCAGCGCTCCCGTTGCCGCCCCGCCGGCGCCGACCGCGACCACCGGCCGCACCCAGTTGCGCGGGTCGCGCAGCGCCCGCAGCTCGCTCTCGGAGAGCTCCTCGGCCCAGTCGGAGAGCTCCTCGGCGGCGGCCTGGGTGATCGCCGCCATCGTGTCCTCGAAGCGGGCCGAGAGCCGCTCCGGCGGCTCGATCGGCCGCAGGGCGTCGTTCAGCAGCTGCTCGACGTCCCAGGTCGAGCCGCTCAGGGTCTCACTCGGGTCTTTCATCTTCCATCTCCTCCTGCAGCTGTTTGATCGCACGGTGGATCAGCACCTTGGTCGCCCCGTCGGTGCGCCCCAGCGCCCGCGCGATCTCCCGATTGTCCATGCCGAGGGCGAAGCGCATGATCAGGGCGTCGCGCCGGTCGTCGGGCAGGTGCTCCAGGTGCGCCATCACCTGCCGCAGCTCCTCGCGCCCCTCGGCGATCGCCTCGGTGTCGTGGCGAGCGGCGATCGGATCGGCGTTTTCCAGCGGCGTCTGCGGCCGCCGCGAACGGTCGCGGTAGTAGTTGCTGGCGAGGTTGTGGGCGATCCGGATCACCCAGGGCCGCAGCGGCCGCCCGTCGGACTCGCGCCGCGCCCGGTCGAAGTGCCGATATGCCTGGAGGAAGGCCTGCTCGGTCAGGTCCTCGGCGTCGTGGTGGTTGCCGACCCGGTAGTAGGCATAGGAATAGACGTCGCGCAGGTGCGAGCGGTAGAAGTCCTCGAAGGCGCGGTCGAGCTCCGCCTTGGCCGCCGGAGCCAGCTCCGCCGGCTCGACGTTCTTCGCGGGGTCGCTCACCGGCCAAGCCTACGCCTTCACCAATTCCCGTCAGCATCAGGCGGCCCGCCTCTCACGCTCGACTTGGCGCAGCGTCGCGATCCACTCCTCGACGTCGAGCTCGCCGCGGATCAGAGCCGCGAGGGCGGAGAGAGCGGTGGCATCGACCCCGGAGGCGGCGACCGTTTCCGCCAGCAACGGCACGGTGTCGAGACCCTCGGAGGCCTGGCCGATCTTGCCGGGGATCTCCTTCGCCGGCGTGCCGGTCCCGAGCAGCTCGCCGGCGCGGCGGTTGCGCCCGGTCGGCGCCATCATCGTCGCGGTCAGGTCGCCGACCCCGGCGAGCCCGGCGAAGGTCTCCTGCTCGCCGCCGCGGGCGACGGCGTGGTCGATGCACTCGCGCCAGATCGCCGCCACCGCGATCCCGGCCGCGTTCAGCCCCTGCGGCTCGGCGGCCGCGGCGGCGAGGGCGGCGGCGTTCTTCGCCGCGCCGGCCATCTCCACGCCGGTGACGTCGCGGGAGCGCTCGCAAACCAGGCCCGCCTTGTCGAAGACCTCGCCGACCTGGGCTCGCAGCTCCTCGTCAGCCGACCCGAGCACCAGCGCCGCCGAGCCGGAGACCGCCTCGCGCGCGTGCGCGGGGCCGCCGAGACAGGCGATCCCCCGCGCCCGCACCCGTTCGTCGACGTACTCGGAGGGGAGCTGGCCTCCGGGCGCGATCAGTCCCTTGGTCAGCATCAGCACCGCGCTGCGCGAGCTGACCCGATCGGCGATCGCCCCCACCGCCTGCGGCAGCTGCACCGAGGGGATCGCGAGGCAGATCAGGTCGAGGCCGGCGAGCTCGATCGCCGAGGCCTGGCGCACGTCGATCGATTCCGGCAGCGGCACCCCGGGCAGGTAGCGGCGGTTCTCGCCGTCGGCGATCAGCTCCTCGGCCCGCTCCGGCGTCCGCGCCCCGAGCTGGACCTCGAGCCCGCCGCGGGCGAGCAGCACCGCGACCGCCGTCCCCCAGCTGCCGGCGCCGATCACCGCGGCGCGGCGCATCGGCGGCAGCCCGCCGAGGTCTTCCCACTGCAGCAGCACGTTGGGCCAGATCCGCGCGGTGACGGTTTCGGCCAGCGCCGGCGAGGGCTCCTCGGCGCGGGGGAAGGTCATCGGCGGTCCCAGTCGCACCTTCACCTTCTTCGGGCGGATGCGCCAGCCGCGGCGCACGTGTTCGGTGCCGAGGACCGCGGTCGGGATCACCACCGCGCCCGTCTGCAGGGCGAGCCGGCCGACCCCGCGCTTGGGGCTGGAGAGGGTGCCGCGGCGGATCCGCGTCCCCTCGGGGAAGACGCAGACGGCGCCGCCGCGTTCGGCGATCATCCGCGCGGTCAGCATCGATTCCTCGTCCGACTCGCCACGGCGAACCGGAAAGGCGCCGAGGCGGGAGAGGAACCAGCCCTGCAGGGGCCGCTCGAAGAGCTCGACCTTGGCCATGTAGTTCATCGGCCGCCGCCAGGGCAGACAGGCGCCGACGACGAACGGATCCAGGAAGCTGCGGTGGTTGGCGGCGACGATCACGCCCCCCTTCGCCTTGCCGTAGTCGCGTCCCAACCGCGCCAGCCGGAGGTAGACGAGGAAGAACGGCAACAGGATCGCCCGCGCGACGCAGTACATCGGCCAGTTGACGCTGTGCCTACGCGTATAGGCGTGGTAGGAGGCGAGCCGCTCTGGGGTCACGCGTAGCGCTACACGCAGAGATAGGCACGGTTACGGCACACCCTCGTTTCAGAAATTTTGAAGAGTGCGCGCCACACGTGCGCCCCGGCCGGGCACCCTCCCCGGCATGGCCACCGAGTCTGTCCCACGCCCCCATATAGGTGGTCTGAAACAGACTCGCGATCAGGGACGAGGCAAGGAGGGACTCGACGCCGAAATGGCTGAGCTGGCGCGGGGGCAGCAGGGTGTTGTCTCACGGACTCAACTCCTGCATCTGGGATTCGGGAGGCGGGCAATCGAGCGGCGGCTCGAAGCTGCTCGCCTGCATCACCTGCACGACGGCGTCTACGCGGTCGGTCACCGAGTCCTCTCACGACAGGGATGGTGGATGGCTGCGGTTCTCGCCTCGGAACCCGAGGCGCTGCTGAGCCACCGGACCGCAGCTGCGCTCTGGGGCATTCGCGGCTACGCGGGTGGAGCGGTCCATGTCACCGTCCCCCGCAAGAGCACCTCCTCGAAGCGGATCCGTCGTCACCTCTCTCACGTGCCTCCCGACGAGCGCACGGTCGAGGAGGGGATCCCGGTGACCTCGGTCCACCGGACGATCTTCGACCTCGCGGCAACCGTTTCGGTCGATGACGTGGTCTCGATGATCAAGGAGGCCGAATACCTGAACCTCTGGGACCGGCTCTCACTCTGGCACCTCCTCGAGCGCTACCCGGGCAGACGGGGCTCGCGGAACCTCCGCCTCTCCCTGGAGCGCATCACCGAAGAGCCCACCGGCCGCAAGGTCAGCAAGCTGGAGGAGCGCTTCGCGCCCTTCCTCCGCCGCCATCGCCTTCCCCTACCCCGCTTCAACGACTGGATCATCCTCGGCTCCAAGCGCTACCGGGTCGACTGCCACTGGCCGGGAACCGGCCAGATCGTCGAGCTCGACGGCTGGGAGGGCCACAGCACCCGCTCGGCCTTCCAGGACGACCGCGCCCGAGACCGCGCCCTCAGGGTTGCCGGCTATTCCGTGATCCACCTCACCTGGGCGCAGCTTGATTCGGAACCGGATTCGATCGCCTCTGACCTTCGAGTGTTCCTGGGAGATGGATAAGAAAGGAAGAAGCAGAAACCGCTCCCTACCAAGCCTCAGCAACCAACCCGGCGAGCTCTCCACGCGAAGGGGGGTGCGGGACCCACTGCAGCTCCGGCCGCTGCAGCATCGCCTCGATCGCCTCGTCGAGCTTCGAGGCGTCGCCGCCGACCGCGCTGAGCAGCGGCGGTTCGCCGAGTTCTTCGATGCGCGCCGCGAGGCCAGCGCGGTCGGTGTCCAAGGCGCCGGCGAGCCGCTCGTAAGGCTCCGGCGCCCGCTCTGCCAGGAACGCCACCGAGTGCGGGAGGACCGCGGCGTTGGTCTCGGCATGGGGCGAGCCGCAGACCCGCACCAGCGTCTGGCAGACGAGGTGGTGCAGGCCCATCCCGGCCGAGTCGATCGCGTAGCCGCAGAGGAGCGAGCCGAGCGCCAGCGCGTCCGTGTCCCTCCCCTCCCGCTCTTGATCCAACGCCCGCGCGATCAGCTCCGCTCCGCGCAGCGCGGTCATCTCCGAGACCGGGTTCGAGAGCGGCAGGTAGAGCGTGTCCGCCCCGTGCGCCAACGCGTTCATCGAGCTCGCCCGCAGCTGCGCCTCCG
>JBIOWB010000090.1:0-13380 GCA_044868125.1 Solirubrobacterales bacterium
CAACCGCCGGCGGACCCCGATGGCGGCCTTCCAGACGTTGCTCGGGCTCGGAGCCGCACATGCCCCGAGCACCTATGCCGAGATCGTCGGCGACGTCGCGGCCTGAGCGAACCGGATACTCATGAGCAGCGCTATTCGGGAGGAGGTGGGTGGCGATCCCGCGCCGCCGAGACGCGTCAGCCGCGGGTGCGGATGCGCGGCGGCGGGTGAGCCTGTAGACGAACAAGCCGCCGATGATCGGCGTCGTCGCGATTACCCACCAGCGGAACCAGACCGCGGAGGCGTCGGTGCCGGCACCGAGTGCGTGCACCAGGCCGAGCAGCCAGACGACGACGGTCGCCCGGTGCGCCTTGCGCCAGAGCTTGGCGCCGATCCGCCTGCGGACGTAGTAGCTGAGGCCGAGCAGGGCGGCGAGGTAGCCGCCGATCACGCCGAGGCCAGTGAAGGCGGTCTTGAAGCCGAGGGCGAAGGGGACGGCGACGCCGCTGATGCCGGGGTGCAGCCAGGGGTCGCCGAGCAGGGCGATGCCGTGGACGGCGATCGCGACCAGCCCCGCCAGGGCCGTCTGCTCGTGGATGGCCAGCAGCTTCTTCGAGAGGCCGGGGCGGCGCATCACCTTGCCGGCCATCATCAGCCCGAGGAAGACCGAGACCGTGACCAGGACCAGCGCCACCAGGCCCGAAGCGCGGCTGGCCAGCCACCAGCCGTGGGACTGGATCACTTCGGCCGCGGAGGCGGCGCCACTGGAAGAGGCGACGACAGCGGTGCTCATCGCGATACCTCCGGCAGGCGGATGCGGGGGGCGACGGCCAGCGGCCCGACCAGCTCGACCCGGCCGCTGTCGTGGATCAGCAACCCACCCCGCTCGCTGAAGATCTCGCGGCCGCGCTCGGGCCCGGAGAGCAGGGCCGCCTTCGAGAGCGTCTCGGCTTCCAGGGCGGTGTCGCCGAGCGCGGTGGCGCCGACCAGCCCCGTCCAGGCGGGCTCGCCGGTCGCGGGGTCGAGCAGGTGATGCGCGTAGCGTCCGTCTTCGTCACGCCAGATCCGCACGTTGATGCCGGAGGTGGCGACCCCGCCGGAGCCGAGCCGCAGCACGTGGGCACGTCCGCCGGTGATCGGGTGTTCGACGAAGACCTCGTAGGGATGAACCAGGGCATCGGCGCCGCCGATCCTGATGTCGCCGCCGCAGTCGACGATGAAGCCCGAGTAGCCGAGCAGGCTGGCGGCGACCATGTCGGCGGCGAGCCCCTTGCCGGTGCCGCCGGTGTCAAAGCGTAGGCCGGGCGAGCGAACGATCTCCCCCGTCTCGTCGTTGACCTCGAAGCCGCGCCAGCGCTGCTCGGGCCGCGGCGAGGCCGGGTGTCGCGCGGGAGCGTCGGCCAAGGCCTCGCCCAGCGGCAGTCCCGCCATCCCCGCCCGCGAAGCGACGTAGCCGGCGTTCTCGATCTCGCGCAAGAGGGTCGGGTCGACGAGGCCGCCGCTGCGCTCGGCGGCGAAGACGCCGGCCTCGACGGCGCGCCGCATCAGCTCCGAGGCGGGCACCCGCTCGCGCGGGTCGGCGTTCAGCCGGGAGAGCTCGCTGTCCGGCTTGAAGCGGGATAGCGTCGCGTCGAAGTCTTCGACGAAGCGCCGACCCTGCTCGGCGGCGACCGCCGCGGGCGGCATTCCCGGGCCGGGCTCGCCGATCAGCAGCCGCACGTGACTGCCCATCGCGTCGAAGGTGAGGTCGTGTTCGTTCATCAGGAGGCGCTGGTCACCACCGGTTCGGTGCCGGAGGAGTAGGAGGAGCTGCTGACGGGTCCGCTGCTGACGCTGTTCTGGCCCGGGCTGGGGACGATCGTCGTCACCACCCGGCGCTTGATCACCTTGCGCACCTGCACCGTCTGGGCGACCGGCCGGCTCGCCGACTGTTCGACCGCGAAGCGGTAGGTGAGGAAGGCGAACAGCGCCGCGAAGAGGAGGATCGAGGCCCAGAAGACCAGGCTCGCGGACGGCCGCTTGGAGCGGACGGACTCAGTCATCGCCACCGCCTCCGCCCTCGCTCTCGACCTCGCCGCCACCGCCTCCGCCTCCGCCACCGCTGGAGCCGGTGCTGACAGGGGCGCTTTCGCTGCTGCCGCCTCCGGCGCCGCTCGCGGTGGTGGTTACGGGGATGCCGTTGCCACCGCCGCCGCCCGAGCCCGCACCAGAACCGCTGCTGCCGGTCTTCACCGGCGCGCCGCCGCTGCCGCCACCCGAGCTCGCCGGAGACGAGGAGCCGCTGGTTGAGGAGGTCACCGGCGAAGACGAGTAGGACGAGCCCGAAGAGCCCGAGGAAGAGGCCCCGGTGGTGGCGCTGCCATGGGCGCTGCCCCCACCGGGGCTGCCGTAGGTACCGGCCGCACCGCCCACCGGCGGGTGTTTCGGCTTCGCGTGCTTGGTGACGTGAATCGTGCGGCGGATGACTTTGGTCTGGACGATCGGTTCGTCCGCCACCGGTTTGCTCGGCGCCTTGCTGTTTCCCTGGCTCAGCGCCAGACCGCCCAGTCCTCCGAGGAGGACCACGGTGGCCCCGGTTGCGACTTTGGCTTTGGTGTTCTTCACGGTGTCCCCCCTGTTGAAGGCTTGCGATGCCAGTGTGTGCGAGCGCCCTTCAAGGCCCGTAAAGCAGCCGGTAAAGCCCTGGCAAAACCTGCGCTGAGCTGACACAAATGCCCGAACGGGGCCCTACAGTTGGCTTATGCCCAGCCAGTCGCCAGGCGGTCGCATCCTCGTCGTCGAGGACGAGGAATCGATCTCCCAGCCGTTCGCCGAGGCGTTGCGGCGGGCGGGCTTCGAAGCCGTCGTCACCGCCACCGCCGCCGGCGCCCTCCAACTCGCCGACTCTGAGGAACCCGACTTGGTGATGCTCGACCTCGCCCTCCCCGACGGCGACGGGCGCGACGTCTGCCGCGAGCTGCGCCGTCGCTCCGACGTGCCGATCGTGATGCTGACCGCGCGGGGCACCGAGATGGACAAGATCGTCGGCCTCGAGCTCGGCGCCGACGACTACGTGGTCAAGCCCTTCAGCGCCGCCGAGGTGATCTCCCGCATCCGCGCCGTCCTGCGACGCAGCGGCCCGCGCGAGAACGGCTCCCGCGCCGAGGTGCAGAAGCCGGTGCGGGTGCGCGAGCTCGAGCTCGACCCGGCGGCGCGAATCGCCCATTTCCGCGGCACCGAGTTGGAGCTCTCGCGCAAGGAGTTCGACCTGCTGGCGATGCTGATGCGCAACGCCGGCCGCGTCGTCAAGCGCGAGGACCTGATGTCGGAGGTCTGGGACACCAACTGGTTCGGCTCGACGAAGACGCTTGACGTCCACATCGGCTGGCTGCGGCGCAAGCTCGACGACGACCCCGCCGACCCGACCTACATCGAGACGGTCCGCGGCGTCGGCTTCCGCTTCGCCGCGCCGGAGGACGAGGGACCGTAAGCCTCCGGGCGACTCTCCTGCTGGCGCTGGTCTACGTCCTGCTGCTGGCGCTGATCGCCTTCGGCGTGCCGCTGGCGCTGAGCCTGCGCGACCGCGTCGACAGCGAGGTGAAGGGCCAGGCGCGCAGCCAGGCCGAGGTTGTGGCGACCAGCGCCGCCGAGTTCGTCAACCCCCCGCAGCCGCTGCCGCTGCGGCGGATCGCCGAGAAATCGGCCGAGAACGTGCGCGGGCGGGTGATCGTGGTCGACGCCCAGGGGCGCCTGCTCGCCGACTCGGCGGGGACGCAGCTGGGGCGCAGCTACGACGACCGGCCCGAGGTGGAAGCGGCGCTGGAAGGGCAGGGCGAGCAGATCACCCGCGACAGCGAAACGCTCGGCGAAGAAATCCTCGCCACCTCGGTCCCGATCCTCGAGCACGGCCGCCCGACCGGCGCGGTGCGGATCACCCAGAGCATCGATGCGGTGCACAAGGCGGTGAAGACCTCGATCCTCGACATCGCCGCCCTGGCCGGCGTCGTGCTCCTGCTCGGGCTGATCGCCGGCGGGCTGATCGCCCAGCAGATCGCGCGGCCGATCCGCCGCCTCGACAGCGCCGCCCGCAGCGTCGCCGAGGGCGATCTCGATACCGCCGTCGCAGTCGAGGGCAGCACCGAGCAACGCTCGCTGGCTCGCACCTTCAACGAGATGACGCAGCGGATCAAGCGCCTGCTGCGGGTGCAGCAGGACTTCGTCGCCGACGCCTCCCACCAGTTGCGGACGCCGCTGACGGGCCTTCGTCTGCGGCTGGAGAACCTGGCTGAAAGCTTCCGCGGCGATGACCCGGTCGAGCGCGAGCTCGACGCGGCGATGGGCGAGATCGACCGCCTCTCGCTGATCGTCGACGAGCTGCTGATCCTCAGCCGCGCCGGCGAGCACGAACTGCCGGGCGAGCGGATCGACCTGGGCGAGACGGTCGGGCGGGCGGCGGAGCGCTGGCGGGACGCGGCCGCCGACCGCGGCATCGCAATCGAGGTCGTCCCAGGGGTGGAGGGCGCCGAGGGCTGGTGCGCGGCGCCGGACCTCGAGCGCTCGCTTGATTCTCTGGTCGAGAACGCGCTCACCTACTCGCCGGGCGGCACGACCGTGACCCTCGAAGCCGCCCCCGGCCGCATCGCCGTCCTCGACGAAGGCCCCGGCCTCGCGCCCGGCGAGGAGGTGGCGGTCTTCGAGCGCTTCAGCCGCGGCAGCGCCGGGAGGCGCGGGGCGAAGGGGACCGGGCTCGGGCTGGCGATCGCCCGCGAGCTGAGCCGCCAGTGGGGCGGCGACGTGCGCCTGCGCAACCGCGACGGCGGCGGGCTGGCGGCGACGATCGAGCTGTCTCCCGCGGAGGTGCGCTTATGAGCCTTTCTCCAACCATCAAATGGGTGCTCTTGGCGCTGGTCGGCCTGGCGATCGCGATCGGCGTCGCGATCGCCGCCGCCAACCTCGCCAGCCAGCAGATCGGGATCGCCTCCGAATCGGTCTCGGCCGGCGACGCCCTGGCGCCGTCCCTGCATGTGCCGGCGGAAGGGAAACCGCAGGGTGGAGGTCACGACCACGGGGGCTCGGAGGAAACGACCACGACCACCACCGAACCGCCGACCACCACCACGACCGAAGAAGCCCCGCCCCCCGAAGAAACCGTCGAATCCCCAAGCGAAGGCGGGAGCGACGACTACGGCGGACACGGCTCCGACGGCGACGACTGAGCTAGGCGACGAGAGCTGCCTCCCTCGGCTCGACCGGCTGCGGCTGCGCGTGCGCCGTCACCTGGGTCACCGGCAGGTCGATCGTCCGCCGCAAACGTGCCGGCAACCCGATCGCCAGCCAGCGGGAGATCCGCATCGGCAGCACCGAGACCACGACCTCGTCGAACTCGCGCGCGTGGAGGACGTCGCCGACCGCAGCGAAGGGATCCGGGTCGCCGACGATCACCTCGTCGAGCTCCAGGCCCTCCTCACGGATCCGGGCCGCCGCGCGCTCGGCCCGTCCGACCGCCTCCGACCAGCCGGCCTTCATGTCGGCCGCCCAGGCGAGCCCGTGCGGCACCGCCGGCACCAGCAGGGTGAAGCGGAACCGGGCTGCCATCCAGCAAGCCGGTAAACGGCCGCAGAGGCTTATCCGTGCTGCAGAACGGTCCGAACCGGCTTTCGAACGTGCGCTCGAGAGGCTCCGTAAGAACGTGCGCTAGCCGATCGCGACCATGCGCTCGATCGGGATCCGCGCCCGCTCGGCGATCGCCGGGGGGACGCTGACCTCGAACTTCATCTCCTGCAGGGAGTCGCGCAGCTTCGGCAGCGTGATCATCTTCATGTACTTGCAGAAGGCCATCCGGTTGGCCTCGATCAGGTTGGCGCGGGGCGCGGCCTGCTGCAGCGGGTAGAGCATCCCGTTCTCGGTGGCGACGACGAACTCGCCTTCCGGGTTGGCTTCGACATGCCGCTGCATCCCGGAGGTGGAGAGCATGTGGACCCCCTCCGGGTCGATGTCGCCGGCGGCGACGTACTCCATCGCCTGGGTCGAGCAGCCGCACTCGGGATGGATCAGGAACTCCGCATTGGGGTGTTCCTCGCGGGTTCGGGCGATGTCGAGCGGCTTGATCCCGGCGTGGACGTGGCACTCGCCGTCCCAGATGTGGAAGTTGCCGCGACGCTCGGGTTCATCGACCAGGCCGGTCTCGCGCTCGACGAAGGCGCCGAGCCACATGTCGGGGCCGAAGAGGATCTCGGTCTCGGGACCATGCTCCTGCCAGATGTGGCGGACCACGTCGACGGCGTTGGAAGAAGTGACGCAGTAGTCGGTCTCGGCCTTCACCTCGGCCGAGGTGTTGACGTACATGACGACGAGGGCGCCCGGGTGTTCGGCCTTCCAGGCGCGCAACTGGTCGGCGTCGATCGAGTCGGCGAGCGAGCAGCCGGCGTCGAGGTCGGGAATCAGCACCGTCTTCTGCGGCGAGAGGATCGAGGCGGTCTCAGCCATGAAGTGAACGCCGCAGAAGGCGATCGCCTCGGCGTCGGTCTCGGCCGCCTGGCGCGAGAGGCCGAGCGAGTCGCCGAGGTGGTGGGCGACGTCCTGGACCTCGGGCAGCTGGTAGTTGTGGGCGAGGATGACGGCGTTGCGCTGCTCGGCGAGCGCACGGACTTCCTCGCTGATCTCAGCGATCTCCCCCGGGCTCAGCTCCGGCGCGAAATTGGGTTGGATCGTCGGGAGCTCCTGCACGAGCCCTTCCTTTCCTGATGTTCGCCGGCGGGACGGGGTCCGGACCGGTCGAATGAACGTAGGAGAAGTCTAGATGATCGAGACCCCTGTCTAGCCTGTTTGGGATGCCCGAGCTGCCGGAGGTAGAGATCGTCGCCCGCCGCCTCGACGCCGCCCTGGCCGGGAGCGAGGTCGAATCGGCGCTGGCGCCGGGGGTGAACGTGATGAAGACCTTCGACCCCCCGGTGGAGTCGTTGGCCGGGCGCAAGGTGACCGGGGTGCGGCGGATCGGCAAGATGCCGGTGGTCGAGTTCGGCGAGATGGCGATGCTGGTCCACCTGATGTCGGCCGGGCGGCTGCGGGTCTTCGACAAACGCGCCTCGCTGCGCGACAAGGCCCTGCGGGTGGCGGTACGTCTGAGCGACGGGCGCGAGCTGCGCCTGCTCGAGCTGGGGACCAGGCAGCGCGCTTGGGCGAAGCTGCTGCCGGAGGACGTCGTCGCCGAAGACGAGCCGGTGGCGACCTTGGGCCCGGAGGCCTGGCCGGCGCCGCCGCTGGAGGTCTTCGCCGCGGCGATCGACAAGCCGCGCCACCTCCATCCCCTCCTCCGCCACCAGAAAGACATCGCCGGCATAGGCCGCTCCTGGGTCGACGAGATCCTCTGGGAGGCGCGTCTCTCCCCCTTCAAGAAAGGCTCCGAGCTCGATTCCGAGGAGCTCGAGCGACTGCACGCCGCGCTCCACGTCCTCGGCGACGCGATCGACCACTACGAGGAGACGATCGGGCCGGAGGTGCCGGCGAAGATCCCGCCGCCGCTCAAGGTCCACAAACACGAGGGCGAGCCCTGCCCCCGCTGTGGCGCCACGATCGAGGCGGTCTTCTTCTCCGAGCACCAGACCAACTACTGCCCGCAGGAGCAGACCGGCGGCCGGATCCTCAAGGACCGACGGCTCTCGAAACTACTCAAGTGAGTCGCGCAGGTGCGGGGACCCGGGTGGCGACTCGAATGCGAGCTGGACGAGGGTCGCTCGCAAGCACTTCCCCCGCGGCTTGCCCTCGGCAAGCCGCTCGCCTGCTTCCACCCCGATCTCCATCGCCCGGTCCAAGGTGTCCGTGTAGAGCGCAGCAAGCTCCTCCCACGCTTGACCGTCCAGCTCGTAGGTGACCACGGAAAGGTGTCGGTTCTTCCGACGGTCGAAGATGCCCGCCTTGACCGAATCCCGGATCGCGGCGAAGATCACGCGCAGACCGGTGAGGCTGATAGCGCTGCGAACGTTGGGACTGAGCTTGTCCCAGAAGTTCGTGTCCAGGTATTTCTGCGCGTTGCCTCTGTAGAAGTGCTCGGTCGCGCCGCGAACCGCGCGGGTTTCGACGAGTTCCACGCATTCGTACTCATGGAGCCGTCTCACGTGGTAAGCGACGTTTGAGATGTCGAGGCCCAGCGCCCGGGCGATTTCCGCCGGGCTTGCCACGCGGGTGTTGAGGATGCTCAACGCTTCCGCGCGCACGGGGTGCCGCAGCGCCATCAGAAGCCTCTGGTCGGCCGGCGTCGCCTTTGTCTTCCCGAATCGCGTGGCCATTACGGATTCCCCTCCTCCTAGTTACGCACGCTTTGATCGACCCCCGACGCTATCTCACCGGGCCAGAGGAGAGCGGGAGTACTACAAAGTTCGTAAATCTTTAAGCTCTCCCTCATTAGTCAAGGTTCCTTTACAAAGTTGCCGCGATTGACCGGCGACGGGAGCCGACGCCACGCACCCGCTCGAGGAGGTGAGGCAGATGGTGATTGTCAAAGTCGATCAGACGATCCCGACGTGTCGGACCACGAAGGTCGGTTGACCCGTCCGGCGCACACCCCGGTCTTACGCGCGTCGACCTCAGCTAACAGGCATGTCCCCCGAGCGACGAAAGCGTGGACCGGGGTCAACCGGCAGAGAGCTCGAGCAGCATCGAGAAGTCCAGGGTGGGCGCGGAGTGGGTGAGCGCGCCGACGGAGATGAACTCGACGCCGGTCTCGGCGACCTCGCGGACGTTATCCAGGGTGACGCCGCCCGAAGCCTCGAGCGAGACCGCGTTCTCGCCGGTGGTTTCGTCGCGCAGGGCGACCGCTTCCTTCATCGTCGCGACGTTCAGGTTGTCGAGCAGGAGCCGGTCGACTCCCATTCCCAGTGCGTAGGCGGCTTCGTCGAGGTCGCGGACCTCGACCTCTATCGCGATCTCCGGCTGCGCCGCGCGCGCCGCGTGAACCGCCTTCGCCAGCCCCCCGGCGGCGGCGGTGTGGTTCTCCTTGATCAGGATCGCGTCGTAGAGACCCATCCGGTGATTGATCCCGCCGGCGGCGGCGACCGCCGCCTTCTCCAGACGCCGCAGCCCCGGCGTCGTCTTGCGGGTGTCGAGAATCGTGGCGCCGGTGCCGACGACCGCCTGGGCATAGCGGGCGGTCAGGGTCGCGATCCCCGAAAGGTGGCCGAGGAAGTTGATCGCGGTCCGCTCGGCTGCCAGCAGCGCCCGGGCCGAGCCACTCGCCAGCAGCACCTCAGCCGGCACCTCCTCGCGCCACTGTCCCTCGACGACGAGGTTGTCGAAATGCTCGACCCCGCACTGGCGCATCGTCTCGGCGACGACCGCGAGGCCGAAGACGACACCCGGCTCTTTCTGCACGATCCGCGCCCGCGCCGTCGCCTCCTCGGGAACCGTGGCCTCTGAGGTGACGTCCCCTTCGCCCAAGTCCTCCGCCAGCGCCCGTGCGACCAGCTCCTCGACCTCCACCGTCAACTCGGTCATCGCGCCACCCTAACGAGCCGGCAGTTTCCCCTCCATATGAACGGAAATTGCCGGCTCGATCTCACGCTTCGCAGTCCCGCCACGTTTAATCCCACAGAGTGACCGCGCTGCCGCCGTTTCAAACCGTCCTGGACGAGCATTCCGCCGCCGTGATGGCGATCTTGCGCGGCGCCGTCGGCCGGGACGGCGCCGAGGACTGCTTCCAGGAGACCTTCCTGGCCGCCCTCCGCGCATACCCGAAGCTCGAGGACGATCGCAATCTGCGGGGCTGGCTGCTGACGATCGCCCACCGCAAGGCGATCGATCATCACCGCGCCAACGGCCGCACGCCGGTACCGGTCGCCGAGCCGGCCGAGCTTGCCGCTCCCGACGGGATGCCGGAGCCCGAGGACGGGCTCTGGGCGGCGGTTGGCGCCCTGCCGCCAAAACAGCGGACGGCGGTTGCGCTGCGCTATGGCAGCGACCTCCCCCACAGCGAGATCGCCGCCGCGCTCGGCTGCTCGCCGGAGGCGGCGAGGCGCAGCCTGCACGAGGGACTGAAGCGACTGAGGAAGGAGCTGGCATGAAGACGCTGGAGATCGCAATCGACGGGTTCACCGCACGCGCCGCCGGCGAGGGGCTGCTCGATGTCGCCTACACGACCGCCGACTCTCCCTTCGGACCACTGCTGCTGGCGCAGACGCGGCGCGGTCTGGTCCGGGTCGGGCTGCCCAACCAGGACGCCGACGAGCTGCTGGTGGACCTGGCCGAGCGGATCTCGCCGCGGGTGCTGGAGGCGCCGGCCCAGCTCGACGCGGCGCGCCGCGAGCTCGACCTCTACTTCGGGGGAAAGCTCGACCACTTCGACCTGCCGCTCGACTGGCGGCTCAGCGGCGGCTTCCGCCAGCGGGTGCTGCGGGCGATCAGCCGCATCCCCTACGGCCAGACCCGCAGCTACACCGAGATGGCCCGCAAGGCCGGCAACGAGCGCGCGGTCCGCGCCGCCGGCACCGCCTGCGGCAGCAACCCGATCCCGCTCGTCGTCCCCTGCCACCGCGTCCTGCGCACCGGCGGCGCCCTCGGCGGCTATGGCGGCGGACTGCCGATGAAGCGCGCCCTCCTGGAGCTGGAGGGCGTACTGGACGAAAGTCCAGGTTCCTAAGGGCCATTGGACGAAGCTCCGATCTAGGAGCGGATGCGGAAACTGCCTTACCTGCTCGCCCTGCTGCTCCTCTCCCTGCTGCTGCTCGCCGCGGCCGCCTCGGCGCACGCCCTGCCTCTGCCCTCGCCGGCCAGCCAGGCGATGCCGTTCGCCGCGCCGGTCGAAGAGGGAACCGAAGGGGACGACGAAGTCGAAGCGGACGAAGGCGACGAAGGCGAAGTCGACGACGAAGGCGAGGGCTGCGGCGCCGAAGAAGACGAGCTCTGCGAGGAGGAAACCGAAGAGGAAGCCGATCGATGCCTGCTGGAAGACGCCGACGCCTCGTTCACCGCCGCGCCCGGCGCCGGCGAGGTTCGCCTCAGGGTCCGCTACCGAGCCTTCGAGCCGACCGCCGTCGTCGTCGACGCCCGTCTGCGAGGCAGCAGGGGAGCCCTCCACCTCGGCACCGAGCGCGCCCGCTTTCACCGGTCCGGCGTCTACCGCTACAGCTTCAGCCTAGGCAGCAAGCAGATGGCGAAGGCGGTCGCCGCCAAGGACTTCGAGGTCGACCTCTACGCAGTCGGCACCCCCGCCGATTGCGAGATGCACCTCGCTACCCGAGGGTCTCGCCGAGCCAGGTAGCGGCTTCGCGCAGGTGCGCGGGGTCGATCTGGTGCCCCAGCTCGGACTCGCGGTAGGTGACGTCGAGGCCGCCCTCCTCGAGCAGCGCCCGCGCCCGTTCGGCGAACTCGATCCCGATCACCGGGTCGCGTCGCCCGTGGCTGACGAAGGCGCGGGTGTCGGTGCGATCGGCCAATGCGGGCTCCCAGCCCTCGACCGTCGGCACGAAGCCGCTGAAGGCGAGGATCCCGGCGACCGGGGGGCGCTCGGCGCTGAGCGCGGTCGCGTAGCTCATCACCGCCCCCATCGAGAAGCCGCCGAGCACGGTCCGCCCCGGCCCGATCCCGCTCTCCTCCCAGAGCCGGTCGTGCAGCTCGGCCAGGCCCGCTCGGGCCGCCTCGAAGGTCTCGGGATCCGGGTAGCCGACCCGGGGCACCAGGTACCAGTGGTAGCCGGGGCTGCCGGGCAGCTGCAACGGCCCCCGCGGCGTCACCACCCGCAGCCGCCGCTCGGGGTCGAGGAAGTCGGCGAGGCCGATCAGGTCCCGCTCGTCGGTGCCGCGGCCGTGATGGAGGACCAGCAGCCCCTCCGCCTCGACGGCGGCGGCGCGTTCGAGGTGGAAGAGCTCCATCGCCGGCGCCCTAGTTCGCCGAGGCGGCCGCGGTCTTGTTCAGGTAGTCGCGGACGAACTCGTCGAGGTCGCCGTCGAGCACCCGCTGCACGTCGCCGACCTCGTGCTCGGTGCGGTGGTCCTTGACCATCGTGTAGGGGTGCATCACGTAGCTGCGGATCTGCGACCCCCAGGCCACGTCTTTGACCTCGCCCCGCTGCTTGGCCAGCTCTTCGGAGCGTTTGCGCTCCTCCAGCTCGATCAGCTTCGAGCGCAGCAGCTGCATCGCCACCGCCTTGTTCTGCGTCTGCGAGCGCTCGTTCTGGCACTGGACGACGACCCCGGTGGGGATGTGGGTGATCCGCACCGCCGAGTCGGTCTTGTTGACGTGCTGGCCGCCGGCGCCGGAGGCGCGGTAGGTGTCGATCCGCAAGTCGCTCTCGTCGACCTCGACCTCGACGGTTTCGTCGACGACCGGCCCGACTTCGACCTGGGCGAAGCTGGTGTGGCGGCGCGAAGAGGAGTCGAAGGGGGAGATCCGGACCAGCCGGTGAACGCCGCGCTCGGCGGCGAAGAGGCCGTAGGCGTTCTCGCCGCGGGCGATGAAGGTGGCCGACTTGAGCCCCGCCTCCTCCCCCGGCGAGGCCTCCAGCATCTCGACGTCGAAGCCGCGCCCCTCGGCCCAGCGCAGGTACATGCGCAGGAGGATCTCCGCCCAGTCCTGGGAGTCGGTGCCGCCGGCGCCGGCGTGGACGGTGACGACCGCGTCGCCGGCGTCGTACTCGCCGCTGAACAGTCGCGCCTCTTCCAGCTCGGCGAGGCGCTGCTCGACCGAGCGCAGCTGGGCGTCCAACTCAGTCGCCATCTCCTCGTCTTCGTCGGCCATCTCGGCCAGGTCGTCGAGGTCGGCGACGTCGGACTCGAGCCCCCGGAACATCCCCAACCGCCGCTGCGCGCGTGCGTGGGCGGCGGAGGTGCGGGCGGCGCCCTCCTGGTCGTCCCAAAACCCCGGACGACCCATCTCCTCCTCGAGCGAGGCGGCTTCCTTCTCTAGCCCAGCCGGGTCAAAGGTAGTCCGCGAGCAGGGACAACTGCTCCCGGACGGCAGCCAAGCGAGGCGCGACAGGTTCGCTCTGAGTCTCGGCCATGGGCACAGGTTATTGGGCTGGGATGAGGAGGCGGGGTACCCCTCTCCCAGAGACCGTCGCGCAGCTGAGTCGAGCGCCGGCACTTCGTAGCGTGGTTCCTTGAGCCTCTGTGAGAGGGGTTACCCCGCCTCCTCGCCAACACGCATTCCCAGGACGGCTCGACTCACAGCAACTGCTTTCGCGAAGGTCCCGGACCCTGGGCGTCTACCGGTGCTCTGTCGCTAGGAGGGATTGGCGAAACCCGCGTGCGCGATCTGGCGAGCGCCGGACCAAGCGGGGCAAGGACGCAGGGAGGCCGAATAGCAGCGCTCATGAGTATCCGGTTCGCTCAGGCCGCGACGTCGCCGACGATCTCGGCATAGGTGCTCGGGGCATGTGCGGCTCCGAGCCCGAGCAACGTCTGGAAGGCCGCCATCGGGGTCCGCCGGCGGTTG